>JAEYTA010000193.1 GCA_023434265.1 Pseudomonadota bacterium
CCGCCGCCTCCGCCGCCGCCGCCGCCCTCGACCACGCCGCCGCCGGCGCGCGAGCCGGCCGCCACCGCTTCGCCGACCGCGCCGCCGCCCGTCGCCACGACGGTGACGCTGGACTGGCCGGTGCGCGGCGAGGTGGTGCGCCGCTTCGGGCCGGTCGGGCTGGGCGAGCGCAACAACGGCGTCAACATCGCCGCGCCGGAGGGCGCCGAGGTGCGCGCCGCGGCGGCCGGGCGGGTCGGCTACGTCGGCGACGACCTAGCGGGGCAGGGGCTGACGGTGCTGATCGTGCACCGCGACGGCTGGCGCACGGTCTACGGCCACCTCGGCTCGGAGATGGTGCAGGACGGCCAGGACGTCGAGGCGGGGCAGGTCATCGGCACGGTGGGCACGACCGCCGGCGACGGCCGCCCGTCGATGCATTTCGAGACCTGGCGGATGCGCGGCGACGAGCCGAACGCCGTCGATCCCCTGGGCGTGTTGCCGCGATAGCGCAGCGGCCGACGCGCGCCGGCGCGTCGCGTTGCAAAGTCGCCCGGCGCGCCCTAGGTTCCGCGCCTCATTTTCCGGGGGCGCCGCCGCGAGCCGGCCGGCCCGATCAAGGACGCTTAGATGACTGCTGCCGACGGCGGCCTGATGGCCATTATCGTGAACTTCGCCCCGTTCGTGGCGATCTTCGTCCTCTTCTACTTCCTGATGATCCGGCCGCAACAGAAGCGGATGAAGGAGCACCGGGCGATGATCGAGGCGGTCAAGCGCGGCGACACCGTGGTGATGTCGAACGGCATGATCGGCAAGGTCACCCGCGTCGAGAACGAGGAGGCCATGGTCGAGATCGCCCAGGGCGTGAATGTCCGCGTGGTCAAGGCGATGATCACCGAGGTGCGCAACCGCACCGCCATCGCCGCCAACGACTCCAAGGCCTGATCGGCCGCCTGAAAGCTTCGGGACAGCCCGCATGGTCCATCTGTCACGCTGGAAGGTCATCCTTCTCGCCGTCACCCTCGCGCTGGGGGTGCTGTTCTCCTACGGCAACGCCCTGACGCCGGCGCAGCGCGAGGCGCTGCCGGGCTGGCTGCCGAAGCCGACCTTGAACCTCGGCCTCGACCTGCAGGGCGGCTCCTACCTGCTGCTGCAGGTCGACGTGGACGCCATGCGCGAGAAGCGCCTGTCCAACCTCAGCGAGGACGCCCGCCAGGTGCTGTCCGAAGCGCGCATCGGGGTCTCGGGCATCGTCCGCGACGGCAACGGCGTGATCGTCACCGTGGCCGATTCGGGCCAGACCAACGCCGCCGTCGACGCCCTGCGCCAGCTGCTGGCCGGCGGCGTCGGCCTGGTCTCGGACCGCACCGTCAACCGCGTCGGCGACAACCGCGTCCGCTACGCCTACACCGACCAGGCGCTGACCCAGATGGGCCCCACCGCGGTCGACCAGTCGATCGAGGTGGTCCGCCGCCGCATCGACAGCCTCGGCACGCGCGAGCCGTCGATCACCCGCCAGGGCGCCGAGCGCATCGTGGTGCAGGCCCCGGGCGAGAGCGATCCGACCCAGCTGGAGCGGGTCATCGGCCAGACGGCTCAGCTGACCTTCCAGATGGTCGACGTCGAGAATTCGGTGCAGGAGGCCTTGGCCGGGGCCGTGCCGCCGGACGCCGAGGTGATGTTCGACGAGCAGGGCACGCCCTACCTCGTCAAGCGCCGCGTCATCGTCTCGGGCGAGAACCTGGTCAACGCCAACGTCACCACCGACCAGAACAACCGGCCGGCCATCGGCTTCCGCTTCGACGGCCAGGGCGCGCGCCGCTTCGGCGAGACGACCGCCGCCAACATCGGCAAGCCGTTCGCCATCATCCTCGACGGCAAGGTGATCTCGGCGCCGGTGATCAACAGCGCCATCACCGGCGGCCAGGGGATCATCGAGGGCAGCTTCACCATCGCCTCCGCCTCGGAGCTGGTGAACCTGCTGAACGGCGGCTCGCTGCCGGCCCCGCTGACCGTCGAGGAGCGCCGCAGCGTCACCGCCTCGCTGGGCGCCGACGCCGTGCGCGCCGGCCAGATCGCCACCCTCATCGCCTTCGCCGGCGTGCTGGTGTTCATGGTGTTGTCCTACGGCGGCCTGTTCGGCGGCATCTCGGTCGTGGCCCTGCTGATGAACGGCCTGCTGATCGTCGCGGCCATGTCGCTGACCGGGGCGACCCTGACCCTGCCCGGCATCGCCGGCCTGATCCTGACCCTGGCCATGGCGGTGGACGCCAACGTGCTGATCTATGAGCGGATGAGGGACGAGGCGAACGCCGGACGATCCCCCATCGCGGCCATGGACGCCGGCTTCAACCGGGCCATGGTGACCATCGTCGACGCCAACCTGACCACCATCTTCGCCGCCCTGATCATGTTCTACTTCGGGGCCGGGCCGGTGCGGGGCTTCGCCTGGACCCTGTCCATCGGCGTGGTCACCTCGGTGTTCACCGCCGTCCTGGTCACCCAGGTCCTTCTCGCCTTCTGGTTCCGCGTGGCGCGGCCGAAGAAGCTGCCGATCGCGTCGTGAGGTCGCCCATGTCCAAGTTCTGGCCCCTCATCAAGCTGCTGCCGATCAAGACGAACTTCCGCTTCGTCAAATATGCGAAGCTGCTCGGCTCGCTGTCGCTGCTGCTCGTCATCGCCTCGATCTTCTTCACCGTCTGGCCGGCCGACAACAAGTGCGGCGGCCTGACCTGCGGCGTCGACTTCCTCGGCGGCAACCTGATCGAGATGTCGACCGAGCCGACGCCGGTCGACCTGGCGCAGATCCGCGCCAGCCTCGAGGCGCAGAACGTGCCCGACGCCCAGGTGCAGAGCTATTCGGTGCCCGGTTCGGACCCGACCGGCCGCTACCACGCCATGGCCAAGTTCGGCACCATCGAGGGCCAGACCGCGGCGCAGACCATCGACCGGGTCAAGGCCGGTCTGACCGAGGACCTCGGGACGGTGCAGTTCACCCGCACCGAGGCGGTCGGCGCCGCCGTCTCGGGCGAGCTGCTGACCAATGGGGTCCTGGCCCTCGCGGTCGCCATCGTCCTGATGATGATCTACGTCTGGTTCCGCTTCGAATGGCAGTTCGGCCTGGGGGCCATGATCGGCCTGTTCCACGACGTCATCCTGACCTTCGGCCTGTTCGCCATCACCGGCATGGAATTCAGCCTGACGGCGGTGGCGTCGGTGCTGACCGTGATCGGCTATTCGATGAACGACACCGTCGTCGTCTACGACCGCGTTCGCGAGAACCTGCGCAAGTACAAGAAGATGCCTCTGGGCGAGCTGATCGACCTGTCGATCAACGAGACCCTGTCGCGGACCATCATGACCGGCGTCACCGCCCTGTTCGCCCTCGGCGTGCTGGCGGTGCTGGGCGGCGGGCCGCTGCAGCCCTTCGCCATCGCCCTGATCTTCGGCATCGTGGTCGGCACCTACTCCTCGGTCTATGTGGCCGCGCCGGTGCTGCTGCTGTGGGGCGTCAAGCGCGGCGGCTCGTCGGACGAGGCCAAGCCGATCAAGCTGGGCATGGCCTCGCAGCCGTAAGGGCAAAGCCCCCACTTTCTTTCGGTGTTTGTCGGTGAAGCGCGGCTGTAAGGTCGCGCTTCATTGATTCACGACGCCCGGGGAGGGGCGGCCGCCATGTTCGCCAGACTGCTTTCCAACTTCCGCTCCACCATCCTGCTCAGCCTGCTGATGGCCTTGGTGATGATCTGGGCCTTCGCCCAGGTGTCCGGCCGCAGCTTCGCCGACGCCGACCTGTGGCAGGCCGTGTTCCGCTGGGTCCACGTGCTGTCGGGCATCCTGTGGATCGGCCTGCTGTACTATTTCAACTTCGTGCAGATCCGCGTCATGCCCGGCATCCCGGCCGAGCTGAAGCCGGCGATCGGCAAGCACATCGCGCCCGAGGCCCTGTTCTGGTTCCGCTGGTCGGCGCTGGCCACCGTGGTCGCCGGCCTCGCCGTGGCCTTCATGCGCGGCCACGCCTACGCCATCGAGGTGCTGAGCTTCGGCTTCGCCGGCGGCCTGACCGAGGACCAGAAAGGCTTCGTGCTGATGGGCGTCGGCGTCTGGCTGGCCATCGTCATGTTCCTCAACGTCTGGGGCGTGATCTGGCCGAGCCAGAAGCGCGCGCTGGGCCTGGTGCCGGCCGAGGACGAGGTGAAGGTCCGCGCCGGCCGCACCGCCATGCTGGCCAGCCGCATCAACCTCTTGCTGTCGCTGCCGATGCTGACCTCGATGGCCATGTACCAGACGCTGTTCGGCTGATCCGCCGACGCGCACGATCGGGGCCGGGGAGGGCGACCTTCCCGGCCTTTGTCGTTATGAGGCGCCCATGTCCGATCTCGACGCCCAGGTCCGCGCCGCCGACCCCGACCGCTGGCTGTCCAGCCGCTTCGTCGCCGACGAACAGGCGCGCGCCGACCTGATCGCCCTCTACGCCTTCGAGGCCGAGCTGGCGGCGATCCCGGCGAAGGTGAGCCAGCCGCTGCTGGCCGAGATGCGGCTGACCTGGTGGGCCGAGCAGATGGACGGCGCCTTCGCCGGGGCGCCGCGCAAGGGCCATCCGGTGCTGGAGGCGATGGCCGGAGCCGTCGAGCGGCGCGGGCTGGAGCGGGGCTGGGCCGACGCCCTGATCGAGGCGCACATCGACCGGGCGCACCGCCGGCCTCACGATCTGGAGGCGCTGTTCGTCGGGCCGATGCAAGCAGCCGTCCGGGTGTTGGCGGGGCCGGGGCAGGATGCCGCGGTCGCCGATGCGGCGCGGGTGCGGGCGCTGACGCTGAC
>JAEYTA010000163.1 GCA_023434265.1 Pseudomonadota bacterium
GCCCCCGCCGCCGCCTCCGCCGCCCCCGTGCTGCGAGACGCCGCCGCCCCCGCCGTGCTGCAGCGGCGGCGGCAATCTGAACGTCAACGTCAATGTCAACGCCAGCGCCGACGCCGGCGCGCGGGCCCGGGCCGGGCTGAACGCCCGCGCCGGCGGCAGCGTGTGGGTCAGCGGCGGCGGCTCCGCCTACGTCACCGTCGACCAGCCGTATCCGACCACGATCAATGGCCTGATGGTCGAGGGCGCGCGGGTGCGCCAGACCATCCGCGTGCCCTACGAGGAGCGTCGTCGCTGGGAGAAGCGGGTGGTGATCCAGGCCGTCTGCATCGACGACCGCAGCGTGCCGCACCCGGCCTCCCAGGTGCGGCCGGACCGCGAGGTGCACGGCGACTACGAGGGCGAGCTGTATCGCTGCCTCGCCGGCACCTGGCTGCAGGCGACCTGGGCCGAATACCAGGGCGAAGTCCGCTTCGATCAGGCCGAGACGATCAGCTGCCGCAAGGGCGAGGCCCTGTGGCACGGCCGCGGCGGCTCCGTCGAATGCCGCGCCCAGCGCGCCGAACGCGAATGCAACGAGCGCTCGCTGCTGCGCCGCTACGGGGCCGGGGTGAAGATCCTCACCATGGTGCGCGAGGAAATCTACACCGCCTATCGCGAGGAGGTCGTGGAGCAGGAGGGCGTCGCGGTGTCCGGCGCGACCATGACCCTGGACGGAGGCGTGGGCGGCCGGGTGTTCTGAACGGCGTCGAACGGCCCGTTCAGCGGACCGTCAGCCCGGAATCCGCAGAATGAGTATGTCGGCGCTTCGTCGACGTTCCTGAGAAGCGACTGGCCCCGGCCCGATTCGGACCGGGGCCTTTTTTCGCCTACTCGGCCGCGGCCGCCTGGGACGAGACGACCACCGCGCGCCAGTCGGTGTCGGGCCGCAGGTACTGGCGCGCCAGCGCCTGGATGTCGGCCGGGGTGATCGCCTCGAGGTCCGAGATGTGGGTGAGCGTCTGCTCTACATCCGACGGACGCGCGGCGACGTCGGCCAGCTGGGCCAGCCAGTACTCGTTGCTCGCCTGGCTGCGGCGCAGGGATTCGATGACAGGCAACCGGGCGCGGTTCAGTTCGTCCTCGCTGGGCGGAGCGTCGCGCAGGGAGGCGGTGATCGCATCGACAGCCGCGTAGAAGTCGTCGACCTTGTCCGCCGCGATCTCGGCCTGGACCGAGATCATGCCGTAGTCCTCGTAGACGTCGGAGGCGCTGGCGCGGACGCCGGGCGAATAGGCCAGGGCCTGACGCTCGCGAATCTCCTCCAGCACGCGCAGCTTCAGGACTTCTGACAGGATCGAGGCGCGGCGGGCGTCGGTGCGGTCGCCGACCGCGTCGGTGGTCGGCCAGGCGACGAAGGCGAGAGTCTGCTCCGCCGGGCCATTGTGCGTCAGACGGACCGGCTCGTCGGTCGCGGCCGGGAAGCGCAGCTCCGTGGCGCCGGGCGCGGGCTGGGCGTCGGGCCCCCGCGCCGGCAGGGCGCCGAAAGTCGGGGCCACGGCGGCGATGGCGTCCTCGACGGTCAGGTCGCCGACCATAACCACGTCGATCGGACCCGAGGCGAGGCCTTGGGTGACGCCGGCGCGAAGGTCTTCGATGGTCCAGGCGGCGATCTCTTCCGCCGTCGGCAGGCTCTCGCGCTTGTCGCCGCTGGCCAGCAGTCCGGAACCCTGGATGGCGAAGGCTCCGCCCGGCGTGGCCATCAGCTGGTCGATCTGCTGCGGGAAGATCGACTTGATCAGCTCAAGCGGCGCGGCCCGCAGGCCGGGATCGGTCAGGTAGGCGGCCAGGACCTGGGTCTGCAGGGCGAGGTCTTCCGGACGGGTCGCGCCCGACAGCTGATAGCTGTCGCCGCCCACCGAGAACCCGGCCGAGTAAATTCGTCCGTTCAGGGTGCGGCTCAGCTCGTCGAAGGTCAGTCGGCCGAGGCCGCCCGGCGGCACGACCTGCGACGCCAGCAGTTGCGGATCCGCGCGGTCGGGCCGAAGGCCGCGCTCGCCGATTCCGGTCCGCACGCTGACCAGAATCTGTTCTTCCCGGAAATCCGTCGGCTTGACCGTCAGCCGCACGCCGTTGGCGAACGTCACGACCGTCGTCCCCAGTTCGGCGATCTCGCGCCGGTCGACGACCGCGCCCGGCTCTCCGAAGCTGGCGTAGGGCCACTCGAGGTCGGCCTGGGCCGCCGGGGGGGCGACCGGAACCTGACGCGAGGCCTCGAGCGCGGCGGTCACAGCCGCCTCGCCGCCCTCGATCTCCACGGGCGTGATGAGCAGGGCCAGCGGGCCTTCCCCCTGGAACACCGACTTCACCGCTTCGCTGACCTCGGCGGCCGTCAGGCCCTCGACCGCCGCGTTGAACAGTTCGAGGTTGGTCGCGGGGGAACTGAAGACATCCTTGTCGTTCACGGCGCTCACCAGCTGGCTGGCCAGTTGCGGCGTGCGGCGGGTCGCCGCCCCGGCCACGGCGTTCTGGAGCGACGCCCGGATGTCGGTGATCTCGCGTTGCAGCTCGGCGTCGGAGACACCGAACTCGACCAGGCGGCGCTGCTCCTGCTCGATCGCCTCGAGGGCGCGCTTCCATTCGCCCGGTGCGAACTGGGCGGTCACAAGGGCGATGTCGAGGCTGTCGGCCAGGCTGGATTCGCCGCCGCCGGCCGCCGAGAAGGGCGGATTGTCAGTGCGGGCGATCTCCCCCAGGCGGCGGTTGAGGACGGCGACGCCGAGGCCGCGGACCAGGTCCTCGCGCCGCTCGGCCACCGTGTCGGGATCGCGCTCGGGATTGCGGATCCAGTTTAGCTGGATCGACGACTGGATGCCGGGCTCGACGAGGATGCGGGTCTCCGGCTCACGGGGCGCGACCGTGCCGAGATCGGGCTCCGGTCCGTCGGCGGCGCGGGGCCGCCAGCTTTCGAAGGCGCCGCGGATCTTCGCCTCCATCACGTCGACGTCGAAGTCGCCCACCGCCACGAAGGTCGCCCGCGACGGCCGGTAATAGGCGTCGTAGAACTCCACGAAGCGTTCGCGCGGCGCGTTGCGGATGATGGTCAGGTCGCCGATGGGCAGTCGCTGCGAGATGCGTTGGCCCGGCGCCAGCAGGGCCAGCTGGGCCTTCACCGAGCGCAGGCCCGGGGTGTTGCGCAGCCGCTCCTCGCCCTCGATCACGCCGCGTTCTTCCTCGATGGCCCGAGGGGCCATCAGCGCCTCCGAGACCTGTTCGCGCATGATGCGCAGGCTGGTGTCGACGGTCTCGTCGTTCGTGCGCGGCAGTTCGAGCATGTACACCGTCTCGTCGAAGCCGGTGTAGGCGTTGGTGTCCGCGCCGAAGGCCAGGCCGAGTCGTTCGAGGATGCGCAGCAGGTCGTTCTCCGGGACGTTGGTCGTCCCGTTGAAGGCCATGTGCTCCATGAAGTGCGCCAGCCCCAGCTGGTTCTCGTTCTCCATCAGCGAGCCGGCGTCGATGCGCAGCCGGAACGAAGCCTGGCCCGGCGGGGTGGCGTTGCGCAGGATGGCGTACTGCATGCCGTTGGGCAGGACGCCGAAGCGGACATTGGCGTCGGCCGGAACGTCGCTGGTCGCCTGCGCCCACGGGTCGGACGGCTGCGCCGTCTGGGCGAGCGCCGGGACGGCGGTGGCGAGGACCGACAGCGAGGCGGCGGCGAGCAGAAGAAGGCGGGCGGATCGCATCAGCGGTCACTCCGATGGGCCGACGCGCCAGGCGAGGGCCGGAAAACAGGAAGGACCGCGAAGTTTCAGAAACGCCGACGCCCCGCGCAACCCTTCTGCGCGGGCGGGACCGGCTCAAGTTACAGAAGATTAATGTGTCGGCCGTGAGACGTGGAAGGTGGCCGAGTTGCCGACGGCGTTGGCCCCGGCGATCACCGCCCGGTTGGAGCCGGCGACCGTGCTGGACGCCCGCGCCGAGACGTCGCCGTTGTTGGTCTGGCTGTTGGTGGCTTCCAGATAGCCTTCGCAGTCGGCGCAGGCGTAGCCGGTGACGGCGTTCCCGACCGCGTCGGCTCCGACGTAGACGTCGTAGCCGTTGGTCCCCGAGAAGGTCGCGCTGACGTCGACGCCGCCCGAGTTGAGCTGGGTGTTGTCGATCTCGACGTAGATGTCGTTGTTGCCGACCACCAGTTCGTTGGCGGCGCCCCGCGCGTAGGCCTCGGCGCGGCCGTAGTCGTAGGCGGTGGTCAGGGCCGCGGCGCGCACGAAGCTGCTGTTCGCCTGGCTCGAGGCGGCGACGACCGCGCCGCCCTGGTTGTTGAGGACGGCCTGGTTGGCGGTGGCGCGGGCGCGGGCGGCCAGATCCCAGGCGTTGCCGGCGTTGGCGCTGGCGTCGGCCTCGAGGAAGTCGCCGGTCGAGCTCTGGACGATCGACAGATCCTGCCCGGACGTCTGCCCGCTGGTCGCGGCGACGGCGTTGCCGATGGACTCGGCCGTCACGGCCGCCGTGGCCGGAATGTACTGGCTCTGGATGCGGCTGAACGAGCGCACGGTCGCCGAACTGGCCTGGTCGACGTCGCCCTGGAGCAGGGAGCCCTCGCCGTACAGCGCCACGGTGTTGGAGATGGCCGAGGCCGCCACATTGCCGCCGGCGTGCAGGCGGGCCGACGAATCTCCGACCTCGCTGACGGCGCTGACCAGGCCGCCGGTGTTGGACTGGGCCGCATCCACGGTCAGATTCGAATCGTAGGCGCTGACGGCGAGATAATTGCCGCCGGCCTGGGTGGTGACGTTGACCTCGCCCCAGGTTTCGCCGCCCAGGACGACATCGGTCCGGGCGGTGGCGTCGCCGCGCATGTCCTGGTCGGACCGCACCGTGATCGCGCTGCCGCTCTCGATGGCGCCAGAGGCCGAGTTGCCCTGGGCGGAGGTGTCGGCGGTGACCTGGTCCTGGGCGTCGACGACGTTGATCGTCTGGTGCGAGAAGACGTCGCCCAGCTGGAGCTGCTGGTTCAGGACGATCGAATCGGGCGGCGGCGTCTGCGCCGCGGCCTCAGTAGCGGCTGCGACGCACAGCGACGTCGCGGCGATCGTGCCAACGAGACGGATCCGCGCGGGTTTCGCCATTGTTCGTGTCCGTGTTGGGGTAGGCGGGGTAGTAGCCGCCGGTCGGACCGACGGTGCCGCCCAGTGGATCGGGACCCGCAGACAGGCAGATGTCGGGACCCGGCGCGCCGTAGAGGTTAGCCATGAACTCGACGGTGGCCCGTTCGATCAGGGCCCGCACCGCCAGCTGCACCGGCTCCAGCCCGCCTTCGCCGGCGGACATGTCGAAGACGTTGCCGTTCAGGAAGTCGAACACCCCGGCCGAGACTTCGCGGCCGATGATCTGCTTCTGGTAGGAGATGACGTCCACGACCTCGAAGGTGGTGGTCTGAACCAGGCGCAGGTCGATGGCCACGTTCATGACGAAGGCCTTGCCGGCGAAGGCGGCCGACAGCGGCGTGTCGGTGTCGGCCTGACCGGCGGCCATGTCGAAGCCGCCGGAACGGATGTTGTAATTCACCTCGGTGATGCCGCCGATGATGTAGAAGTCCGATCCGGGCACCGAGCCGGCCAGGATGCGCCGGTATTGCGGATCATCGGCGCCACCCGGACCTTCGTCGCCGATCAGCCGGTTGTTGGCGTATCGGAGCTCCATCTCGCCGACCGACGTGTCGTAGCGCTCGACGATCCGGGCCCCGGCCTTGGCCAGTGCGGTCATGGCCATCAGCGAGGCGCCGCCGGTGATCTGGCGGCCGCCGTCGGCCGAAACCGTGCCGGTGTAGTCGGCGATCCGCCCGATGGCGATGCGGGGGGAGGGCAGGTTGTATCGGCGGGCGTAGTCCGCCATGCAGTACAGGGCGGCCGAATAGGGGGTCGGGTTGGCGATCACCGGGGCGTTGCCGATCGGCGTCGCATAGGTGCCCCGTGGCCCTGCGGACGACGAGATGCAGCCGCCAAGCAGGGTCGCGACGCTGCAGACGGCGGCGACGGCTTTCACGCGACGCGAGGGGCGGCCGAGGGTCATGGAAGCCTCAGGGTGCCGTTGAGGGCCGTACCGGCGGTGACGTCGCCGTTGTTGACCTGGCGGGAGTTGACGATGACGGTGTTGTGGTTGCCCTGGACCACCACGTTCAGGCTGTTGCCGATGGCGGTCGAACCGCCGATCGTGGTCCCGCCGCCGCCGGCGCCGCTCCACGTCGAGGAGACGCCGCCCGAGGCGCTGGAGTAGGCGCTGGCGCCCGCCTGGATGATGCCGTTGACGATCAGCCGGTTGCCGTTCTCGTCGCGGGTCGATCCGGTCTGCGGTCGGGCGGTGGTGTAGCGCGACCCGCCGTAACCCGCCTGGTAGCCGCTCATCCCGCTCGAACCCGCGGACTGGGCGGCGGCGGCGCCCGGAATCGCGAGCGCGGCGATCGCCGCCGCTGCGGCGGCCCATTTCGTACCGGACATGAGGCCCCTCCCGCTAGAGCACGGTTAACGGGCCGCCAGGGACCCTGCGCGCCAATCTGGATCATGGTTATTAAGAAGCGCTTGCCAGACCCGGAGCCGTCCCCCAGATCGGCAGCCTCGCATCTCCTTGAGGCTAGGCCCTGACCGATTCCCCGCGCGAACGGATATTCAACGCCCCTGCAGTCGCCGTGGCGCTGGCCGTTTCCATGCCCGCGTTCTTCCTGTTGCAGGAGCGGGCGGGGTGGTCCGACGCCATGGCGGGACTGGCGTTTCGGCCGGCGTCCCTGCGGGATGGCGGCTGGTGGCCGGGTCTGGTCACCTCGATGTTCCTGCACGCCGGCTGGGCGCACGTGGCGATGAACGCCCTCGGCGCGCTCGCCTTCGGCCCGCCGGTGGCCCGGCTGTTCCCGGGGCTGCGCGGCGCCGCGGCCTTCCTCCTCCTGTATATTGCATGCGGAGTCGTCGGCGCGCTCGGCTTCGGCCTCGTCCGGTTCGGCAGCCATGACCTCGCGGTCGGCGCCTCCGGGGCTGTGTTCGGACTCATGGGAGCGGCGATCCGCCTCCTCGGCCGCCGCGACGGACGGCTGCGCCCGCTGTCGGATCGCCGGGTCGTGCAGATCTCCGTCATCCTGATGGTCGTCAACGCCGGTGCGGGGCTGATCGGCCTCGCGCCGGGGATGGAAGGGACCGGCGTCGCCTGGGAGGCGCATGCCTTCGGCTATCTCGCGGGACTGCTGCTCATCGGGCCTTGGCGGCGTCTCTGGGGACCGAAGCCGTCGGCATTTGATTCGTCAGACGATCTGGGCGACCCTTCCCGCTGAAGCGGCCCCGTCCGCGGCCGCTCCCGTCAGACGGAGGAGGAGCCGCCATGCTGGTCGCCGAGATTCTCAAGGGCAAGGGCCATGCGGTCTGGTCGGTGACGCCGAATCTCCGGCTGGGCGACGCCTGCGCCGAACTGGAGCGCCGGCGCGTCGGGGCCATGATCGTCTGCGACGCCGAGCGGGTTGTCGGCGTCCTGTCCGAACGCGACGTGGTGCGGGCGATCGCCGGCGGGGGCGAGTCGGCCCTGTCGCGGCCGGTTTCCGACTTCATGACCCGGGACGTCGTCTTCGCCATGCCCTCCGAGACCGTGGGCGTCCTGATGCAGCGGATGACCGATCGCCGGATTCGCCATCTGCCCGTGTTGGTCGACGGCCGCCTGGACGGGGTGATCTCGATCGGCGACGTCGTGAAGTGCCAGATCGACGAGGCCACTCGCGAGGCGGAATCCCTGCGCACCTATATAGCGGCGGGCTGAGCGACGAACGTATCGATGTCGGCCGACCCGGAGTCGGCGAGAAAGTTCGAGAAACCGTCAGAATCGGGTTGCGGACGAAAAGGGCGCTGCGTATATCGCCGCCTCGCTCGGAAACGGGCCGGCCGCCGGGGCCGCGGAGACGAAAGCCTCCCGACCCCACCGGAAGAAAGAGGCGAAGGTCTCTTGATTTTCGGAAGCGAACTGGTTAGGTTCCGCGCTCCAATCGAATCGTCGCTACGAAACAGAGGGAAGCCCCTCCGGCTTCACTCGGCGGTTTTTTGCGGTCTGGAAGGTCCCGATCTTCCCCTCCGCGAAATGGCTGAAAAGCCCGGTTGACACGGAGATCGGCCTTCCTTAGAGAGCCGCCTCCGCCGCCCTCCGGGGCGGTTTCGCAGAGAGAGGTTCTTCTTCAAAAAGAACCACTTGACGCGGAAGAATGAGGCGGTAAACACCCGCCTCCCTCGCTTCCGGGCGGGGCCGTCGAAAAGAGGTTCTTCTCCAAAAGAACCGCTTGACACGGAAAACCGAGGCGACTAAATCGCCGCCTCCGCCGCAACCGGGCGCTAAACGGTGGGGCCGGTTCTCCGGTTCCTGGGTCTTTGAAATCGTTGATCTGGAAAGAGAAACGCAGGCGGCGGTGTCCTGGCGATAACCCTTCGAGGTTATCTCGACACTGACATCTGCGGTCTTTTTGAAAAGACACCATGGATTGGTCTTCGGATCGATCTCGTGGGATCTCGTCAAGAATACGTAGAACTAATGCCAGACGGCGCTTCGGTGCTGTCATGCTTAGGTCAGAAGTCAACTCAACCTGAGAGTTTGATCCTGGCTCAGAGCGAACGCTGGCGGCAGGCCTAACACATGCAAGTCGAACGAACTCTTCGGAGTTAGTGGCGGACGGGTGAGTAACAC
>JAEYTA010000217.1 GCA_023434265.1 Pseudomonadota bacterium
CCTGCAGGCCGCGCGCGACGGCGGCCGCGCCCTGATGGACCTGACCCCGTCCTCGGCCTGGTGGGGGCGGCTGCTGGCCGAGCCCGACCTGCGGGTGGTCGCCGCCCTGCCGGACCACGGGGCGGGCCATCCCCGCGCCCTGATGGTGCGCCGCGCCGCGCCCGGGCCGACCGGCGACGACCGCACCTTCTGGGCCACCGACAGCGCCCTGCCGGACGCCCGCATCGTCGCCGCCCTGGCCGGGGCCGGCCTCGTCGCCGCGCCGCTGATCGCCGCCGGCGGGTTGAAGCTGTTCGTGCTGGCGGGCTATGTGCAGGCGGAGGACGGGAGGCTTGCCAACGCTCCCGGCGACCTGAACGGCGTCATCGGCGCCGGCCCCGTATTCTGAGAGCCCGCATGACCGATCTCCCGACGCCCAAGCCCGGCATTCTCGACATCGCCCCCTACGTCGGCGGCAAGTCGCGGATCGAGGGCGTCGCCGAGCCGATGAAGCTGTCCTCCAACGAGAACATGCTGGGCGCCGGTCCCAAGGCGCGAGAGGCCTTCGAGGCGGCGGTCCGCAACATCCACATCTACCCCGACGGGCGGGCGACCAAACTGCGCCAGGCGGTGGCCGACCACCACGGGCTGGAGCCCGAGCGGCTGATCTTCGGCAACGGTTCGGACGAGGTCTTCGCCCTGCTGAACCAGACCTACCTGACCCCCGGCGACAACATCGTCACCGGCCAGTACGGCTTCCTCGCCTATCGTATCTCGGCCAGGGCCAACCAGGCCGAGGTCAAACTGGCCCCGGAACCCGACTTCAAGGCCACGCCCGAAGCCCTGCTCGCCGAGGTCGATGAGCGCACCCGCATCGTCTACGTCTCCAGCCCGTCCAATCCGACCGGCAGCTACAACACCGGCGAGGAAATCCGCCGCCTGCACGCGGGCCTGCGCCCGGACATCCTGCTGGTCATCGACGAGGCCTACGCCGAATACGTCACCGAGCCCGACTGGGAGACCAGCCTCGGCCTCGCCCGCGACGCCGAAAACATCGTCGTCACCCGCACCTTCTCCAAGATCCACGGCCTCGGCGGCCTGCGCATCGGCTTCGGCTACGCCCCGCTCAAGGTGGCCGAGGCGGTCGACCGCATCCGCCTGCCTTTCAACGTCTCGGTGCCCGGCATCGAGGCCGCCGTCGCCGCGCTCGGCGACGAGGCGCACCAGAAGGCCTCGCGCGACCTGATCCACACCTGGCGCCCGCGCCTGACCCAGGCCATCCGCGGCTTCGGCTTCGACGTCCTGCCCTCGGCCGGCAACTTCGTCCTGGTCCGCTTCAGGGACCCCGACCAGTGCACCCGCGCCAACGACTACCTGAACTCCAAGGGTGTCATCGTCCGCCCCGTCGGCGGCTACGGCCTGCCCGAGTGCCTGCGGATCACCGTCGGGACCGAGGACCAGAACCGGGCGGTGATCGACGCGCTCAGCGAGTTCGCGGCGAGCTGAGACCTACTCCCTCCGGAACACCCGGCTGGCTCCCCAGCCGGTGAAGGCGGCGAGGATCACGCACAGCACGCCGTAGCTCCACGGCCGACGATGAGCGAATTCGTAGATGTCGCGCTCCAGCCCGACCTTCTCGACCGTCAGGGTCAGGTTCGACACCGACACCGGCTCCCCCTCCTGGAACAGCCAGACCTCGGCGAAATACCGGCCGGTCGGGGCCACCGCCGGCAGCTCGACCTCGGCGCGGAACAGGCCCTCGTCGACGAACTCGACCCCTTGCGGATCGCTGTTGTAGAGCGCCGCCGCCTCGCGCAGGCGGATCACCGCCCGGCGCCAGTCGAGGTAGTCCTCGCCCAGCCGGCTGACCACCACGTCGCGCACCCCGTAGCGGGTGACGGTGCGGCTCTCCTCCGGCGCGTTGATGCGCAGGTGGTCGAGGCCGACCCCGAGCCGGCGCAGCTGGCCGAACTCGGCGATGTCGCCCAGCGGCCGGGTCGAGGCGGTCATGTAGAAGCCGGGCGCGCCCTCGAACAGCACCGGCCGGCTGTTCAGCCACACGCCCATGTTGCGGGTCTTCTTGACCAGGCGCACCGGGGCGTCGGGGCCGCGCACCACGACCACCACGTCGGCCGGCGTGTCGGACGGATTGAACACCGCTCCGTAGAGCACGATCGAGGCGCCGCGGAAGCTGGAGTCGACCATCACCCGCGCGTCGGTCAGGGCGGCGGCGACGCGCACCTCGTCCAGGGTCGCGACCGAGCGTTCCGGCGCGGGCGCGACGGCGGCGGGCGGCGGGGGCGGCAGGGCCTGCATCATCGGTCGACCGCCCCCGGCGCGAAGGCGAACAGCTCCGACGGCCGCACGAACAGCTCCAGCCCCATCTGGATGCCGACCAGCAGCACGATCAGGCCGAGCACGGCGCGCAGCTCCTCGGCCCGGAACCGTCCCGACCAGCGCGCCCCGTACTGGGCCCCGACGACGCCGCCGAGCAGCAGGATGGTCGACAGCACGATGTCGACGGTCTGGTTGCGCCCGGACTGGAGGATGGTGGTCATCGCCGTGGTGACGATGATCTGGAACAGGCTGGTGCCGACCACCACCCCGGCCTTCATGCGCAGCACGTAGAGCATGGCCGGGACGAGGATGAAGCCGCCGCCGACGCCCATGATGGCCGACAGCACCCCGGCGAAGGCGCCGAGCGCGAAGGGCGGAATGGCGCTGATGTACAGGCCCGACCGGGGGAAGCGCATGCGCAGGGGCAGGCCGTACAGCCACATCGGCCGACGCCGTTCCTTGTGCGTCACCACCTCGCCGCGGATGCGTCTCAGGATTTCGCCCAGGCTCTCGTAGAGCATCAGGGTGCCGATGGCGCCGAGGAAGATCAGGTAGGACAGGGCCACCGCCAGGTCGGCCTGGCCGAGCAGGCGCAGGTAGCGGAACAGCTCGACCCCCAGCAGCGCGCCCAGCACCCCGCCGCCGGCCATGATGCCGCCGATGCGGAAATCGATGGCCTTGCGCCCGGCGTAGCTGATCACCCCGGACGTGGAGGAGGCGACCACGTGGCTGGCCTGGCTGGCCACCGCCACCGATGGCGGAATGCCGAGGAAGATCAGGATCGGGGCCATCAGGAAGCCGCCGCCGATGCCGAACAGGCCGGAGACGAAACCGACCGTCGCGCCCAGCATCACCAGGAGCGGCCAGTTCACCGAAACCTCGGCGATCGGCAGGTAGATATCCAAAGGACGCGCCTTCGGCTGGAACTGAGGTCAGGCGCCGGAGAGGCGACGGTGAGACTGTCCTGAACGCGCCGCGACCGGGGCGCAAGCCGATGCGCCCGTTCCGGCCGGCGGGGCGCGCGTCAGGCGAGCGGCTCGACGGCGAAACGCTCCGCCTCGGACCGGGCGCGATCGCGCTGGGCGGGCGGGAGCGAAGCCTGCAGGCGCCCGGCGGCCGCCTCGGCGTCGCCCTCGCCCGCCCCCGCCGCGACCACGTACCACTTGAGCGCCTGGGTCGGGTCGGCCGCGATGCCCTCGTCGCCGGTCTCGTACAGCCGCGCCACGTTGTACTGGCTGTCGACCAGACCGCGCTCGGCCGCGCGCAGCAGCCAGGTCAGGGCCTCGGAGCGGTCGCGCGGGCCGCCGACGCCGTCGAACAGGTACATGCCGTAGGCGTGCATGCCGCGGGCGTCGCCGCTGTCGGCGGCGCGGCGGGTCAGGGTGCGGGCCTCGACCGGATTGGTCGCCAGTCCGCGGCCGCCTTCCTGATAGAGGCCGGCGAGGTGCAGCTGGGCGGGCGCGTAGCCGAGGCCCGCGGCCTGGCGCAGGGTGTCGACGCCGGCCAGATCGTCGGCGTCGAGCTGGGCGGTGGCCTGTTCGTACAGTTCCTCCCCGCGCGCCAGATCGACCGGCGCGGCGGCGAGGGCGGCGATCGGCTGGACCTCGTCCGCCGCGGCCGCGCCCGGAGCCCCCGGGATGGCGATGGCCGAACCGGTCAGCTCGGTGAAAGCCAGCGCGCCGCCGGCGGTCAGCACCACCGCCACGGCCGAGGCGCCCAGCGCCTTGCGCACCGTGCCGCCGTCCTTGCCGGCCTGCTTGTCGAGCCGCTCCTGCAGCCGCGACTTGCCGCCGCGCTTGAGGCCGAAGCCCGAGCGCGCCGGTGCGTCCGGCTCGGCCGAGGCCATGGCCGCGCGGGCGGCGTCGATGGTCTGCCGGGTCGAGGCCGCCCGTCCCTGGGC
>JAEYTA010000129.1 GCA_023434265.1 Pseudomonadota bacterium
GAGGCGCCGCCGCCCCCGCCGCCGGATGGGCCGCGCGGCGCGGCGCCGCCGCCGACCGGCTCGCCGTCGCGCAGGGCTTTCAGCGCCTCTTCCGGACCCGGCAGGTCGGCGGCGTAGGCGAGGCGGACGATGGCCATCTCGACCGCGTCGGCGGGGCTGGGCGCGCGGCGCACCTCGTCCAGCGCCTTGAGCAGCATCTGCCACACGCGCGCAAGGGTCCCGGCCGAGATAACCGAGCCGAGGGCGGCCAGCTTCTGGGCCTGGTCGTTGGGCAGGCGCGTGGCCTGCGGTCCCAGCATCTTGGCCACCGAGGCGGCGTGGCAGTGCTCGAGCAGGTCGTTGGTCACCTGCACCGGGTCGGCGCCATAGCCGTAGAGGGTGCGGAAGCTCTCCAGCGCCTCGGGCGTGCGCCCGGCCATGATCGCCTCGAACAGGGCGATGGTCTGGCTGCGGTCGGCGAGGCCCAGCATGTCGCGGACGGTGGAAGTCGGCACCAGCTCGCCCTTCTCGGCCTGCACCAGGGCCTGGTCGAGGAGGGACAGGCCGTCGCGCACCGAGCCCTCGGCGGCGCGGGCGATCAGGGCCAGGGCGTCCGGCTCGATGCGCATGCCCTCGCGCTCGGCGATGCGGCCGAGGTGGTCGACGAGGATCTCCGGCTCCACCCGCCGCAGGTCGAAGCGCTGACAGCGGCTGAGAATGGTCACCGGCACCTTGCGGATCTCGGTGGTCGCGAAGATGAACTTGGCGTGCGGCGGCGGCTCCTCCAGCGTCTTGAGCAGGGCGTTGAACGCCTGCGTCGACAGCATGTGGACCTCGTCGAGAACGTAGACCTTGTACCGCGCCTCGACCGGCCCATAGCGAACGCTGTCGAGGATATCCCGGATGTCGTTGACGCCCGTATGGGACGCCGCGTCCATCTCCATCACGTCCATGTGCTGGCCGGCCATGATGGCGGCGTCGTGCCGTCCGTCTGGGCTCAGCGCCAGCGACGGGCGGTCGATGACGTCGGTCTCGTTGTTCAGGGCCCGGGCCAGCAGGCGGGCGGTGGTCGTCTTGCCCACCCCGCGGACGCCGGTGAGCATGAAGGCGTGGGCGATGCGGCCGGTGGCGAACGCGTTGGTCAGGGTGCGGACCATGGCCTCCTGGCCGATCAGGTCCTCGAAGGTGCGCGGGCGGTATTTGCGCGCCAGCACGGTATAGGCCTCGCCATCGTCGGCGGCGGCCCCGGCGGCGGCCGGCACGGCCTTCGCGGCGGCCTTCTTCGGCGTCGAGGCCGATTCGGCGGGCGCGGCGGCGGCCTCGGCCTCACGCATGCCGGCGGGCTCGGGCGCGCCGAACATGTCCTCGGTGTTGGGATCGCGCTCCTCGGCCTCGGGCGCGGGGGCGTCCTCGTCCCAGGGGGGACCGTCGAGACTCGGGTCGGCGTCGCTCATGGCTTCGTCTTAGCGCGAGAGAGCGCGGACGCTAAGGGCGGGATCGCAAGATGTGGGGGTTAAGGTGGAGACCGCGACCCGAAGGGGGATTCGTTGTGGCTGCTGCCTTCCGGCCCTGACCAGGTTGGCGAAGCCTTCGCCCGCGATCTCCGAGCGGGGATATGACGGTTCGGGCTCGCCGATGCAAGCGCGGCCGCGCTAGAAGGCCGCCATGCCCCTTCCCGCACTGAACACCTTCGCCGGCAATCCGCTCGACCGCGCCGGCGACCGGCGCAACGATCCGGCGTGGCTGGCGGAGCAGGCGGCGAATCCCGAAGCCGTGGCCATGGTGATCTGGCAGGGGCGGCCATTGGTCGAGGATCATGCCGACGGGCCGCGGCTGGCGTGGCTGGGGCTCGGTCAGGCGCGGACGGTGGTCCCCGATCGGGAGGCGTTCCTGGGATTGTGGAAGGACGCGCCGGTGTTCGCCGTCGAGGTGGAGGGTTCGCTCGACCCCACGGCCGGGCCGTTGGCCGGGCTGGGGGCCTTTCCGGAGATGCGTGAGGCCGCCGCCCTGCTGACCGGCCCCGAGGCGGCCATGGCGGGGACGGCGAAGAGCCTGTTCGACTGGCGCGGGCGGCACGGCTTCTGCGCCGCCTGCGGCGTGGAAAGCGCGGACGCCTGCGGCGGCTGGAAACGGGTCTGCCCCGCCTGCCGGACCGAGCACTTCCCGCGCGTCGACCCGGTGACCATCATGCTGCCCGTCTACAAGGGCGGGGCCGAGCCGCTCTGCCTGCTGGGCCGCCAGGCCAGCTGGCCGGCCGGCCGGATGTCGGCGCTGGCCGGCTTCCTCGAGCCGGGCGAGTCGATCGAGGAAGCCTGCGCCCGCGAGGTGGCCGAGGAGGCGGGGCTGCGGGTGACGGCGGTGCGCTACCACTCCAGCCAGCCGTGGCCGTTTCCGGGGCAGCTGATGATCGGCCTGATCTGTGAGGTGGATTCCGATCAGGCGGCGCCGGACCAGACAGAGCTCGAGGCGGTGGCCTGGCTCACCCGGGACGAGGCCCGGGCCGTGCTGGCCGGCAGCCACCCCGCGATCAAGGCCCCGGCGCGCATCGCCATCGCGCGGACATTGCTGCAGGCGTGGGTGGACGGGTTCGGTCCCTAGGCCAGCGCCCGCGCCGCCGCCAGGTCCGCCGGGTTATCCACGGACAGCGGGGCCTCGTCGATGACCGCGGCCCAGATCTGCATCCCCATCTCCAGTGCGCGCAGCTGCTCCAACTTTTCGCGCTTCTCCAGCGGCGAGGGCGAGGCCGCGCAGAAGCGCTCCAGCGCCGGCCTGCGGTAGCCGTAGAGGCCGATGTGACGCCAGACGGGAGCGTCGCCGTAGAGGGTCGAGCGGGTGAAGTAGAGGGCGCGGCCGTGGCGGGCCCCTTCGGGCAGCGCCAGCACGCCCTTGACCACGTCCGGATTCGAACGATCGGAGGCGTCGGCCTCGGGCGCGACGAGGGTCGCGATGTCGCAGGCCGGCTCGGCGGCGAGCAGGTCGGCGCAGGCGCGGGCGAGGCTCGGGTCGGCGAAGGGCATGTCGCCCTGCAGGTTGATCACGGCGTCGTGGCGGCCGTCTGGGTCGACAGCGTGCAGCGCCGCGCGGATGCGGTCCGAGCCGGAGGGCAGGTCGGGGTCGGTGAGCACGGCGCGGCCGCCGGCGGCCTCGACCGCGGCGACGATCTCCGAGTCGCCGGCGGCGACGGCGACGGGCAGGCCCGAGGCCGCGGCCTGTTGGTAGGCGCGGACGATCATCGGCTGGCCGCCGATGTCGGCCAGCGGCTTGCCGGGCAGGCGGGTGGCGGCCATGCGGGCCGGGATCAGGATCAGGGGATTCATCGGTCAGACGCCGCCTGCGACGCCCGGTCGGGTCCGGGCCGGTTGCGAAGGCGGCGCTAGCGTGTAAGAGACGCCCACGCAAGAATTCGCCCGCCGTCTCCGCGGCCGGGCCCTAACGGACGGGATGCGACGACGCGCATGAGCGGCGATCTGAAGTGGAACAAGATTCTGGGCGCCGGTCTGGCGACCGCCTTCGTCATCATCGGCGTTCAGCAGCTGACGGGCGCCATCTACCACACCGAAGCCCCTGAAAAGATGGGCTACTTCGTCGACGCGCCGGACGAGGCCGAGGGCGGGGCTGCCGAAGTCGTGCTGCCGCCGGATTGGGGCACGGTGCTGCCGGCCGCCGATCTCGCCGCAGGCGAGGCCGCCTTCGCCCGCTGCCAGGCCTGCCACAACGTCGCCTCGGGCGGCCCCAACGGCATCGGCCCGAACCTGTTCGGCGTCGTCGGCGGACCGGTGATGCACGCGGCCGGCTTCGCCTATTCCGACGCCATGAGCGCCCACAAGGCCGAGGCCCCGACCTGGACCTACGACGAGCTGGACCAGTTCATCACCAATCCGGGCCGCCACGTGCCGGGCACCAAGATGTCGTTCGCCGGCATCCGCGACCAGCAGACCCGCATCAACCTCATCGCCTGGCTGCGCAGCCAGGGCTCGGGCGGCTACGCCATCCCGGCCCCCGACC
>JAEYTA010000176.1 GCA_023434265.1 Pseudomonadota bacterium
AGCCGGAAGCGGCGGCGGCCTCGGCCGGCGGGGCGGCGGCGGGCGGCGGCGCGCCGGCATCCGCCGCCGCGTCCGCGGCCGGCGCCATGATCTCCGCATTCACCGACTCATTGGTGTTGGCGATCTCGCCAGCCGGCTGGTCGCATCCCGCCGTCGTCGTCGCCAGAAGCAGGCAGAGGCCCGCCGTCGCCGTCTTGCGCATCGCGATCTCCCGTCCGTGCCGATCACGGTTTCGTGATTGAGCGACGCCATCGTGGCGGAAGCTTGGCGGGGCGAGCTCCGTCGGCGCTTGCCAGACGGCCGCGCGTGTCGTTCAACGGGACGAATCCCGGTGGGGAGCCGGGCGCGGAAGGCCTTCATGTTCAACCTGCTGAATCTCCAGAGCCTGCTCGGGCTCGTCGTCGTCGTCGGCGCCTGCTGGGCGCTGTCCGAGAACCGGCGGGCCTTTCCGTGGAAGCTGGCCCTGGGGGCGGTGGCGGCGCAGGCGGCGCTGGTGCTGGCGCTGTTCGCCATCCCCGGCTCGCGGGCGGTGCTGGCGGCGATCACGGGGGCGGTCGACGGGCTGAACGCGGCGACCCAGCGGGGCACGCAGTTCGTGTTCGGCTATCTGGCCGGGGGCGATCAGCCCTATGCGGTGACCAACGAGCCGGCCCTGTTCACCTTCGCCTTCCAGGTGCTGCCGCTGATCCTGGTGATCTCGGCCCTGTCGGCGCTGCTGTGGCACTGGAAGGTGCTGAAGTGGATCACCCACGGCTTCGGCATCCTGTTCCAGCGCACCATGGGGCTGGGCGGCGCCTCGGCGCTGGCGGTGGCGGCCAACATCTTCCTCGGCATGATCGAGAGCCCGATCGTGATCCGGGCCTATCTCGACAAGCTGACCCGGTCGGAACTGTTCCTGCTGATGGTGGTGGGGCTGGCCACGGTGGCCGGATCGACCATGGTGGCCTACGCCGCCATCCTGGCGCCGGTGCTGACCAACGCCGCCGGACACGTGCTGGTGGCCTCGATCGTCTCGGCCCCGGCCGGCATCCTGCTGGCCCGCGTCATGATCCCGGAAAAGCCCGGCGAGGGCGGGGCGCACGCCGACTATGACTCGGCCCTGAAGTACGACAGCGCCATCGACGCCATCGTGAAGGGCACCTCCGACGGCCTGATGGTGGTGCTGAACATCTCGGCCGTGCTGATCGTGTTCGTGGCCCTGGTGGCGCTGGTGAACGTCATGCTGGGCGGCTTCTGGCTGTTCGGCGACCATGTCACGGTCGAGCGGCTGCTCGGCTGGCTGTTCATGCCCGTGGCCTGGCTGACCGGGGTGGAATGGTCCGAGGCGGGCAAGGCCGGCTGGCTGCTGGGGGTCAAGCTGACCCTGACCGAGTTCGTCGCCTACATCGAACTGGGCAAGGTCCCGGCCGGGGAGATGAGCGAGCGCACGCGGATGCTGATGACCTACGCCCTGTGCGGCTTCGCCAACATCGGCTCGGTGGGGATCACGGTGACAGGGCTGAGCGTGCTGATGCCCGAGCGGCGCGAGGAGGTGCTGGGCATGGTGTGGAAGGCGCTGTTCGCCGGCTTCCTCGCCACCCTGATGACCGCCTGCGTGGTCGGGGCCTTGCCGGCGTCGATCTACGCCTGATAGCGTTGCGATAAGCAACGGAGGCCCCGATGAAGCTCTTCACCTCGCACCGCGCGCCCAATCCGCGGCGGGTCCGCTGGGTCATGGCCGAGAAGGGCATCGAGGGCGTCGAGATCGTCGAGGTCGACCTGCTGACCGGCGAGCATCGCACGCCCGAGTACCGGACCAGGGTCGGCGTGCCGCACGTGCCCGCGCTGGAGCTGGACGACGGCACGACCCTCTCGGAGTCGGTGGCCATCTGCCGCTATCTGGAGGCGCTGTACCCGGAGCCGAACCTGTTCGGGCGCGACCCGCGCGAGCAGGCGGTGATCGAGATGTGGACGCGGCGCTGCGAGTTCTACCTGGCCAATCCGATCATGCTGAACGTGCGCCACTCGCACCCGGCCCTGGCGGCGCTGGAGGCGACGCAGCTGCCGCAGGTGGCGGAGTACAACCGGGTCGCCGCCGAGAAATTCATGCGCACGCTGGACCGGCGGCTGGCCGATCATGAGTTCGTCGCCGGGGACCGCTTCACCATCGCCGACATCGTGGCGGTGGTCGGGTTGGATTTCGCCCGCCTGATCCGCTACCGGCCGCCGGAGGAGTTCGTCCATCTGGCGCGCTGGCTGGAGGCGTGCAAGGCGCGGCCGGCGGCCCAGGCGGGGATCTGACCGGACCGGCGACGCGGTGACTGGACGGACCGCGTCCAATCATTTTAAGCTTCAAATATGTCAGCGCGCGCGGTCCGAAGCATCGCCGTGGTGGGCGCCGGTCCCGGCGGCCTGTACCTGGCCATTTCGCTGAAGCTGCGCGACCCGTCGCTGGCGGTGACGGTGTACGAGCGCAACCGGGCGGACGACACCTTCGGCTGGGGCGTGGTGTTCTCCGACCAGACCCTGGCCAACCTGAAGGCCAACGACCCGGAGACGGCGGCGCGGATCGAGGCGGCCTTCGTCCACTGGGACGACATCGACGTGCACATCCACGGGCGGACCATCCGCTCGGGCGGGCACGGCTTCGCCGGCATCGGACGCAAGCGGCTGCTCAACATCCTGCAGGCCCGGGCGGCGGAGCTGGGGATCGACCTGCGCTTCGAGACCGAGGTCGAGGACGCGCGGGCGCTGGACGCCGATCTGGTCGTGGCGGCGGACGGTCTGAACAGCCGGGTGCGCAACGCCGCGCCCGAAACCTTCGGCGTCGACGTCGACGTGCGGCGCAACAAATACATCTGGCTGGGGACCGGGCAGGCGTTCGACGCCTTCACCTTCGCCTTCGTCGAAACCCCGCACGGCTGGGTGTGGGCCCACGCCTACCGCTTCGAGGAAGGGGCCTCGACCTTCATCGTGGAGTGCACCGAAGAGACCTGGTCCGGGCTGGGCTTCGACCGCATGGACACGGACCAGACCTGCCGCACGGCGGAGGCCTTGTTCGCGGAATGGCTGGGCGGGCACGCGCTGATGAGCAACGCCAAACACCTGCGCGGCTCGGCCTGGCTGAACTTCCCGCGGGTGGCCTGCGCCAACTGGCGCGACGGCAAGGTGGTGCTGCTGGGCGACGCGGCGCACACGGCTCACTTCTCCATCGGCTCGGGCACCAAGCTGGCCTTCGAGGACGCCATCCGGCTGGCCGAAGCGGTGACCGGCGACGGCGACCTGGCCGCCTACGAGGCCGAGCGCCGGGTCGAGGTGCTGAAGCTGCAGAGCGCGGCGCGCAACTCGACGGAGTGGTTCGAGACGGTGGAGCGGTATGTCGGGCTGGAGCCGATCCAGTTCGCCTACAGCCTGCTGACGCGCAGCCAGCGGGTCAGCCACGAGAACCTGCGGCTGAGGGACCGGAGCTTCGTCGCCCGGGTGGAGCGGTGGTTCGCCGACGGGGCCGGGGCGGCGCCGACGCCGGCCCCCCCGCCGCCGATGTTCGCGCCGCTGCGCCTGCGCGGCCTGACCCTGCCCAATCGGGTCGTGGTCTCGCCGATGTGCATGTATTCGGCCGAGGACGGGACGGTGGGCGACTTCCACCTCGTCCACCTCGGGGCGCGGGCGCTGGGCGGGGCGGGGCTGGTGTTCACCGAGATGACCGACGTCTCGGCCGACGGGCGGATCACGCCGGGCTGCGCCGGCCTGTACCGGGCGGAGCACGTCGAGGCGTGGAAGCGGATCGTCGATTTCGTGCACGGGCAGGGCGCGCGCATCTGCCTGCAGCTGGCGCACGCGGGACGGAAGGGATCCGTGGAGCGGCCGTGGGGACCGCGCGCCGATCAGCCGTTGCTCGAAGGCGGCTGGGAGCTGATCGCGCCGTCGCCGATCCCGTGGACGGAGGGGGACCAGGTCCCGCGCGAGATGACGCGGGCGGACATGGACCGGGTGCGCGACGACTTCGTGCGGGCGGTCGGACGGGCGGTCGAGGCGGGCTTCGACATGGTCGAACTGCACTGCGCCCACGGCTACCTGCTGTCGTCCTTCCTGACCCCGGTGTCGAACCGGCGGACGGACGACTACGGCGGCTCGCTGGAGAACCGGCTGCGCTGGCCGCTGGAGGTGTTCCGGGCCATGCGGGCGGCGTGGCCGGACGACAGGCCGATGTCGGTGCGCCTGTCGGCGACCGACTGGGTCGGGGCGGGGCTGTCGCCGGAGGAATCGGTGGCCATCGCCCGCGCCTTCGCCGAGGCCGGCTGCGACCTGATCGACGTGTCGGCCGGGCAGACAACGCCCGAGGCGCGACCGGTCTATGGCCGCATGTTCCAGACCCCCCTGAGCGACCGCATCCGCAACGAGGCGGGGGTGGCGACCATGGCCGTGGGCAACATCTACGAGCCGGACCACGTCAACGGCATCCTCGCCGCCGGCCGGGCCGACCTGTGCGCCCTGGCGCGGCCGCACCTGGCCGATCCCAACTGGACGCTCAGGGCGGCGGCGGAGCTGGGCTGGCGCGAGCAGGCCCCGCCGGTGCAGTACCGGCAGGGCTTCGCCCAGCTGGCGCGCAACCTCGAGCGGCAGCAGCAGGCGGGGGCGATATGAGTCTCGACGGACGCCATGCGGTGGTCACCGGCGCCGGCTCGGGCATCGGCCGGGCGACGGCTGAGTTGCTGGCGCTGAGCGGGGCGCGGGTGACGCTGGTCGGACGGCACGTGGGGCGGCTGACGGAGACGGCCGACCGGATCGGAGAGGCGGCCTTCGCGGCGCCGGGCGACGTCACCGATTTCGATGCGCTGGAGGCGGCGCTGGACGCCGGGCGCGACCGCTTCGGGCCGATCGACATCCTCGTCAACAACGCCGGCGGGGCGAGCTCGGCGCCGTTCCTGAAGACGGACGGAGAGGCTTTGCGGGAGATGCTGGCGCTGAACCTCGAGGCCCCGGCGCAGGCGATGCGGCTGGTGCTCGACGGGATGACGGCGCGACGGCACGGGCGGATCGTCAATGTCGCCTCGACGGCCGGGCTGAAGGGCTATGCCTATGTCTCGGCCTACGTCGCGGCCAAGCACGGGCTGGTGGGCCTGACCCGGGCCGTGGCGCTGGAAGTCGCCGCCAGGGGCGTGACGGTGAACGCGGTCTGCCCCGGGTTCACCGACACCGATCTGGTGGCACGCTCGGTGGAGGCCATCGTCGGCAAGACAGGACGGACGGCGGACGAGGCGCGGGCGGCGCTGGCGGCGGGCAATCCGCAGGGGCGGCTGATCACCCCGGACGAGGTGGCGGAGACCATCGTCTGGCTGTGCGGCGACGGGGCGTCGGGGATCAACGGGGCGGCCATCGCGGTGGCGGGAGGCGAGGCGTGAGCCGGGCCGAGGGCAAGGCGGCGCTGCGCCTGTGGCTGCGCTTGCTGGCCTGTTCGACCGCGGTGGAGCGCGAGGCGGGGCGGCGGCTGCGGGAGGAATTCGGCTCGACCCTGCCGCGCTTCGACCTGCTGTCGGCGCTGGATCGCGCGGGCGAGGCCGGGCTGAGCATGGGCGAGGCGGCGGAGCGGCTGCGGGTCACCAACGGCAACGTCACCGGCCTGGCGCGGCGGCTGGAGGCCGACGGTCTGGTCGAGCGGCTGGCGGGACCGGATCGGCGGGTGCAACGCCTCCGGCTGACGGCGGCGGGCCGGGCGCGGTTCGCGGCCATGGCCGCGGCGCACGAGGGCTGGATCGGCGAGCTGTTCGCCGGGCTGGACGCGGACGAGATCGAACGGCTGGGCGGCGGGCTGGAGCGGGCGCGAGGCTCGATCCGGTCGGCCCTGCGAGAGGAGGCCACCCATGAAGGCGCGTGACTACGAGGCCCGCCATTTCCTCTGGTCGGTCGACGACGACGGGGTGGCGACGCTGACGCTGAACCGGCCGGAGCGGAAGAACCCCCTGACCTTCGACTCCTACGCCGAGATGCGCGACCTGTTCCGGGGCCTTGTCCAAGCCGCCGACTGCAGGGCGGTGGTGGTGACCGGGGCGGGCGGCAACTTCTCCTCGGGCGGCGACGTGCACGAGATCATCGGGCCGCTGACCGAAATGGAGGCGCCGGAGCTGCTGAGGTTCACCCGCATGACCGGCGATCTGGTCAAGGCCATGCGCGGCTGTCCGCAGCCGGTGATCGCGGCGCTGGACGGGGTCTGCGTCGGAGCGGGGGCGATCATGGCCATGGCCTCGGACCTGCGCATCGCCACGCCGCGGACGAAGACGGCCTTCCTGTTCACCCGCGTGGGGCTGGCCGGCTGCGACATGGGCGCCTGCGCCATCCTGCCCCGCATCATCGGCCAGGGCCGGGCCTCCGAACTGCTGTTCACCGGGCGCAACATGAGCGCCGAGGAGGGAGAGCGCTGGGGCTTCCACAACCGGCTGGTGGAGCCGGAGGCGCTGCTGGAGACCGCTCGCGAGCTGGCCCGGTCGCTGGCCCGGGGGCCGACCTTCGCCCACGGCATGACCAAGAACCAGCTCAACGTCGAATGGGACATGAGCCTGGACGCCGCCATCGAGAGCGAGGCCCAGGCGCAGGCCATCTGCATGCAGACGCAGGACTTCCGCCGGGCCTACGAGGCCTTCGCCGCGAAGCGCGAGCCGGTGTTCGAGGGGAACTGAGCCATGCCCGACCGCAGCTTCCTCGACTGGCCCTTCTTCGACGATCGCCACCGGGCGTTCGCGGCGGAGCTGGAGGCGTGGGCCGAGGCGACCGACGCTGTGGGGCTTCATGGCGACCATGACCTCGACGGCGACTGCCGGGCCATCCTGAAGGCGCTGGCCGCGGGCGGGTGGCTGCGCATCGCGGTGCCGGACGCCGAGGGGCGGCTGGACGTGCGCACCCTGTGCCTGACCCGCGAGACGCTGGCGCGGCGCTCGGGGCTGGCCGACTTCGTCTTCGCCATGCAGGGGCTGGGGTCGGGGCCGATCAGCCTGTTCGGGACGGAGATGCAGAAGGCGCGCTGGCTGCCGGCCGCAGCGGCGGGAGTGGCGATCGCCGCCTTCGCCCTGTCGGAGCCGGAGGCCGGCTCGGACGTGGCGGCGCTGGCGACGACGGCGCGGCGCGACGGCGACGGCTGGGTGCTGGACGGGACCAAGACCTTCATCTCCAACGGCGGGCTGGCCGACCGCTACACGGTGTTCGCACGCACCGGCGAGGCGGGGGCGAAGGGGATCAGCGCCTTCGTCGTCGATGCGGATACGCCTGGCTTCGAGGTCGTGGAGCGCATCCCCCTGATGGCGCCGCACCCGCTGGCGACGCTGCGCTTCACGAACTGCCGCATCGACGGCGACCGGCTGCTGGGCGAGCCGGGGCAGGGCTTCCGCATCGCCATGGCGACGCTGGACGTGTTCCGTTCGACCGTGGCGGCGGCGGCGCTGGGCTTCGCCCGCCGGGCCTTCGACGAGGCGGCGGGGCGGGCGGTGACCCGCAAGCTGTTCGGCGCGCCCATGGCCGATCTGCAACTGGTGCAGGCGGCGCTGGCGGAGATGGCGCTGAAGATCGACGCCTCGGCCCTGCTGATCTACCGCGCCGCCTGGCTGAAGGACCAAGGCGCGCCACGGGTGACGCGCGAGGCGGCGATGGCCAAGCTGTACGCCACCGACGAGGCGCAGGCGGTGATCGACCAGGCGGTGCAGCTGTTCGGGGGACTGGGGGTCGTCTCCGGCAATCCGGTCGAGCGACTGTACCGGGAGATCCGGGCCCTGCGCATCTACGAGGGGGCCTCGGAGGTCCAGAAGATCGTCATCGCCCGGCAGGCGCTGGGCGCGCTGCAGGGAGGCGGCTGATGGGGGAGAGCGCGCATGTCGACCGGTTCGTGCTGGAGCGGCTGCCGCCCCCGGCGCAGCAGCCGGAGTTCCTGTTCGACCTGCCGGAACTGACGTATCCGGCGCGTCTCAACGCGGCGGCGGAGCTGCTGCGGCGGGCGATCGCGGCGGCCGGGCCGGAGGGGCGAGCCCTGATCGACTTCGACCACGAGTTCTCGTGGGCGCGGGTCGATGCGATCTCGGGGCGGATGGCGCGGGTGCTGGTGGAGCAGATGGGGATGGTCCCCGGCAATCGCGTGCTGCTGCACGGGCCGAACTCGGCGTGGACGGTTCTGGCGTGGTTCGCGATCCTGAAGGCGGGCGGTGTCGTCTGCGCCACCATGCCGATGCTCCGCGCCGCCGAGCTGGCGACGGTGATCGACAAGGCGCAGATCAGCCACGCGCTCGTCTACGAGACCTTCGCCGGGACCGTGGAGGAGGCCCGGGTCGCGGCTTCGTCGCTGGCGCGGGTGATGACCTCCGCCGAACTGCAGCGCGCCGCGCAGGGCCAGCCGCCGGGGGCCAGCTTCAGCCCGGTCGACACGGCGGCCGACGACCCGGCGCTGATCGCCTTCACCTCAGGCACCACGGGCAAGCCGAAGGGCTGCGTCCACTTCCACCGCGACGTGCTGGCCATGGCCGACACCTTCGCGCGCCACACGCTGGATCTTGCCCCCGGAGACTTGGTCGTCGGCACGCCGCCGATCGCCTTCACCTTCGGCTTGGGCGGACTGGTGGTCTTCCCGGCCGCCGCCGGGGCGGCGACGGCCTTTCCGAACCGACCGGGCTTCGAGGCGCTGGCGGAGACCATCGAACGGCAGCGCGCCACGGCCATCTTCACCGCGCCGACCGGCTATCGCGCCCTGCTGAAGCTGGCCGGCGAGCACGACCTGTCGTCCCTGCGCACCTGCGTCTCCGCCGGCGAGACCCTGCCGGCCGCGACCTCGGACGCGTGGAAGGCGGCGACCGGGGTTCGGATCATCGACGGCATCGGCTCGACCGAGATGATCCATATCTTCATCTCCGCCTGCGGCGACGACATCCGGCCGGGCTGCACCGGGCGCGCCGTGCCGGGCTACGAGGCGCGCATCGTCGACGATGAGGGCCAGCCCCTGCCGCCGGGTTCGACCGGACGGCTGGCGGTGCGCGGTCCGACGGGGTGCCGCTATCTCGACGACGAGCGGCAGGCGGCCTACGTCCAGAACGGCTGGAACCTGACCGGCGACGTGTACCGCCTCGACGCGGACGGGCGATTCTGGTTCGTGGCCCGCTCCGACGACATGATCGTCTCGTCCGGCTACAACATCGGCGCGCCCGAGGTTGAGAACGCCCTGCTGGGCCATCCGGCGGTGGCGGAAGCGGCCGTCATCGGCGTGCCGGACGAGGAGCGGGGCCAGATCGTGAAGGCGTTCGTCGTGCTTCACGCCGGCCATGCGCCCTCGGACGACCTGCGCCGCGATCTGCAGGCGCACGTGAAGGCGGTCATCGCGCCCTACAAATACCCGCGCGCGCTGGAGTTCGTGGACAGCCTGCCCAAGACCCAGACCGGCAAGCTGCAACGCTTCCGGCTGAAGGACGGCGCATGACCGGGCGGGTGTTCAGCGTCGGGCGGCGGGTCCGGTTCGCCGACTGCGACGCGGCCGGGATCGTCTTCTTCCCGCGCTATTTCGAGATGCTGAACGGGGTGGTCGAGGACTGGTTCGCCGGGCCGCTGGGCGTGTCGTTTCGGGAGCTGCATCTCGAGCGCGGGGCCAGCGTGCCGACGGCGGCGGTGAAGGCGCGGTTCGTCGCGCCCTCGCGGCTGGAGGACGACCTCAGCTTCTTCCTGGCCGTGACCCGGCTGGGCGGGGCGTCGTGCGGGCTGCGCCACCGGATCGAGGGCGGCGGCGCGCTGCGCTTCGAGGCGACGCAGACGATCGTGCATGTCGGCCGCTCGCTGAAACCCGAGCCGTGGCCCGATGACCTGAGGGCGCGGATCGCGCCCTTCGTGGAGAGCGCCGTATGAACCGCGTCCTGCTGCCCGAAGGCTGGCCCCGGCCGAAGGGCTATTCCAACGGCGTCGCCGCCGAGGGGCGGATGGTGTTCGTCGCCGGCCAGATCGGCTGGAGCCCGGAAGGCGTGTTCCCGCAGGGCTTCGCCGCCCAGTTCAGGCAGACGCTGCAGAACACCCTGGCGGTGCTGGCCGAGGGCGGCGCGGGGCCGGAGCACATCGTGCGCATGACCTGGTTCGTGGTCGACCGCGAGGAGTATCTGGCCAGCCTGCGAGAGGTCGGGGCGGCGTGGCGCGAACTGATCGGCCCGCACTACCCGGCGATGGCGGTGGTCGAGGTGAAGGGCCTGATCGAGGCCGAGGCCCGGCTGGAGATCGAGACCACGGCCGTGATCGGCTGACGCCTCCTCAGTGCGGCGCGGAGGCGCTGCGCGGCAGGCTGGCCAAGGCGTCGCGGCAGGCGCGCTCGCACTCGCGGCAAGCCTCGGCGCAGATGCGGCAGTGCTCGTGCTTTTCGGCGTGCCGTTCGCACTCGGCGGCGCAGCGGGCGCAGGCCAGTTCGCAGGCGCGAAGTTGGGCCTCGATCACGGGGACATCGCCGCCGGACCGACGCGTGGCGATCAATCCGCTGGTCAGGCAGACGTCGGCGCAGTCCATGTTGAGCCGGATGCACTGGACCAGTTCGGCGACCATCTCCTCGCCGAGGCAGGCGTCGGCGCAGGAGGCGCAGACCTGGGCGCAGTCGAAGCACGCCTCGACGCAACGGGCGAGGGCGGTGTTCACCTCGCCGCGGACGTGCGGGTGGGTGGCGATCATCTGTTCGGCGCGCATGGGACTCTCCTGGAGCTGACTTCCGTCCGGATCGGGTACGGAGGGGCAACTCCGGAGATCGCAAGAGGTTCGATTCGCGCCGGGAATCGGGCGTCGGAATTCGCTCAGGCCGTGCGGCGCCGCGCGCCGCAGAGGTCGCAGAATTCCATGCCTTCGCGGCGGCGGTCCGGGCGCCACCGATGCCGACGGCACCGCCACTGACGGATCAGCCGCCGAATCCCTGAAAACATGCGAACGCCCCTCAAACCACTCCAGCGTGTCCGTCCCTAGCCGGACGGAGGCGGGCGGAAAAGACCCGTTCCGGTCGCACCTGTGGGCGAGTCCGCCGGGCGGGTCGGAACCCCGCCGTCGCGACGAGCTTTAAGGTCAAGGTGAGCAAGGAGGCGGCCATGGCGAGGACGCGCGCGGGGGCAGCGGGCTGGGCGGTTCGGGCCCTGGCGGTGATCCTGACGCTCATCGGGGCGGTGCTGGCCGGGGGCGGCGCGTGGCTGCTGTCGCTGGGCGGGTCGTTCTACTACCTGCTTGCCGGGCTGGGGCTGATCGCCTCGGGCGTGATGCTGTTCCGGCTGAGGCTGCTGGGGGCGTGGATCTATATCGGCGTCTTCGTCCTGACCCTGCTGTGGGCCCTCTGGGAGGTCGGGCTGAACGGCTGGGCGCTGGTTCCGCGGGTGGTGGCGCCGGCGGTGCTGCTGATCGGGGTGATCCTGGCGATGCCGGTGCTGGACCGGCGGCGCGGTGGGCGGTTCGCCCTCATCGGCGGCGGGGCCTTCGCCCTGCTGGCGGTGGTCGGCGGCGTGGCGGTGACGCAGGCCAACCGGCCGATGACGCCCCAGCCCGGGACGGCGGGACTTCTCGCCGGCATGTCGGAGCCGTCGGGCCGCCAGACGGGGGCCGACTGGCCGGCCTATGGCGGGACCTACAGCGCCCGGCGCTATTCGCCCCTGATCCAGATCAACCGTGACAACGTCGGCCAACTCGAGCGCGTCTGGACCTTCCGCACCGGCGACCTGCCGGAAGAGAAGTGGGGCGCGGAGACGACGCCGCTGAAGGTCGGCGATACCGTCTATCTGTGCACGGCGCGCAACGTCCTGATCGCGCTCGACGCGCGGACCGGCGAGCAGCGCTGGCGCTACGACCCGCAGGTCTCGGACGAGTGGATCCCCTACACCGCCGCGTGCCGGGGCGTGGCCTACCACGAAACCAACGAGTCGGCCGCCGCCGCCGCCGCCGCGACGCCGAGGGCCCGCCCGGTCGTCGAG
>JAEYTA010000013.1 GCA_023434265.1 Pseudomonadota bacterium
CTCAGCCGTGGTCGTCGCGCCCGTGGTAGAAGAAGAGGTCGTAGCCGGCCATGGCAATGGTGATGGCCACCAGCACGATGAGGTCTGCGCGAGGCACTTTCCAGACAAGGATGGCCAGGAACCCGCAGAACACGGAGAACCCCAACAAGGCGAGAAGGCGGTCTAGCATCTGCCACTCCTTTCATCGATCGGTCCCCTTACGGACCTTATTGGACCTGTCTCCACCGGGAGACGCGCCGGTGGAGAGCGATGTCATCGGCCATAGAATTGTTCTGGCAGGTAGAACACGATCTGCGGGAACATGTACATCAGCGCCATGCTGATGAAGACCATGAACACGAAGGGCAGCACACCCTTGAAGATCTGTGTCAGCCGCACCTCCGGCGGCGCGATCCCCTTCAGGTAGTAGGCTGACATCGCCATCGGCGGTGTCAGGAACGAGGTCTGCAGGTTGAGCGCTACCAATATTCCGAAGAACAGTGGATCGATGCCGAACATGTCGAGGAGCGGCAGGAAGATCGGTACGAAGATGATGATGATCTCCGACCACTCCAGCGGCCAGCCCAGGAGGAAGATGATCAGCTGCGCCAGCAGCAGGAACTGGAAGGGCGTCAGATCCAGGCCTCGCACGAACTCGGAAATCACGTGCTCTCCACCGAGGTAGGAGAAGACGGAGGAGAAGGTGTAGGAGCCGACGAAGAGCCAGCAGACCATCGCCGTGGTTCGGACGGTGAGATAGACACTTTGCCTGAGACGGTCCCAACTCATCGCTCGATAGAGCACAGCGAGAACCATGCCGCCGAGTGCCCCGATCGCGGCCGCTTCGGTCGGCGTCGCCAGCCCGAAGAGAATCGAACCCAGCACTGCCAGGATGAGGACCGCCAGCGGCAGGAATGAGGTCACGATCATCCATGTAAGCTTGAAGAACGGAACATCCGGGACTTCGTCCGCCGTCGGCTTGGGCGCCACGCTCGGCTGCAGGATGGAGCGCCCGACAATATAGATCAGGTAGAGTCCCACGAGGGTAAGGCCCGGCAGCAGGGCCGCCGAGTAGAGGCGCACGATCGATGTCCCTGACGCTGCCGCATAGACGATTAGCATGATCGACGGCGGGATCAGGATCCCGAGCGTTCCCCCGGCGCAGATGATGCCGGTCGCGAACGAGTGGTCGTAGCGCGCCTTCAGCATTGCCGGCAGCGCCAGCAGGCCCATCAGGGTCACCACTGCACCCACGATCCCTGTCGCCGTCGCGAAGAGCGCGCAGGTGACGAGGGCGGCGACGCCCATCGATCCTGGAATATTCTTCGAGGCGATATTCAAGGTGCTGAACAGGCGGTCGACGATGTTCGCCCGTTCCACAATATAGCCCATGAACAGGAACAATGGCACGGCTGTCAGGACGTCGTTCGCCATCACCGTGTAGGTCTGGTTGATGAAGAGATCGAAGACCCGGTTATTGAAGAAGCCCTCGATCCACAGGCTGGTGCTGTCCCACCACCCTGCCGTTTCGTCCAGCCGGTTGAAGGAGCGCCACATGCGGTTCGGTTCGAAATAGGCATAGTAGCCGAAGCCGATGCCCATCGCCATGAGCGTGAAGGCAATCGGAAACCCGAGAAACACCACGAAGATGAAGAGCCCGAGCATCAGGAGCGCGACTTGGGGATCCGTCATGCCTGATCTCCCGAAAGCTCGGCCTGTTTTTCTTTGATTAGAAGGGTCTCAGTCTCTTCGACATCCTCCTCCGCCTCGATCCAGAAGCCGTCCCGTATGCACTGGATGCAGCGGAAGACCTGGGCGATTCCCTGGATGAACAGGAGAATCCCCGCCGCGACAATGGCGGTCTTGAACTGGTAAATTGGGATGCCGGCCGGGCTGTTGACGCTTACTTCGCCATAGCCCCAGGATCGCGAGGCATACTTCCAGCCCGCGAAGATCAGTGCCGTGACACCCGGAAAAAAGAAGAAGATATAGAGAACCAGGTCGACCGTCGCCTGCGTCCTCGGCCGCCATAGGCGGTAGAGAAAGTCGCCCCGCACGTGCCCGCCGCGTGAGAGCGTATAGGCGCCCCCCATCATGAACAGCGTACCGTACATGATGAACGAGACGTCGAGCGCCCAAGGCGTGGGACGGCCGACAATATAGCGGACAAAGACCTCATAGCTCGTGCCGAAGGTCATCAGTAGGATGAGCCAGGCGAAGGCCTTGCCGAACCATGCCGACAGCCCGTCGGCGAACCGGATGAATGCGATCATCGACGTGAACGTCTTCCTGATGGGAGAGGGGCCGGCAGGCGCGACCTGCGCCTGCCGGCATTACCACTTGCGGTCAAGAACGGCTCAGAGCTTGAGCTTGTTCGGGAAGTAGTGGTTGTAGGCGAGCTGGTAGTCCGGGGATGCCATCAGTTCGAAATAGGTGACCCGTTCCACCCAGGCGCGCTGGCTGTCGAGCACCTTCTTCATGAAGGCGTCCTTTTCGAGTTCGACAATCAGGTCGTCCCAGGCCTTGATCTGCGCATCAAGGATCTCCGTGGACGTCCGGTGCACGTTGACGCCTGATTCCTCCTGCAACTTCTTGAGGTCGGCCGAATAGTTGTCCATCGCCGACGCGGTGTTGGCAGTGGACGCCGCCTCGACAGCATACTTCACGATGGCCTGGAGGTCCGGCTCGAGATCTTCATAGAAGCCTCTATTGAACAGGAACTCGAAGGATTCCGACGCCTGGTGGTACGAGGAGAGGTAGTAGTTCTTCGCGACATCCTGGGCACCGAAGCGCAAGTCGGACGACGGATTGTTGAACTCGAAGGCATCAATGACGCCTCGTTCCATCGCCGGGACGATTTCGCCACCCGGAAGCTGTGCAACGGACATGCCCATCGCCTGCATCAGGTCCGCGGCAAGGCCGACGGTACGGTACTTCAAGCCGTTGATGTCGCCAACCGCGTTGACTTCATTCTTGAACCAGCCGAAGGGCTGGGCGAACATCGGGAAGCCCAGATAGCCGACAACCTCCAGGCCCAGGATATCCTGCTGGAGTTCCCGATAGAACTCTGCGCCGCCGCCGGCATAGAACCAGGACAGCATGGTTGTCGCCGAACCCCCGAAGACCGGACCGGTGCCGAACAGCGATGCACCCTTGTGCTTGCCGTACCAGTATACCGGAACCGAGTGGGCCGCGTCGATGACGCCGTCATGGACAGCGTCGAGAACCTGAAAGGCGCCCACGACTGCGCCCGCTGGCAGCAGGTCGACCGTCAGCCGTCCTCCGGACATTGCGTCGACACGTTCGGTGAACTGCCGGGCAAAATCCATCCAGATGTCCGACGCTGGCCACGACGTCTGCATCTTCATCACGATCGGTGATTGTGCGAGTACGGCCGGTGCCGCGAGAGTGCCTGCGGCTGCTCCGCCTGCGGTTGCGCTGATCTTCAGAAACGAACGGCGCGTATGCGCCTTCTTCTCAGGCTTATCCATTGATTTCTCCTCCCAATTGGGCGGGCTTTTGCCCTTCTCCC
>JAEYTA010000029.1 GCA_023434265.1 Pseudomonadota bacterium
ACCGGAGAGCGCGCGAATAACGGCTGCGCGGGGCGTCAGTCTCGTCGAACGGTAACTCTACTCACAGACCGGGCGAGGCCCGGCGCCCCGCACCCCTTCCCACCCGCTTCCCCGGAAGCGGCGAAGAGTCGTGCCCACCGCTCTCCCTCCCCTTCAGGGGAGGGTGGCCGCGAAAGCGGCCGGGTGGGGGCGGCAAGGCGACACGAGCGCTCCCGTCGCAGCGGCCGGGTGGGGGCGGCCAAGCGACAGGAGCGCCCCCGCCTCCGGCCCTCGGGTCAAGCCCCAGGGTGACGGAAGAGGAAGTTCAACGATCACGCGTCACCACTCACCAACTACCAACGACCAGTCACCAGCCACCAGCCACCAACCACCACCCCCCGGCCCTTGAAATCCTCAACCCCCACCCACCAGCGCCGCCCGCTCGTCCGTCGTCAGCGCCCGCCACTTCCCCTCCGGCAGGTCGCCCAGCGCCAGCGGCCCGATCCGCACCCGCAGCAGGTCCGTCACCTCCAGCCCGACCAGTTCGCACATGCGCCGGATCTGCCGCTTGCGGCCCTCGCGCAGCACGAAGCGCAGGCGCTGCGGGGCCAACCGCGTCACCCGCGCCGGCTTCAGCCTGCGCCCGTCCAACTCCAGCCCGTGGCGCAGCCGCGTCAGCTTCGCCTCGGTCACCGTCCCCGCCACCTCGACCAGATACTCCTTGTCGAGGTCCGACTCCGGCCCGATCACCGCCTTCGCCACCACTCCGTCCGAGGACAGCAGCAGCAGGCCGCGCGAATCCTCGTCCAGCCGGCCGATCGGGGGCAGGGAGGCGTCCCGCGCCGGAACCGCGCCCTCGCCGACGCGGTTGGCGGCGGTCAGCAGGCGCACCGCCGGGACCTTTCCCGCCTCCGGCTGGCCCGAGACGTAGCCGACCGGCTTGTGGAGCACGAGGGTCACGCTCTCCGCCAGCGCCGCCGCGCCCCGCTCGCCCAGCGTCAGCGTCTGCCCCGGCGCGATCTTCCGCCCGGCGTCGCGGACCGTCTCGCCGTCGATGGCGACCAGCCCTTCGGCGATCAGGGCGTCGGCCTCGCGCCGCGAGCACAGCCCCGCCTGGCCCATGAACTTGTTCAGCCGGACCGGCTCGACGCCGTCCCAGGTGCGGGTGATCGCCATCTCAGACCGCCCGGAACAGCAGCATCAGATTGTTCGCCGGCATCTCCACCCGGCGCGTCAGGACCAGCCCCTCGGCCTTCGCCGCCGCCTCGACCTCGGCCCGCTCGCGCAGGCCCCAGTCCGGGTTCCGCGCCTTCAGGCTGGCGTCGAAGGCCGCGTTCGAAGCAGCCAGTTCCACCTCCGCCTCGCGATAGGGCCCGTAGAGGACCAGCAGGCCGCCAGGCCGCGGCAGCACCCGTCCCGCCAGCCGCATCAGCCCCTCCGTCGCCGACCATGGACTGATATGCACCATGTTGATGCAGACCACCGTCGCGAAGGCTCCCTCCGGCCATCCCGTTTCGTCCAGCATGTCCAGCGCCAGCGGCGGGCGCAGGTTGGGCAGGTCGGCGGCGGCCGCCCAGGCGGCGATGCTGGCGCGGGCCTCGGCCGACGGATCGCTGGGCGTCCACTCGAGGCCCGGGAACGCGCGGGCGAAGGCCGCGGCATGTTCGCCGGCCCCGCTGGCCACCTCCAGCGCCCGTCCGCCCGCCGGCAGGTGGCCGCTCAGCACCTCCAGGATCGGCGCGGTGTTGCGCGCCGTGGCCGGCGAGGCGAGGGCGCCGTCCGGGGCGCGAGTCTGGCGATCGAGCGTGTCCACGGCCGCTCCGATATCCCGCTCCGGCCGGCTTCGCGACCGGAAATATGCAGCGGCCGCGCGGCCGATGCCTCGCGGGAGGTTGAAACGTGCAGCGGTTGACCTCGCGTCGCCTTGGATGCCATCTCCCCTGAAACATTGCGTGATCGCACGCATCGGGAGGCGCCACGGCGGCGGAGACCGCCGGGCCTACGTTTCAGGAGAGTTCGCGTGACCCAATCGATTCCCGGCCTGCAGCCGGCCCCCACCGCTCACGCCGGCCTCGTCGCCTGGGTCGAGCAGATCGCCGCCCTGACCAGGCCGGCCCGGGTCCACTGGTGCGACGGCTCCGAGGCGGAGAAGGCCGCCATCGTCGCCGATCTGATCGGCAAGGGCACCCTCAAGGAGCTCGACCAGACGAAGCGCCCGGGCTGCTATTACGCTGCCTCCGATCCGAAGGACGTGGCCCGCGTCGAAAGCCGCACCTTCATCTGCTCGGCCAACGAAATCGACGCCGGTCCGACCAACAACTGGGCCGATCCGATCGGGATGCGCGCCCGCCTGAACGGCCTGTTCGACGGCTGCATGGCCGGCCGCACCATGTACGTCGTGCCCTTCTCCATGGGCCCGCTGGGTTCGAAGATCTCGGCCCTCGGCGTCGAGATCACCGACAGCGGCTATGTCGCGGTGTCGATGGGGATCATGACCCGCATGGGCAAGGCGGCGCTGGACGTGCTCGGAACCGACGGCGACTTCGTTCCGGCCGTGCACACCCTCGGCGCCCCGCTGAGCGAGGGCCAGGCCGACGTGCCGTGGCCCTGCAACGAGGAGAAGTGGATCGTCCACTACCCCGAGACCCGCGAGATCTGGTCCTACGGCTCGGGCTACGGCGGCAACGCCCTGCTGGGCAAGAAGTGCTACGCCCTGCGCATCGCCTCTGTCATGGCCCGCGACGAGGGCTGGCTGGCCGAGCACATGCTGATCCTCAAGCTGACCGATCCGAAGGGCCGGGCGAAGTATGTCGCCGCCGCCTTCCCGTCGGCCTGCGGCAAGACCAACCTGGCCATGCTCCAGCC
>JAEYTA010000115.1 GCA_023434265.1 Pseudomonadota bacterium
CAAGACCGACCGTCGCCAGCTCCAGCGCCACCCCGTCCAGCGCGCGCGCCAGACCGCCCGCGTCACGTGCGACAGCGCCGCCCAGCACCACCGAGGCCGCGGCGCCGGCGAGATCGGCCAGAACGGCGGCGTTGGCCGCGGCCGGGTCGTCGGCCTCCACGAGGGTGCGCAGGTCCCAGGCCCGGCCATCGGCGTGCGAGGCGCGCGGGGCGAACAGCGGCTCGACGCCGGTGGCGGCGGCGTAGAGCGGACGTACCGCCAGGCCGTCGGGGTCCAGATGCACCAGGCTCTCGAGCGGCCGGTCCTTCAGCGCTTTCTCGGCGAGCGCGCGCCAGTCGGCGGGCGAGGGGGTCGGAAAGGTCTGCGACATGGCTGCTCCCATGCCCCCTCGCCGCGCCGGGGTCCAGAGGCCGCGCCTTTCGCCACTTACAGCGTTGCAGTTTGCCGACGGGCCCCCACATCAGGGCGTCCCCCGCTCAAGGAGCCCGTTCCGATGGCCGACCTCTCCGCCTTCCCGATCACCCGCCGCTGGCCGGCGCAGCATCCCGACCGCCTGCAGCTCTATTCGCTGAACACGCCCAACGGGGTGAAGGTCTCGATCATGCTGGAGGAGATCGGCCTGCCCTACGAGGCGCATCTGGTGGACATCACGAAGGACGAGAGCTGGACGCCGGAGTTCCTGTCGCTCAATCCCAACGGCAAGATCCCCGCCATTCTCGACCCGGACGGGCCCGGCGGAAAGCCGCTGGCCCTGTTCGAGTCGGGCACCATCCTCGTCTACCTCGCCGAGAAGACCGGCCGGTTGCTGCCCGCCGATCCCGCCGCGCGCTACGAGACCCTGCAGTGGGTGATGTTCCAGATGGCCGCCATCGGCCCGATGTTCGGGCAGGTCGGCTTCTTCCACCGCTTCGCGGGCCGCGAGTGGGAGGACAAGCGGCCGCTGCAGCGCTACGTCGCGGAGGCGAAGCGGCTGCTCGGCGTACTCGACGGCCGGCTCGCCGACCGCGACTGGATCATGGGCGACTACTCCATCGCCGACGTCGCCACGCTGGGTTGGGTGCGCAACCTGATCGGCTTCTACCAGGCCCGCGAGCTGGTCGAGTTCGACGCCCTGAAGCACGTCCCCGCCTGGCTGGAGCGCGGTTTGGCGCGCCCGGCGGTGCAGCGCGGGCTGGAGATCCCCTCGCGCGGCTGAGCCCGGAGCGGCTCACCGGCGGCTTGGTCAAGCGGATAACAAGCTGAGCCAGAAAGGGAAAATGGTGGACGCGACAGGGATTGAACCTGTGACCCCTACGATGTCAACGTAGTGCTCTCCCGCTGAGCTACGCGTCCGCCGTGACGGCCCTCGGGAACCCCGGGGGCGGGAAGGCGCGGTCTATAACCCGGCCCCGCCGCCGACCGCAAGTGCCATGTTGGCGGGTTGCGGCCGCAAGGCTCCGCCGTGTCGGGCCGGGAGGTTCAGGCCGCCACCATCCGCTCGACCTCGCCGACGAGATCGCGCAGGTGGACCGGCTTGGACAGGACCTTGGCCTGGGGGCTGGCCTGGGCGGCCGACAGGGCGACGGCGGCGAAGCCGGTGATGAACATGATGCGGATGCCGGGCTGGCGGGCGGCGGCGACGCGGGCCACCTCGATGCCGTCGGCGCCGGGCATGACGATGTCGGTGAGCAGCAGGTCCCACGGCCCCTGGTCGAGGGCGTCGATGGCGTCGTCGCCGTTCTCGCAGTCGACCACCGAGTGGCCGGCGCGCTCCAGCGCGCGGGTCAGGAAGCCGCGAAGCGAGTGATCGTCTTCGGCCAGAAGGATGCGCGCCATTCGGTTGTTCGTCCGCCCCGGAGTCTTCAGAACCGCAAGGCTAGGCCCGGAGCGGTAAACCCGCGATGAAAAACACCGCTCCGGCGAACCGGCCGGGGCGCGGCGGCTGTGGATGATCCGGCGAAACAGGCTATGCGGGGCGGATGGAAGGTGGAGCGGACAAGGACCGGCCGGGCGTCGTCGCCGTCGTGCGCCCGGCCGCGCCCGGCCGCTTCGTCTTCGCCTCGCCCCATTCCGGCGACCTCTACCCGGCCGACATGGGGACCGAGCCGGCGCTGCCCGAGGCCAGTCTGCGCAGCGCCGAGGACGCCCGGGTCGACCGGCTGATCGCCGCCGGCGCGACGCACGGCGCCGTGCTGGTGCTGGCCCGGACCGGGCGGGCCTATCTGGACCTCAACCGCGCGCCCGACGACCTCGATCCGGCCCTCGTCGAAGGGGTCGAGGGCCCGGGAACGCCGCGGGCGGCGGCGGGCTACGGCGTCGTGCCCCGGCTGACCGGCGACGGTCGTCCGCTCTACGCCCGCCGGCTGGCGCGGGCCGAGGCCGAGGCGCGGCTGGCGCGGGTGCACGCCCCCTATCACGCCGCCCTCGCCGCCGAGATGGCGGCGGCGCGGGCGCGCGGCGGCGAGGCGGTGCTGGTCGACTGGCATTCCATGCCCGCGCGGGCGACCGGGACGGCGGGCGGGGCGCGGGGGCCCGATGTGGTGCTGGGCGACCGCCACGGGACGTCGTGCGCGGCCGCGCTGACCCGTCGGCTGAAGCATGGCTTCGAGGCGCTGGGCTGGCGGGTGGCGCTGAACCGGCCCTACGCCGGGGGCTGGACCACCCAGCTGTGGGGCCGCCCGGACGAGGGTTTCCACGCCATTCAGGTGGAGCTGAACCGCGCCCTCTACTGGGACGAATCCGCCCGCCGGCCCGGGCCGGGCTGGGGCCGGACGGAGAAGGGCGTGGCCCGGGTCATCGCCGGCCTGCTCGCCGACGGGGCCTGATCGGACCAAAAAAAAGCCGCGCCCGGGGGCGCGGCATGGAAAGTCTATAGGGAGGAAACGCCCAGGAAGGGCATGACGCCTCGCGGCGTCACAGGAAAGCTAGTGTGCAGCGCACAAATGGTCAAGAAGCGATTTCGCACCTGCGTTCACAGGATGTAACGGCACGCTTCGGCCGGGGCGGCGCATCGTAACCGCTTACAGCGGCAAATTTCACCGGCTGCGCTGCGCGCCTGCGAACAGGCTTGGCCGCAGGGCGGGTTCAGGGTTCCAGCAGGCGGCGCGCCCCGCGAATGGCCCGCGCCGCCGGCGAGGCAGCCTGTCGCCAGACGAGCAGGCAGAAGACGGCGACGACGCCGAGCGCCAGCCAGAGGGGTCCGAACAGCCAGGCCGCCGCCGCGAGGGCGAAATAGTAGCCCCGCACGCCCTGACTGAACGCGCTGAGCGCGGGGTTGAGCAAGGCCCCGGCGGCCTCGCCGAGGCCGCGCCGGTCGGCCTCGGTGTGCATCTCGGGCGCGGCGCCGATCAGGGCCAGGGCGTAGTTCAGCTGGCGGATCGACCAGATGAAATCGAGCAGGCCCCGGGCGAGGCAGAGCAGCACGAGAGCGAGCTTGGCCTCGAGCAGGCGGCTGGAGACCTCGCCGGGACCCACCTCGGCCACGCCGCGCAGGGCCTGTTCGCCGCCGAACAGGATGCCGGCCACCGCCGCGATGAGCAGCAGGTTGGTGGAGGCGAAGAAGCCGCCGGAGTTGATGGTGTGGCCCATCAGCTGACTGTCGACGATGCGCACCTCGCGGTGGACCATGGCGTTCATCCACGCCCGCCGTACCGCCAGCATGTCGTCGTTCAGCGTGCCGCTGCGCCGCGCCAGCAGCTCTAGCAGCGGCCCGTAGCCGAGCCAGCAGACGAGAAACAGGGCCAGGGCGGCGTAGTCGAAGGCGGTCATCGGCGCTCCACGGGCTGGACGGCGATGCTGACGCGCAACCGCGCCCCGCTCAACCCGCTTCCTTGCGGCGGCTTTCCGGGACGCCTTCCCCGCCGGTCGCCTTGCTTCCGCCGCCCCGCGCGCCTATCACGCCCGCCTCCCCGTTCGCAGTTGCACAACAGACGAGCCCCGTCATGAACCTCGACGCCATTCCCGTCGGCCCGAACCCGCCCTGGGACCTGAACGTCGTCATCGAGATCCCGCAGGGCGGCCTGCCGGTGAAGTACGAGATGGACAAGGACTCGGGCGCCCTGTTCGTCGACCGCTTCCTGCACACGGCCATGTACTATCCGGGCAACTACGGCTTCGTGCCGCACACCTTGGCCGACGACGGCGACCCTTGCGACGTCATCGTGCTGAACCCGTCGCCCGTGGTGCCGGGCTGCGTCATCCGCTCGCGCCCGATCGGGGTGCTGATGATGGAGGACGAGGCGGGCGGCGACGACAAGATCCTCGCCGTGCCGGTCGACAAGCTGAACCCCTACTACACCGACATCGCCAGCTACCGGCAACTGCCGGCCATCCTGGTCGAGCAGATCGAGCACTTCTTCACCCGCTACAAGGACCTGGAGAAGAACAAGACGGTGCGGGTCAAGCGCTGGGGCGACGCCGGCGAGGCCGCCGAGCTGATCGCCGCCGGCGTGCGGGCGTTCAAGGAAAAGCAGGCCGCCGAGGGCAAGGCCGCCAACGCGGCCTGAGGCCTTGCCGCCTTCGACAACACGTCAGGGCCTTCCTCTCAAAAAAAGCCCTCACCCTTGGGCCGACCCGGCTCTCGCCTCTTCGTTGGCGAAGCACTTTACAACATAAAGTGCTTGTGACATGGTGCAGCTCGGAGGCCGCGACATGCGGCCAGGGAGAGACGTCATGAACGCCAACGCCGAAGACCCCGCCGCCGACATCGCCTGGATGCGCCGCCTCGCCGAGGAGGGCGCCCAGGCGCCGATGCAAGGCGCCTCGATCCTGTTCGGCGCCGGCCTGATCTACGGGCTGGGCAGCCTCGCCCACTGGGCCATCGTCAGCGGGACGGTCGCCCTCGGGGAAGAGGCCATAGGCTACGTCTGGCTGGCCGCCACCGCCGCCTTCCTCGTCCTGCTGGGCGCGGTGCTGACGCGGCTGAAGCGCGCCGGCGGGGTGCAGACGGCCGCCAACCGCGCCGCCGGCACCGCCTGGGCCGCGGTCGGCTGGGGCATCTTCGCCCTCTCCATGTCGTTGCTGGTGCTCGGCTGGCGGCTCGGCGAGGCGGCGCTGATGGTCGGGTTCGCCCTGATCCCCTCGATGATCATGGTCGCCTACGGCAGCGGCTGGGCCGTCAGCGCCGCCATGTTGCGCGGCCGGGGCATGTGGCTGCTGGCCATCGCCTCCTTCGCCGCCGCGCCCCTTCTCGCCGCCCTGACCGGCCTGCCGGAACAGTACCTTGCCTACGCCGCCGCCCTGTTCCTGCTCATGGCCCTGCCGGGCTGGAGGCTGATGCGCGCGGCGAAGCGGGCCTGAACATGGCCGACGATTTCGACATCAGCCGCATCGACGAGGTCATCCACGGCCGCGTCCGGCTGGGCATCATGGCCATCCTGTCCGGGGTCGAGAGCGCCGACTTCAATACCCTGAAGGCCCGGCTGCAGGTCACCGACGGCAACCTGTCGGTTCACCTGAGGAAGCTGGAGGACGCCGGGTTCGTGGCCGTGACCAAGCGGTTCGAGGGCCGCAAGCCGCTGACCGAGGCGAGCATGACGCCGGCCGGGCGCAAGGCCTTCCTCGCCTATCTCGACGCCATGCACGGGCTGGTCGGCAAGGCCTGAGACGCGGATGACGGGCGACGCCCGACGGTCTAGACCGGCGCCATGACCGACGGCATTCAACCCCTGGCGGCGCGCCGGCCCGCCCGCGTCGAACGGCGGCGTCCGTGAGCGTGGATGTCGTCGAACGCCGGCCGCTGCCATGGCGCGATCCGCTGGCGGTCGCCCAAGGTCTTCGGGACCGGGCCGGGGCCGTGGCGTTGCTGTCCGACGGCGGACCGCTGGGTCGCTGGTCGTGGGTAGCCGCCGATCCCGACCGCGTCCATGTCGGCTCTCTCGCGGAGGGGCTGGGGCTGCTGAAGGACCCGGCGTGGACGCGACAGACCGTCGGCCTGCTGGCCTACGACGCCGGGGCGCGGCCCGCGACCGGCCCCCGCGAGGCGGTCTGGCCCGACGTCATGCTGGCCCGATATCCGGCCATGCTGGCCTTCGACCACGCCGCACGGCGGGCCTGGGCCCTCGGCCGGGGGGCCGATCCGGCCGCCGCCGGCGAGGCCGCCCGTCGCGCCGGGGACTGGCTGGCCGCGGCGATCGATCCCGTCGTCCCGGAGGCGCCGGCCGCAGGCTTCGAGCCGGAGGACCCGGCGTCCGCCTACACCGCCGCCGTGGCCGACGTGGTCGGGCGGATCGCCGCCGGCGAGCTGTTCCAGGCCAACATCGCGCGCGCCTGGTCCGGGCGGCTGCGCCCCGGCGCCGGGCCGTTCGACGTCCTCGCGAGGCTGGCCGGCCGCGCCTCGGCCTACGGCGCCTTCTGGCGGCTGGGCGACCGCGCCCTCGTGTCCAATTCGCCCGAGCTGTTCCTGACCTTCGATCCCGCCGACGGGCGCATCGAGACCCGGCCGATCAAGGGCACGCGGCCGCGCGACGCCGACCCGGTCCGCGACGCAGCCCTCGCCGCGGAACTGGCGGCCAGCGCCAAGGACCGGGCCGAGAACCTGATGATCGTCGACCTGATGCGCAACGACCTCGCCCGCGCCGCCGAGCCGGGCTCGGTCCGCGTCGAGCGTCTGTTCGAGGTCGAGCCCCTGCCCACGGTGCACCATCTCGTCTCGACCGTCGCCGCCACGGCCCGCGCGGGAGTCGGCCCGTCGGACCTGCTCGAGGCGACCTTTCCGCCCGGCTCGATCACCGGCGCGCCCAAGCATCAGGCGATGAGGGTCATCGCCGGCCACGAGCCCCCGCGTGGGCCCTGGTGCGGCGCCTTGTTCCATCTCGACGAGGGACGGCTGACCGCCTCGGTGCTGATCCGCACGGCCGCCTTCGAGCGCGACGGGGAGGGCTGGCGCTTCCGCACCCTGGCCGGGGCGGGGATCGTCGCCGATAGCGACCCGACGGCCGAGCTGGCCGAGACCGACGCCAAGATCCGCGCCCTGCGCGAGGCCCTCGTGGGTCTCTAGCAGTCGGCGCAGGTCGTCTTGTCCGAGGTCCGCGGGCGCAGATAGTAGCTGTGCGAGAAGCGGGTGATCGCCGGCATCAGATAGTCCGCCGGCGAGTCGTAGTCGTAGGTCGCCTCGGACATGACGATGCTCTCGCCGTCGGCGATCAGGTCGGCGGGAAGGGTGATGGTCGAGCCGACGGTCCGCGCCGCCATCCCCCCGTCGGCCCGGCTCCAGTCGACCGTGGCGACGCCGCCGGTGCGGGTGATGCTCGACACCCGCTGCTGCAGGGTGGCCGCCGAGAACGGCTTCATGATCAGCGTGCCGATCTCGAAGATGTCGTCGACCGTCGCGGCCGTGACCGACTCCTCCTGGGCCACCAGGTCGGCGACCATGGCCGAGGCGTGGCCCATGCGCTTCTGGGCCATGTAGCCCTGGCAGAACTCGGACAGGCCCAGGTAGAAGGCGATCAGCACCGGGGCGAGCATGGCGAACTCGACGGCCGAGATGCCGCGCTCGTCACCCGCCAGACGCCGGAACAGCGACGATCTCATGCCGGTTCGTTCCGGAAGGCGGTGGTGGCGGTGAGCCGCACCGAGCCGTCGTTCAGCCGCGACAGGCCCTGGGCCATGAAGGTGGTCAGCAGGGGCTGGCGGTACCACACCCGGACGAGGATCAGGTCGCCCGGCGCGCCGTTGGCGTAGGTCAGGGTGGACTCGTCGAAGGCGCCGCCCGCCATCGGATCCGGCGGATCGACGTTGAACTGCGGGATGACCCGGACGTCGACGCTGGCGCGGCTGGGGCAGTCGGCGCTGAAGATGCTCATCCGGCTGCACAGCGCCGTCTTGAACTGCTCGGCCGTCATGCTCTGGGCGCTGGCCTGGCCGGTGCGGATCAGACGGCCGCTTTCGATCGCCGCGTTCTCGAGCACGGAGTCGGTCACGAACACCAGGCCGAGCTCGAGGATGGCGAAGAGCATCAGGCAGAAGGGGAGGGCGACCATGGCGAACTCGACCGCGGTCGAGCCCTCCTCCGCGCGGAGCAGGCCGCGGCGACGAAGACCCGTTGCGATGAGACGGCGCACCCCCAAGACGCGAACCTACGGCGTCGGGCTGTCGGCCGCGGCCGGTCCGGTCGAGCCGCGGACCGAGGGCGAGCAGGAGGCGGCGCAGGCCATTTCGGTGGCCTGGGCCCCGCGCCACAGGCGCACGCGGCCGGCGCCGTCGCCGGCGGTGACCACGATCTGGCTCTGGAAGACCGTGCGTCCGATCGGGTCGACGGCGACCACGTCGGTCACCCCGTAGCCCTTGCCGGTGATGTAGAGGGTGTTCGAGTCGACGACGGTGACGTCGGCGATCTGTGGATTGCCGACGATCACCGATCCAGCCGGGCCGGTCAGCTGGACCCGCTGGGCCTGGTCGATCTCGACGTTGAGGCGGGACTGGGCCGCGGCGGCGGCGGGGACCGCCAGGGCGGCGACCGCGGCGGCGGCCGCGATGCGGAGGAGAGGGGACATGGCGACGTCTTCCATTGAGGGGCGCGCGCGAAAGCGTGCCCGGACACTGCCCGCCAATCCTCAAGAAAGTCTGAAATGGGCCCCGGTGCGGGGGCGATGAGGTCGATGTAGAAGCGCGGCGGCCAAGCTGTCGCCAGCCCTTCCTCAGGTCCTTTCAGAGTAAACAGACCAGTAACCACGCCCGGCGACCGGCCCTTAACGCATATGGGCGATAACCATCCTGCGTTCTGGGGGTCAAGCGGGCTGCCGGCTCCCCCCGCGTCAGTTAGCTCGCTAGACCCAAACCTGAGGATACAGACCATGACCAAGTTCGTTTCGCAGTTCATGTCCGACGAGTCGGGCGCCACCGCCATCGAGTACGGGCTGATCGCCGCCCTCATCGCCGTTGTCATCATCTCGGCCGTCACCGCGCTCGGAACCGGCATCAAGGGCAAGTTCGAGGACGTCACCAAGGGCCTGAGCGGCGTCGCGCCGAGCTAAGGCAGCTTCGACATTCTGACAGGGGAGGCCGGAGCGGCGACGCTCCGGCCTTT
>JAEYTA010000150.1 GCA_023434265.1 Pseudomonadota bacterium
GGGCGTGACGCCGGTGATGGCGCAGTTCCTGGCGGCCAAGGCCAGCCAGCCGGACGCCATCCTGTTCTTCCGCATGGGTGACTTCTACGAGCTGTTCTTCCGGGACGCGGAGATCGCCGCCGCGGCGCTCGGCATCACCCTGACCAAGCGGGGCAAGCACCAGGGCGAGGACATCCCCATGGCCGGCGTGCCGGTGCATGCGCTGGAAGGCTACCTGGCGCGCCTCATCCGGCAGGGCTTCAAGGCGGCCATCTGCGAGCAGCTGGAAGACCCGGCCGAGGCGAAGAAGCGCGGCTCCAAGGCGGTGGTGAAGCGCGACATCGTGCGCGTGGTCACCCCCGGGACCCTGACCGAGGACTCCCTGCTCGACGCCCGCGGGGCCAACCGGCTGGCCGCCGTGGCCATCCGCAAGGGCCGCGCCGCCGTGGCCGTGGTCGAGCTGTCGGCCGGCGAGGTCGACGTGGTCGCCTGCTCTCTGGACGATCTCGGCGCGACCCTGGCTTCCTTCCGCCCGTCCGAGGTGCTCGTCCCCGACCGCCTGTTCGGCGACGAGGCGGCGAAGGCCGCGCTCGACGGCTCGGGCGGAGTGGTCCAGGCCCTGCCGCAGGCGCTGGCCGAGCCGGTCGGCGCCCGCGTGCGGGTCGAGCGGCTGTACGGTGTCGCTTCGCTGGACGGCTTCGGCGCCTTCGAGGAGGGCGAGGTCGCCGCGCTCGGCCTCATCGCCAGCTATCTCGAGACCACCCAGGCGGGCAAGGTCCCGGCCCTGCGGCCGCCACGCCGCTCCGGCGACAGCGGCTTTCTCGCCATCGACCCGGCCACCCGGTTGAGCCTCGAGATCGACCGCACTCAGCGCGGCGAGCGCGACGGCAGCCTGCTGGCCTGCATCGACCGCACCGTCACCTCGGGCGGAGCCCGGGCCCTGGCCGAGCGCATCGCCCGCCCGCTGCGCGACCCCGTCGCCATCAACCACCAGCTCGACGCCGTCGACTGGCTGCTGGAGCGCCGCGACCTGCGCCGCGACCTGCGCGACGGGCTGAAGGCCTCGTCCGACGTGGCCCGCGCCGTGTCCCGCCTGGCGCTGGGGCGCGGCGGGCCGCGCGACCTCGCCGCCATCCGCACCGGCCTGTCCATCGCCGAGGGCGTGGCCGGCCTGTTCCCGCCCGCCCGCCACCCGTTGACCGGACCGCCGGCGCGCATCGCCGCCTGCCTCGACCGCCTCACCCTGACGCCCGACGTCGGCCGCCTGCTGGTCGAGCTGGCCGCCGGCCTCGTCGCCGAGCCGCCCCACCTCGCGCGCGACGGCGGCTTCGTCGAAGCGGGTTTCCGGCCGGAGCTTGAGGAGGCCCGGGCGCTGCGCGACGACAGCCGCAAGGTGGTGGCCGAACTGGAGGCGCGCGCCGTGGCCCGGTCGGGCGTGCCCTTCAAGGTGCGCCACAACGCCGTGCTCGGCTACTTCCTCGAAACCTCGGCCAAGGCCGCAGAACCCCTGCTCCGCCCGGCCGCCGAGAGCCCCTTCATCCACCGCCAGACCTTGGCCAACCAGGTCCGCTTCACCACCGTCGAGCTGTCCGAGCTGGACGCGAAGATCAGTCAGGCCGGCCAGCGCGCGCTGGCCATCGAGGGGGAGACCTTCGAGGCTTGGCGGCGCACCGTGCAGGCGCTGGCCCAGCCGCTGCAGGCGGTGGCCGAGGCGCTGGCCGAGCTCGACGCCCACGCGGCGCTGGCCGAATGGGCCGAGGAGGTCGGCGCGGTCCGCCCGGTCGTCGACGACACCACCTGCTTCGAGGTGACCGCCGGCCGCCACCCGGTGGTCGAGGCGGCGGTCAGGGCGGCTGGCGATCCCTACACGCCCAACGACTGCCGGCTGGACGGATCGGGCGCGGCCTGCGCCCGGCTGTCGATCGTCACCGGGCCGAACATGGCGGGCAAGTCGACCTTCCTGCGCCAGAACGCCCTGCTGGTGGTGCTCGCCCAGGCCGGCGCCTTCGTGCCCGCCCGCGCCATGAAGCTCGGCGTGGTCGACCGTCTGTTCAGCCGCGTCGGGGCCGGCGACGACCTCGCCCGCGGCCGCTCCACCTTCATGATGGAGATGGTCGAGACCGCCGCCATCCTCACCCAGGCCACCGAGCGCAGCTTCGTGGTTCTGGACGAGATCGGTCGCGGCACGGCGACGTACGACGGCCTGGCCATCGCCTGGGCCACGGCCGAGGCGCTGCACGACCGCAACCGCGCCCGCACCTTGTTCGCCACCCACTACCACGAGCTGGCCGGGCTGGAGACGCGGCTGGCCCACGTCTGCAACCTGTCGATGCGGGCCAGGGAGTGGAACGGCGAACTGGTCTTCCTGCACGAGGCGGCGCCGGGGGCGGCCGACCGCTCCTACGGGGTGCAGGTCGCTAAGCTGGCCGGCGTGCCGCCGGCGGTGGTGGCCCGCGCCCGCGAGGTGCTGGACCGGCTGGAGGGCGAGAAGGCCGCCGCCTCCAGCCTCGACGACCTGCCGCTGTTCGCCGTCGCCGAGCCGCCGCCTCCGCCGCCGCGGGCCTCGGCGGTGGAGGACGCCCTGTCCGGCATCGACCCCGACGACCTGACCCCGCGCGAGGCGCTGGAGGCGCTCTATCGGCTCAAGGGACTCGCGGGACGGTGAGCGACGCCCTCGACGTCCGGCTGACGGCGGCGGCCTCGGCCCCGGACGTGCGCCGGGCGGCGGCGGACATCCTGCGCGACACGTGGGAGGCCGGCCGCGCGAGGGCGGCGCGCAAGCTGGAGACCGGCGGCGACGGGGTGGCCGTGGCCCGCCTCTATGCCGCAGCCGCCGACGAGATGCTGACCGCCCTGTGGCGGCTGGCCGCGGAAGTCGTCTACCCCGCGCCCAATCCGACCGAGGCCGAGCGGCTCAGCCTGATCGCGGTGGGCGGCTACGGCCGCGGCGTGCTGGCCCCCTTCTCGGACCTCGACCTGCTGTTCCTGCGCCCGTGGAAGTCGACCCCGCGCAGCGAGCAGGTCGCCGAGTTCATGCTCTACGTGCTGTGGGACATGGGCGTGAAGGTCGGGGCCTCGGTGCGATTGGTGGACGAGAGCCTGGCCCTGGCGAAGCGCGACATGACCGTGCGCACCGCCCTGCTGGAGGCCCGGCCGCTGGCCGGGGACGCGGCCCTGACCGAGGCCTTCATCGGCCGTTTCCGCGGTCTGGTGACCCGGGCCGACCCGCGCGCCTTCATCGCCGCCAAGCTGGAGGAGCGCGACGTCCGCCACCGCAAGGCCGGCGCCGTCCGCTACCGGGTCGAGCCCAATGTCAAGGACGGCAAGGGCGGCCTGCGCGACCTCAACACCCTGTTCTGGATCGCCCGCTCGCTGGCCCCCGACAGCCCGCTGGGGGCGCGGGTGCTGGACGAACTGTTGACCGCGCGCGAGCGCCGCACCTTCGAGGAGTCGTTCGACTTCCTGTGGCGCACCCGGGCGCACCTGCACCTCGTCGCCGGCCGCGCCGAGGAGAAGCTGACCTTCGATCTGCAGCCCGAGGTGGCCCGGCGCATGGGCTGGCGCGGCCGCGGCGACGAGCCGGCGGTCGAGCGCTTCATGCGCCGCTACTTCATCGTCGCCCGCGACGTCGGCGCCCTGACCCGCGCCATGTCGGCCAAGCTGGAGGCGCGCGAGCAGAAGAAGGCGCTCAGCCTGTCGCGCCTGATCCACGGGCGACGGCGCAAGCTGGGGGTCGAGGGCTTCGTCCGCATCGCCGGCCGCCTGTCCGTGACCGGGCCGGAGGTGTTCGCCGACGACCCGGCCAAGCTGCTGGTGCTGTTCCGCACCGCCGACCAGCACGACCTCGACCTGCACCCGGACGCCTTCTCGGCGGTCAGCCGGTCGCTGGGGCTGGTGACGCCGTCGCTGCGACGCGATCCGGAGGCGGCCCGCGCCTTCCTCGACATCCTCGCCCACGGCCAGCGGCCCTACCGCACCCTGACCCTGATGAACGAGACCGGCCTGCTCGGCCGCTTCCTGCCCGAATGGGGGAGGATCGTCGGCCAGACCCAGTTCAACATGTACCACGCCTACACGGTCGACGAGCACACCCTGCAGGCGGTCGGCATCATCAACGACATCCAGCGCGGCAAGCTCCGCGCCGAACATCCCAACGCCTCCGACATCGTCCACCGCATCGACGACTTCGAGGCCCTGATGCTGGCCATGCTGCTGCACGACGTCGGCAAGGGCGGCGACCGGGGGCAGCTGGAGGACGGGGCCATCGCCGCCCGCCGCGCCTGCGACCGGCTGGGGCTCGACCCGCGCCGCACCGAGTTCGTGGTCTGGCTGGTGCGCCACCATCTCGTGCTGTCCGACTACGCCCAGAAGCGCGACGTGTCGGACCCGGCGACGGTGCGCGCCTTTGCCGAACTGGTCGGCGACCCCGAGCGGCTGCGCACCCTGCTGATCCTCACCGTCGCCGACATCCGCGCCGTCGGTCCGGGGGTCTGGAACGGCTGGAAAGGCCGGCTGATGCGCGACGTCTACCTGCGCACCGAGGCCGTGTTCCGCGGCGAGGGGGTCAGCCGCGTCGATCCGTTGGCGGAGTATCCGGAGCTTGTCGCGCGGGCGGCCGGGGCCGGCGCGGCCGCGGCGGTGGTGGCCGGGCGCGACCTCGACGAGGACGACCTGCATCCGGCGACCCGCGTCGCGGTGGCGGCGCGCGACCGGCCCGGCCTGTTCGCCGACCTCGCCCTCGCCATGGC
>JAEYTA010000062.1 GCA_023434265.1 Pseudomonadota bacterium
TGCTGCGGCTCACGTCGAAGGCGACTAATCCTCGCGACCTTAATTCTCTCTACGGGATCTGTCCCTGTCCGGGCTCGAGGGCCTGGGCACACGGAGCCCACCTGGCTACCCAGGTCGAGAGGATTGAACAGTCCTTCACGGTCCTCGCGGCGCCGCCACCCTTCTCCTCCTTGGTGCGCTATCGCTCGGCTCGCGGAGCCTCGCTGCTTGAGCGCATTCCTCCCCCGCAGGGGGAGGGGGACCGTGCGAAGCATGGTGGAGGGGGCGACTCCCGCCCTTCCGATGCGCTACCTCTCCCCCATGACCGACAAGCGCGCCCTCCGCGCCGCCATGCGCGCCCGCCGCAAGGAACTCGCCGCGCTCTCCCTCGACGCCGCCGCCCGCGCCGCCTCGCACGCCGCCGACCTGCCCCCGGGCCGCATCGTCGCCGTCTATCGCGCCATCGGCTCCGAGCTGGACGCCGACGCCGTCTCCCTCGCTCTTGAACGCGGCGGCCGCGAACTCTGCCTGCCCGTGGTCGTCGAGCGCGACGCCCCGATGATCTTCCGCCGCTGGCGCTTCGGCGATCCGCTGGAGCTCGACCTCGCGGGCGTCCCGGCGCCGTTGCCGTTGGCCGAGGCGGTGACGCCCGACCTCATCCTCACGCCTCTGCTCGCCTTCGACGTGGCCGGCGGACGCCTCGGGCAGGGCGGCGGCTACTACGACCGCACCTTCGACGCCCTACCGGACGCGCTCCGCATCGGCTTCGCCTACGCCGGCCAGCAGGTCGCGCATCTTCCGCTGGAGCGGCACGACATCCGCCTGCATGGCGTTCTGACCGAGACCGGCTATACCGCCGCGCGAAAGGTCTGATCCCCCATGCGTCTCGCGTTCTTCGGCGATGTGGTCGGCAAGTCCGGCCGCGACGGCCTCTCCGACCACCTGCCCGCGCTCAAGCGCGACCTGAAGCTCGACTTCGTGGTGGTCAACGCCGAGAACGCCGCCGGCGGCTTCGGCATCACCGAAAACACCGCCAACGACCTGTTCATGGCGGGAGCGGACTGCCTGACGCTCGGCAACCACAGCTGGGACCAGCGCGAAGCCCTGACCTACATCGTGCGCGAACCGCGCCTGATCCGGCCGCTCAACTACCCCCGCCTGATGGACGCCCCCGGGGCCGGGGCCAACCTGTTCGAGACCCACTCGGGCCGGCAGGTGCTTGTCATGAACGTGCTGGGCCGGGTGCACATGGACCCGATGGACGACCCGTTCAGCGCCGTCGAGAAGGAGCTCGCCGCCTGTCCGATGGGCATGGCGGCGGACGCCATCATCGTCGACGTGCACGCCGAGGCGACCTCCGAGAAGATGGCCATGGGCCATTTCTGCGACGGCCGCGCCTCGCTGGTGGTCGGCACCCACACCCATGTCCCGACCGCCGACTGTCAGATTCTGCCGGGCGGCACCGCCTATCAGACCGACGCCGGCGGCTGCTGCGACTACGACTCGGTGATCGGCAACGAGAAGGAAGAGCCGCTCCGCCGCTTCACCACCCGCCTGTCGGGCGGCCGCTACACCCCCGCCCACGGCCCGGCGACCATCTGCGGCGTCTACGTCGAGACCGACGACCGCACCGGCCTGGCCACGCGGGTCGAACCGATCCGCGTCGGCGGACGACTGAGCCAAGCCATCCCCGTCGTCTGATCTGCATCCAACGGCTCCGCTCGCGGCCTCTCACCGCGAGACGACACGGAGCCTGCGATGCTGAAGATCCTCGCCGCCCTCGCGGCCTTCGTCCTGCCGACCGCGGCTCTCGCCCAGACGGCGGAGCCGGAGCCGGTCGAGGTGATGATCCTCGGGACCTACCACATGTCCAACCCGGGGCAGGACCTGCACAACGCCCGCATCGATCCGGTCACCACGCCCGAAAAGCAGGCACAGCTGGAAGCCGTCGCCGAGGCGCTCGCGCGCTTCCGGCCCACCGCCGTAGCGGTCGAACGCGTCGCCCGCGACCCGGCGACGATGCTGGACCCCCGTTACCCCGCCTTCACCCCGGCCGATCTGCTCGCCAATCCCGACGAGCGGGTCCAGGTCGGTTACCGGCTGGCGCATCGCCTCGGCCTCGAGCGGGTCTATGCCATCGACGAACAGGACCGCGAGGGCCAGCCTTCCTACTTCCCCTTCGAGGACGTCCAGCGCTGGGTCGAGGCCCACGGCGAGTCCGGGCGGCTCGGCGCCATGCACGAAGAGGTCGCCGCCATGCTCGCCGACCTCGAACAGCGGCAGGCGACGGAAACCGTCGGCCAGCTGCTGGCCCGGATCAATGCGCCCGACCGGGTGCTGCGGGACCAGGGCTTCTACGCCCGCCTGATGAGCTTCGGCGCCGGCGACGACCAGCCGGGCGCGGTTCTGAACGCCCGCTGGTACGCCCGCAACGCCCAGATCTTCGCCCGCTTGTTGCAGATCGCGCGGCCCGGCGACCGCATCGTCGTCGTCTACGGCTCGGGCCACAACTACTGGCTCCGGCAGATGGTCGAAACCACGCCCGGTTTCCACCTTGTAGAGTCGCGCGACTACCTGCCGACGCCGTGAGGGCGGGCCCGGACATCGGGACGCCGCGCGCCCTCGTAGACCTTGTCTCGGCTTTCCAGCCGCGAAGTCGCGGAAATCCACCCCCGGATATCCACCTTTTCGCGGCCGGCTTCAGGCCGGAATCACCCGCCCGTCGCCGCTCTCCACCGCATAGACCGCCCGCGTCGTCAGGGTCCCGTTCCGCTCCGAAACCTTGTCCAGCACCTTGAACTCCGCCCGCCACGCCTCCGGCGTCACGTCGCAGACGACATAGCCGCGCTGGGCGTTGTTGAACTTCAGGAACGGGTTGTCGGCTAGGTACTGCCGCCCGGTCGGCCGCTGGTCGACGCCGTCCCCCGACGAGCTGATCGAGGTGGTGACGAACTCCGCCGCCACCGGCCGTCCCTCCGGGTTGCGGCTGTCGCGGTGCAGTTCGCCGGCGTAGTTCTGGTGCTCGTCCCCGGTCAGCACCACCACATCGCCGATGCGGCGCTGATGCAGCCGGTCCAGCAGCCGCTGGCGCGGAATGCGGTAACCGGCCCAGGTGTCCAGGTTGAACCCCGTCTCCGGGCCCTCCCGGCGATCCAGATCCATGATCATGATCTGCTGCGCCAGCACCCTCCAGCGCGCCCGCGAGCGATCGAGGTTCCGGTACAGCCACTGCTCCTGCGCCTCCCCCAGCACCTGCACCGCGGCGTCGTTCACGCCGTCGCAGGTCGTGGCCCAGCTGTCGCCGCACGGCTGGTCCGAGCGATAGGACCGCGTGTCGAGGAAGTTCAGGTCCAGCAGGTCGCCCCACGCCGCCTGCCGGTAGAGCTGCATCTCCGCGCCCCGCGGGAAGGCCGAGCGCCGCAGCGGCATATGCTCGTAGAAGGCCTGGGCCGCGGCCTGTCGGCGCAGCAGGAACATCTCCGGCGGCACGCCGTCGTCGTGGGCGGCCACCCAGTTGTTGGCCACCTCGTGGTCGTCCCAGGTGACGAACCACGCCGCCGCCGCATGGCTGGCCTGCAGGTCCGCATCCATCTTGTACTGGGCGTACCGCCGCCGGTAGTCGTCGAGGCTGTAGATCTCGCCGCCGAGGTGCTGGCGCGGATTCTCCATCGTCCCGCCCGAACCGGTGTAGGTCCGGCTGCCGCGCCCTTCGTAGATGTAGTCGCCGTAGCAGTAGACGAAGTCGAAATCCTCGGCCGCCGCCTTCCGGTGTGCGGTGTAGAAACCCTGCTCGTAGGCCTGACAGCCCAGCACGCCGAAGCGCGCCCGCGCGACCGATGCGCCCGGCGCCGGGGCGGTCTTGGCGCGCCCCGCCGGCGTGCGTTCGGCGCCGGCCGTGAAGCGGTAGAAATATTCCCGCCCGGGCTCCAGACCCTCGACCTCGACATGGACGGCGTGGCCCAGTTCCGGGCGGGCGACGGCCTCGCCGCGCCGGACCACGTTCGACAGGCTGCGGTCGGTCCCGACCTCCCAGCGCACCGGCACCGGGGCCGACGGCATGCCATGGCCCGGCTCCAGCGGGCGCGGGGCCAGTCGCGTCCAGATCACGAAGCCGTCCGGCGTCGGGTCGCCGGCGGCGATGCCCAGCTGGAACGGGTATTCCGCGAACACCGGGTCGGCCAGCGCCTGCCGCCCGGAGCCCAGCACCACGCCGCCGGCGCCCAGCGCCAGCATCAGTCCCCGGCGGGATACGGAATCGGGCAGGCGCATCACGGTCTCCTCGGCGGGGTCGGCCCGACCTAGCCCGGAAATGTGACGCTCGTCACCCGGCTGGCCGCCACGCTTCGAGTTCCGCGATGCGGCCGCGGTGCGCGTCGCGGGACGCCTCGGCGAGGCGGCGGGCCTCCGGGGCCTTGGCCTGGACCAGCGCCGCCTCCGCGGCGGCGAGCGCCTGCCTCTCGGCTGTCAGCAGGCGCGCCACCACTGCGCTGTCCGGATCGGACGCCGAGACGGGGCCAAGCGCCGTCTCCTTCGTCACCGCGGCGTGGTTGGCCGCCGCCGTTTCGCGCAGGGCGCTCTCGACCGGATCGCCGCCGCCCTCGCAACTGACCAGCGTCAGCGCCGCCACGGCGACGACCGCGGCCCGCATCAGGCGCGGCCCTCGATCCACGTCGGAAGCCAGCCCTCGTGCGCGGCCCGCAGACGGTCCAGCGGCATGCGGAACAGCTCGCCCTTGGGTCCGTTCGAGGCGAAGTCGCGGCCCTTGGCGCGGCCGACCACCGAGGCGTGCAGCCCCGCCGCCTGCGCCCTGGCGATCAGGCCCGCGGCGTCCGTCACGGCCGCCAGATAGCGGGCCTGGTCCTCGCCGAACAGCAGGACCTGGGCATGCGTGGTCGATGTGGCGTCCAGCTCCACGCCCACATCCGCCGCCAGCGCCATGTCCGCCGCCGCGCCGATCAGGCCGCCGTCCGACAGGTCGTGCACGCAGGTCAGCTCGCCGGCCTCGATCAGGCCGCGCACGAAGTCGCCGGTCTTCCTCTCCAGCGCGAGGTCGACCGGCGGCGGCGCGCCGTCCTCGCGGCCCAGCACCTCGCGCAGATAGATCGACGAGCCCAGCTCGCCGACCGTCTCGCCGATCAGCACCAGCACCTCGCCCTCGACCATGCCGCCGAAGCCGGCGACCACGTCGTAGTTGGGCAACAGACCCACCGCGCCCACCGTCGGGGTCGGCGGAATGGCGACGCCGTTGGTCTCGTTGTAGAGCGACACGTTCCCGGACACGACCGGGAAGTCCAGCTCGCGGCAGGCCTCGGCCATGCCGTCGATGGCGCGCACGATCTGGCCCATGATCTCGGGCCGCTGGGGATTGCCGAAGTTGAGGTTGTCGGTGATGGCGATCGGCCGCGCGCCGACCGCGGTCAGGTTGCGCCAGGCCTCCGCCACGCACTGCTTGCCGCCCTCGTAGGGGTCCGCCTGCACATAACGGGGGGTGCAGTCCGAGGTCACGGCCAGACCCTTGTCCGTGCCATGCACCCGCACCACCCCGGCGTCGGCGGCGGTGGCCGAATCGTGCAGCGTGTCGGCCATGACGTGGCGGTCGTACTGCTCCCAGATCCACCGCTTGGACGCCATGTCCGGGCAGCACACCACCTTCAGCACCGCCTCGTTCCAGTCCGCCGGCGCCGGGACGTCCTTCGGGTCGAGACGCGGTTGCAGCTCCGGCTGCACCCATGGCCGGTCGTACATCGGGGCGTCGTCGAACAGCGGCGCCAACGGCACGTCGCAGACCGTCTCGCCGTGATGCTTCAGCACCAGCCGGCCGGTGTCGGTGGTCTGGCCGATGACGGCGGCGTCGAGGCCCCACTTCCGGAAGATGCGGTAACCGTCCTCTTCGCGTCCCGGCTTCAGCACCGCCAGCATCCGCTCCTGGCTCTCCGAGAGCATCATCTCGTAGGCCGTCATGCCCTCCTCGCGCTGGGGCACGGCGTCCATGTTCAGCTCGATGCCGACGCCGCCCTTGCCGGCCATCTCGACCGACGACGAGGTCAGGCCGGCCGCGCCCATGTCCTGGATCGCCGCCACGGCGCCCGAGGCCATCAGCTCCAGCGTCGCCTCGATCAGCAGCTTCTCGGCGAAGGGGTCGCCGACCTGCACCGTCGGGCGCTTCTCGTCGGAGTCCTCGTCGAACTCGGCCGAGGCCATGGTCGCGCCGTGGATGCCGTCGCGGCCGGTCTTCGATCCGAAATAGACCACCGACAGGCCCGGCGCCGGCGCGGCCGAATAGAAGATGCCGTCGGCCCTGGCCAGGCCGACGCACATGGCGTTGACGAGGATGTTGCCGTTGTAGCCGGCGTGGAAATTGGTCTCGCCCGCCACGGTGGGCACGCCGACGCAGTTGCCGTAGCCGCCGATGCCCGAGACGACGCCCGAGACCAGCCGCTTCGTCTTCTCGTGCGACGGATCTCCGAAGCGCAGCGCGTTCAGCAGCGCCACCGGCCGGGCGCCCATGGTGAAAACGTCGCGCATGATGCCGCCCACGCCGGTCGCCGCGCCCTGGTAGGGCTCGATGTAGGATGGGTGGTTGTGGCTCTCCATCTTGAAGATGCAGGCGTCGCCGTCGTCGATGTCGATCACCCCGGCGTTCTCGCCCGGCCCGCAGATCACCCGAGGTCCCTTGGTCGGGAACTTGCCGAGATGGATCTTCGACGACTTGTAGGAGCAGTGCTCCGACCACATCACCGAGAAGACGCCCAGCTCGACCTGGTTCGGCTCGCGGCCCAGCCGGTCGAGGATCACCTGGTACTCGTTCGGTGCCAGGCCGTATTCGGCGGCCAGTTCGGCCATGGTCTTCTGGGGAGCGCTCATGGCCGCGCCTCATAGCGGCAGATGGGAGTCGTGTCAGCCTCGGCGGAACATCGCCGCCGTCGCGTCATTTGAAACCATCGAAGCTGAAGGAGGCTCCGATGACCGACCAGCCGATCGACCCCGCCGCCACGCCCGAGGACCCGGACGCGCCCGAGATCGCCGCCGACGACGCCGGGGCCAGCGCCGTCGCCGAGCGCCTCGCCAGGCAGGCCGCGCACGACGACGCCGACGGGGAGGATGCCTGATGGCTCGCACCCCTGATCCCACGGGGTCCGAAACCGCGCCCACGCCCGCCGATCACCAGCAGATGGACCGCTCCAACGATCCCGAGGTCACCCGCGCCATGGACGAGGGCGCGCCGGAGGCGGCGATGCACAGCCGCCGCCAGCGTCTCGCGGGCTCGGCCGCCGGTGTCGGAAGCGTCGGCTACGACGAGGACGGGGCCTTCGACGTCGGCGCCGGCGAAGCGCCGGGCGGCGACGAGCCCGACTCGCGCGGCGGCGGCTAGGTCGCCCGCTCCACGCCGCGGCGCAGGCGGAAGGTCAGGACCACCGCGCCGACCAGCACCGCCACCGCCGCGGTGAGGGCGCCGTACGCGACCAGCTCCCGGCCGCGCTCCTGTTCGGCCACGAACACCCCCAGCAGTCCCCAGGAAATCGGCAGCGGGTAGGCGATTGTGCGGATGCGGGCCGTGACGCCCAGCGCCACCGCCGCGACCAGAACCACGGCGATCAACGCCCACACCTCGGCGGGGGGGCTGTCCGGCAGGGAGCCGTTGCCGGTCAGGATGGTCAGCAAATTGACCGGCGAGGCCACGGTCAGCCACCCCGCCAGCAGGCTGAGCGGCCACACCACCATCCAGCGGTCGCGGTCGGAGCGATCCAGCGCGCGGATGGTCCCGGCTTCGGCCACGAGCGGCAGCAGCAGAGCGAGCAGCGAGCCGAAAATCAGCACCACCGTGGCCCACTCCCAGTCGAAGGCCGAGGCCACGATCCACCAGCCGATGCCGAGCAGGGCGGCCACCGAGGGCCAGCCGAGTCGGTGGATCAGGCGGCTCTCGCCGGTCTGTGGCAGGACCTGCCGCACCGCGTAGACCAGCAGGCCGAGGTAGATCAGGCCCCAGATCGAAAAGGCGTAGCCCGCCACCCGCAGCGTCGCGTCGCTGTCGGCCGAGAATTCCTCCGGCGTCTGGCCCCAGCCCGTCGCCATCTGTGCGTAGGCGATGACCACCGCGAATGCGGCGGCGGCCAGCACCAACAGACGGCGCGTCATCTGGGAGGAAGTCGGTCGGACGATGGAGGACATCAGCGGTTCCAGCGAAGGTTGCCCGCCCTCTACGTCCGGCGACCCGGTTCGGTTCACCCGAGGAACCGCGGCGGCGGCCGCCGGTTCAGCCTTGGCAAACCGAGGAGATGACAGATGAGCGACCAGAACCGTCCCACCCCCGCCGAAGACCCGAGCTTCGAAACCGACGCCGTTCGCGCCGACCGGGCCCGCGAGCAGGGCCTCGGCCTCGGCGAACGCGAGCTGCAGGCCCAGCGCGACCCCGGCGGCGTGCGCACCCCGGATGTCGAGCCGGGGACCGAGGAAGAGGGGGACGTCGAGGGCGCCAGCGGCGTCCAGGCTGCCCGTGACGACGAGCAGCGCCTGCCGCCCGTCGGCGAAGCCTGACACGGCAAAGCTTGACGGACGGCGCTCGACGACTTCCGATCATGGAATGCCGGTCGCCGAGTCCGTTCCGTCCGACGATCCCCGTGCCCGCCTGGCCGAGGCGGAGCGGCGCCTCGCGGTCGATCCACGCGACCTGCGTGCCCTCATCGCCAAGGGCGACGCCCTCACGGCGCTCGGCGACGCACGCGGCGGGGTCGGCTTCTACAGCTGCGCTCTCCGGGCGGCGGGGGACGGCCGCGCCCTCCCGCCCGACCTCATCACCGAACTGCGCCGCGCCCAGGCCGCCGCCGAGGAGCAGTCCCGGCGCTTCGAGGCCCACCTGAACGGAAGCCTCGCCGCCGCCGGGTTCGACCGTGATCGGTCCAGCGAGCGTTTCGCCCAGTCGCTCGAACTGATGGCCGGCCGCCGCCAGCTCTACCTGTCGCAGCCCCTGTTCTACCTGTTCCCCGGCCTGCCCCAGATCCAGTTCCAGCCGCGCGACACCCTGCCGTGGCTGGCTGCGGTCGAGTCCGCGACCCCCGATATCCGCGCGGAACTCGAGGCCCTGCTGGCCGAACCGGGGCTGTTCCGCCCCTATGTCGAACGCCGCGCCGACCGGCCCAACACAGACACCGCCGGCATGGTCGACAACCCCGACTGGAGCGCCCTCTATCTCTGGAAGGACGGGGTCGAGCAGGCCGAAGTCGCCTCGCGCTGCCCCCGGACCCTGGAGGCGCTGGCCGAGGTTCCGCTGTGCCGGGTGCCCGGCCGAACGCCCTCGATCCTGTTCTCGCGCCTGCGGCCGGGCGCGCATATCCCGCCGCACCATGGCCTGATCAACACCCGGCTGATCTGCCACCTGCCCCTGATCGTGCCGCCCGGGAACCGCTTCCGGGTGGGCAACGAGGTGCGCGAGTGGCGCGAAGGTCAGGCCTGGGCCTTCGACGACACCGTCGAGCACGAGGCCCGCAACGACGGCGACGCCGATCGCACCATCCTGATCTTCGACGTCTGGAAGCCCGAGTTGACCGACGAGGAGCGCGCGCTCGTCTCGACCATGTTCCAGGCCATCGACGCCTACGGGGCGGGCGGCGGCGCCTGGGGCGTCTAGCCCTTCAGCCGCGCCGGGTTGCCCACCGCCGTCGCGCCGGCGGGGACGTCGCGGGTCACCACGGCTCCGGCCCCGATCACCGCGTCGTCGCCGATCGTCACCCCCGGCAGCAGGATCGCACCCCCGCCAATCCAGACGTTGCGACCGATGGCGATCGGCCGTCCGAACTCGATCCCCCGCGCCCTTTCCGCGGGATCGCGCGGATGGTCGGCGGTCAGGATCTGCACCCCCGGCCCGATCTGGGTCCCGTCGCCGATCTCGACCTCGCAGACGTCGAGGATGACGCAGTTGAAGTTCAGGAAGACATTGCGGCCCAGCCGGATGTTGTAGCCGTAGTCGCAGTGGAAGGGCGGCCGCACCACCACCCCTTCGGCCACCTCGCCCATGCGCTGGCGAAGCAGGTCGCGGCGTTCGGCCGGGGAGGCGGCCATGGCGGCGTTGTAGCGCGCCATCCACTGCTTCGCGGCGGCCTGGTCGGCCTGAAGCTCGGGATCGCCCGGATCGTAGGGCTCGCCCGCGATCATCTTCTGGCGTTCGCTGATGAACATCGCGCGGCCTCCCTCGCCCCTCCTGACCTGTGGCCGGAAGGCGGAGACCGTCAAGCCCTCGGGATCGCTCAGGCCGCCGCGAACACGCTCTGGAACAGCACAGCCCCGTCGGCCGAGCCCAGCTCGGCCTCGAAGGCGCGGTCCGGGTGGGGCATCATGCCGAGCACATTGCCGCGGGCGTTCTGCAGGCCGGCGATGTCGGCCACCGAGCCGTTGGGGTTGTCGACGTAGCGGAACACCACCTGGCCCTCGCCCTCGATCCGCTTCAGCGTCTCGGCGTCGGCGAAGTAGTTCCCGTCGCCGTTGCCCTGGGTCATCACCACCTCGCGCCGGCCCTGGTAGCCCGAGGTGAAGCGCGTCTGGCCGTTGGCGACCTGCAGGGTGATCGGCTTGCAGACGTATTTCAGCCCGGCGTTGCGCAGCAGCGCGCCCGGCAGCATTCCGGCCTCGCACAGGATCTGGAAGCCGTTGCAGATGCCGACCACGGTCACCCCGTCGTCGGCGGCCTTCTTCACCGCCTGCATCACCGGCGACTGGGCGGCCATGGCCCCGCAGCGCAGGTAGTCGCCGTAGGAGAAGCCGCCCGGCAGGACGATCAGGTCCAGCCCCTTCGGCAATTCCGTCTCCTGATGCCAGACCATCTGCACCGTCTCGCCGGTCGAGCGCTCGACGGCGACCTTGCAGTCGCGATCGCAGTTTGAACCGGGGAAGACGATGACGGCGGCGCTCATGGCGCGGCCCTTTAGCAGCGTTCGGCGGCGATGTCAGTGCGCCGGTTCGAGAAGGCCCAGTCGGGTCTCGATACGCTCCAGCCGATCATCGTGATCACTCAGCTTGACGTAGATGTTCGCGATGTCGTGCTGGACGCCGGCGATGTGGGATCGGACGGCCTGAAGTTCCGACTTCATTTCACCCAGGCCGTCATTCAGCCGATCCAAGCGGGTCTGCATGGACTTCAGGACTTCGTAGATCAGTTCGTTCGTGATCTCGACCATGTAGCACGGACTACCATGACGGGAACGAAAGGGCAACATCTGGCGTCCATCGACACGAATCTCCACCAGCACAGGCTCTGTTGCTAGGGCTTTGCCCCTTCCGGCGTCTCCGCCCGCAGCGCCGCCATGAATGCGGTCGTCGCCGCCAGCCGCGGCTCCGCCATCCGCCGCGCGGCGTCGGTCTTCAGCTGTCCGGGCAGGTCGGCCGCGAACCGCTCGATCCGCCCCAGCGCCTGGTCGTAGTCGGGGCGGTCGCCCGTCGCCGCCAGCATCCGCGCCGCCCCGGTCGCGCCCAGGAAGTCGAGCAGGTCGGCGTCGTGCAGCGCGATCGCCTCAGGGCCCTCAGGCTCCCGGTCGTACATGTGTCCGAGGATCGCGGCCCGCACGGCGGGGAACTTCTCCATCGGGAAGCCCGCCTCGCGCAGAAAGGGCTCCGCCAGCTCCACCGACCGGACCGCGTGGTCGACCCCGGGTCGGGCGAACGGCTCGATCCCGCCCCAGTCGTGCAGGAAGGCGGCCGCGAACATCACGTCGGCGTCGATCGCCAGTCCTTCGACCTCGGCGACGGCCATCGCCAGCAGGTAGTCCCGCTCCGAATGTCGCCAGCCCCAGGACGGATGCCGGAAATGCGCCGTGGCCTGGGCCAGCACGGCCTGACGCCACGGGCTGTCGGCCGGGATGCCCGCCGGCGATGCGGCAGGGACGGCCGACGCCTCCTGCGCCGACGCCGCGCCGCCCAGCAGGGCCGCGCACGCAGCGGCCGCCACGATGATCCGCTTCATTTTCCCGCCCCCGACTGTCTCAGCCGCCCGTGTTCTCGTACGTCGCCGTGATCGACGCCCTGGCCAGCGTGTGGAAGTGCAGGTTGAAGCCGAACACCGCGCCGGAGTTGTCCGGCGTCACCTCCAGCTTCTCCACGTCGACCGCGAATACCGTGAAAATGTAGCGGTGCGGGCCGTGGCCGGGCGGCGGGGCCGCGCCGCCGAAGCCCGGCTCGCCATAATCGGTTCGGCCCTCGACCGCCGCCGCCGGCATCGGCCCGCCCGTGGGCAGTTCCGTGACGTCGGCGGGGATGTTGGCCACCGTCCAGTGCCAGAAGCCCGATCCGGTCGGCGCGTCCGGGTCGTAGCAGGTGACGGCGTAGCTCTTCGTCCCCGCCGGCGCGCCCGACCATTTCAGGTGCGGGGACGTATCGCCCTTCGCCTTGACCTGGGCGTCCGGCAGCACGGCGCCGTCGGTGATGTCGTTGGAGGTAAGGGTGAAGGTCATGTCGGTCCTCCCTGCAGGGCGCCCCCAGTGAAGCCGGAAACGCCGGTCCGGCCTAGCCCCGCCGTTCGCCGGCGCCTAGGTTGAATGTTCCCGGAGGCGTTGTCGTGCTTCAGCGATTGATCAGCCGCGTGTACCGGACCCGGCCCATATGGGTGCGGCTGCCCGGCGGCCGCGAGATCGCCGGACCGGCTCCGGGCGAGCCCGAGCTGACCGTCGTCTTCCACGACCTTCGCAGCGTGATGCGCGTCGCGACCAATCCCGAGCTGGCGCTGGGCGAGGCCTGGGTCGACGGCGGCCTGACGGTGGAAGGCGGCGACATCTTCGCCCTGCTCGACCTGACCGCCGCCGAGCTGTCGGGCCGTCCTCGCCGGCGCCCCGGCCCCGGCTGGCGTCTGCGACGGCTCCGCGACCAGGCCAACGACCGGTTGCGCGCCCGGCGCAACGTGCATCACCACTACGACCTGACCGTGGACCTCTACCGTCTCTTCCTCGACGAGGACCTGCAATACTCCTGCGCCGTCTTCGAGCACCCGGGCCAGTCGCTCGAGGAAGCGCAGGCGGCCAAGAAGCGGCGGATCGCGCGCAAGCTGCTGCTGCGGCTGGGCCATCGGGTGCTCGACATCGGCTGCGGCTGGGGCGGGTTGGCCCTGACCCTCGCCGAGGCCGGCGCGCACGTCACCGGCGTCACCCTGTCGACCGAGCAGCACCGGATCGCTGGCGAACGCGCGGCGGCCCGCGGCCTGTCCGACCGCGCCGACTTCCGCCTTCAGGACTACCGCGACCTGGACCAGCGCTTCGACCGGATCGTCTCCGTCGGCATGTTCGAGCACGTCGGCGTGCCCAACTACCAGGCCTATTTCGACACGGTGGCGCGGCTGCTCGACGACGACGGCGTGGCGCTGATCCACGCCATCGGCCGCAAGGACGGCCCCAACCGCACCCAGCCGTGGATCCAGAAGTACATCTTCCCCGGCGGCTACATCCCGGCCCTGTCGGAGGTGCTGCCGGCCATCGAGCGCTCGGGCCTGTGGATCACCGACATGGAGATCCTGCGCCTGCACTACGCAGAGACGCTGAAGGCCTGGCGCGAGCGCTTTCTCGCCCGCCGGGCCGAGGCCGCGACCCTCTATGACGAGCGCTTCTGCCGCCTGTGGGAGTTCTACCTGGCGTCCAGCGAGGTCGCCTTCCGCCGCTTCGGACACATGGTGTTCCAGCTTCAGCTGACGAAGCGGCAGACCGCCGCGCCGCTGACCCGCGACTACCTCTGCGGCGACTGATCGCCGGTCAGTGCGCCTTGCCCACCGCCTCCGGCGTGAAGGCCCGGTCGTCCATCAGCCCGCCGGCCAGAGCCGCGGCGAACACCACGCAGGCGCCGGCGATGAACACGACGACGACCAGCTTCACCAGCCGCCTCACGCCACCTCGATCCGGTAGCTTTCGATCACCGTATTGGCGAGCAGGGTCTCGCACATCTTCCTGGCCTCGCCCGCCGGGTCGTCGCCGGCGAAGTCGAATTCGATCAGCTTGCCGACACGGACGTCCTTCACGCCCGGCCAGCCGAGGCCGTTCAGCGCGCCCTCGACCGCCTTGCCCTGCACGTCCAGAACGCCGGGCTTCAGGAACACGTGCACCTTCACGCGGGTCGCTTGATTGGGGGCCATCAGTGCAGTCCTCCCTGGATCACGGTCGGCATCCCCTTCATGATGCCGAGGCGGCGGGCCACCTCGGTGTAGCTCTCGATGACATTGCCCAGGTCGCGGCGGAAGCGGTCCTTGTCCAGCTTCTCGCCCGTCGTCGTGTCCCACAGCCGGCAGCTGTCCGGGCTGATCTCGTCGGCCAGAATGACGCGGCTGAAGTCGTTCTCCCAGATGCGGCCGAACTCGATCTTGAAGTCGACCAGGGTGATTCCGACCCCGGCGAACAGGCCGGACAGATAGTCGTTCACCCGCACCGTCATGGCCAGGATGTCGTCCAGCTCCGGGGTCGAGGCCCAGTTGAAGGCGGTGATGTGCTCCTCGGTGACCATCGGGTCGTTGAGTTCGTCCTTCTTGTAGTAGAACTCGATAATGGAGCGGGGCAGGGGGGTGCCTTCCTCGATGCCCAGGCGCTGGCTCATCGAGCCGGCCACGATGTTGCGGCACACCACCTCCAGCGGGATGATCTCGCACTCGCGGATCAGCTGCTCGCGCAGGTTCAGGCGCTTGATGAAGTGGTTGGTCACGCCGATGCCGTTCAGGCGCGACATGA
>JAEYTA010000066.1 GCA_023434265.1 Pseudomonadota bacterium
GGTCAAGGCAGTGCGGATTGGCGGTAGGCCGTTGATTTTCCGCACGTTTGTTTCCCGCCTTGGGGAACGTGGCGAACGGTCGCTGGCGGGAGGGCGGGACAGGCGGGGAATCCATGCCCCGAAGGGCCGCAGCGGCCGCCGCCCGGTCAGCGATGGGGGCTCTGCTGGCAGTTCCGGGCCGTGTAGATGCCGTTCAGATAGTGCCAGCGGTTCTCGTCGGCCTCGCGGCGGGCGCGGGCCTCGGCGGTGAGGGCGTCGGCGCCGGCCATGACGAGGCCCGCCCCCGGGATCAGGGCGGCGGCGCCGGCGCGGGCGACCTGGCCGAGGGCGCCGCCGGTGGGCGTGCCGCCCATGCGCTGGCTGAGCGTCGCCGCCTCGTCGGCGATCTGGCGACAGGTCAGGGATTCATCGCCCGCCCGGGTGGTCGAGGCGGCCAGGGCGGCGGCGTCGCCGCCTCCGCCGAGGGACGAACAGCCGCCCGACAGGACGAGGGCCGCAACGAGGGGAAGACAGGCTTTCACAATCGACACTCCACCTTGCCCCCGGCTGGAAACGGGGGCGGCGGAAAGCGGTTGCGTCAGGCCCGCGCGGCGCGGCTCGCCTCGACGCCGAGCGCCTCGAGGGCGGCGGCGGCGATGTGGGAGGCGTTCAGGCCCGCGGTCTCGTACTGGGCGAAGGGGGCGTCATGGTCCTGGAAGACGTCGGGCAGGTGCAGGGTGCGGATCTTCAGCCCGGCGTCGAGCGCGCCCTTTTCGGCCAGCAGCTGCAGCACGAAGGCGCCGAAGCCGCCCATGGCCCCCTCCTCCACCGTGATCAGGGCCTCGTGCTCGCGCGCGAGGCGGAGGATCAGGTCGGCGTCGAGCGGCTTGGCGAAGCGGGCGTCGGCGACCGTGGCCGAGACGCCGCGGGCGGCCAGCGCCTCGGCGGCCTTGAGCGATTCCTGCAGGCGGGTGCCGAGCGACAGGATGGCGACCGTGGTCCCCTCGCGGACGATGCGGCCCTTGCCGATCTCGAGCGGGGCGGCGAGCTCGGGGATGTCGACGCCGACGCCGTCGCCGCGCGGATAGCGGAAGGCCGAGGGGCGGTCGTCGATCTCCAGCGAGGTGGCGATCATGGCGGCCAGCTCGGCCTCGTCCGAGGCGGCCATCAGCACCATGCCCGGCAGGGCGCCCATGTAGCCGATGTCGAAGGAGCCGGCGTGGGTCGAGCCGTCGGCGCCGACCAGACCGGCGCGGTCCATGGCGAAGCGGACCGGCAGGTGCTGGATGGCCACGTCGTGGACGACCTGGTCGTAGCCGCGCTGGAGGAAGGTCGAATAGATGGCGCAGACCGGCTTCATGCCGTCGGCGGCGAGGCCCGCGGCGAAGGTGACGGCGTGCTGTTCGGCGATGCCGACGTCGTAGGTGCGCTCGGGGAAGGCCTGGCCGAACAGGTCGAGGCCGGTGCCGGAGGGCATGGCGGCGGTGATGGCGACGACGGAGGGGTCGCGCTGGGCCCGCTTGATCAGCTCGGTCCCGAACACCTTGGTGTAGCTGGGGGCGTTGGATGCCGGCTTCGACTGCTTGCCGGAGACGACGTCGAACTTGACCACCGCGTGCAGCTTGTCGGCGCTGCTTTCGGCGGGGGCGTAGCCCTTGCCCTTCTGGGTGACGACGTGGACCAGCACCGGCTTGTCGGTGATGGCGGCCGCGTTCCTCAGGATCGGGACGAGGTTGTCCAGGTCGTGCCCGTCGATGGGGCCGACGTAGTAGAAGCCCAGCTCCTCGAAGAAGGTGCCGCCGGTGACCATGCCGCGGGCGTATTCCTCGGCCTTCTTCGCCGCCTGCTTGAACGGACGGGGCAGGTGTTCGGCGAACTTCTTGCCCAGTTTGCGCATGCCCCGGTAGGTCCCGCCGGAGACGAGGCCGGCGAGATAGGCGCTCATGCCGCCGACCGGCGGGGCGATGGACATGTCGTTGTCGTTGAGCACGACCATCAGCTGGCCGCGGGTGGCCTCGACGGCGTTGTTCATGGCCTCGTAGGCCATGCCGGCCGACATGGAGCCGTCGCCGATGACCGCCACCACCTTGTTGGTCCCGCCCTTCTGGTCGCGGGCGGCGGCGAAGCCGAGGGCCGCCGAGATGGAGGTCGAGGCGTGGGCCGCGCCGAAGGGATCGTATTCGCTCTCCGACCGCTTGGTGAAGCCCGACAGGCCGCCGCCCTGGCGCAGGGTGCGGATGCGCTCGCGCCGGCCGGTGAGGATCTTGTGCGGGTAGCACTGGTGGCCGACGTCCCAGATCAGGATGTCCTCGGGCGTTTCGAAGACATGGTGCAGGGCGACGGTCAGCTCGACCACGCCGAGGCCGGCGCCGAGGTGGCCGCCGGTGACGGAGACGGCGTCGATGGTCTCGGCCCGCACCTCATCCGCCAGCTGCTTCAGGCGCGGAATGTCGAAGCCGCGCATGTCGGCGGGAAACTTGACCTGGTCGAGCAGCGGGGTGTCGGGCATGGAGCAACTTGAACAGCGCCCGGAGCGGGCGAAACGGCTGGCCTATTCCATGGACGCCTAGCACGGCGAAGGCCAGTGAGGGATTCCTGAGGCTTTGGTGATTTCGTCGGATCCACGCCGCTCGGGAGGTTTCCGACCCGCCCGGACGACGGATCGCGTCACGATCTCCGCTGGAGAACGTAGTCCACGCTGGCCTTGAGGATGTCGGCGTCGGCGCCGAAGGGATCGAGGTGGGCGCGCGCCTGGTCGGCGAGGTGCGCGACCCTGTGCCGCGCCTGTTCGACGCCCAGCAGGGTGACGAAATTGGTCTTGCCCTGCGCCGCGTCCTTGTTGGCCGCCTTGCCGAGGAGGTCCTCGTCGCCCTCGACGTCGAGCAGGTCGTCGACGATCTGGTAGGCGAGGCCGATGTCGTGGGCGAAGCTGGTCAGGGCCTGGCGGTGGGCCTCGCGGGCGCGGGCCACGATCAGGGGAATCTCGAAGGCGTAGGTGAACAGGGCCCCGGTCTTGAGCCGCTGCATGCGGGCGACGCCGCCGAGATCGTCGCGGACGCCGAGCAGGTCGATCATCTGGCCGCCGGCCATGCCGCGGGCGCCGGAGGCCATGGACAGGCGGGCGGCGAGCTCGCAGCGGATCGCCGGGTCCTCGTGGGTGTCGGGGTGGAGCACGATGTCGAAGGCGGCGGTCTGCAGGGCGTCGCCGGCGAGGATGGCGGTGGCCTCGTCGTAGGCGCGGTGCAGGGTCGGGCGGCCGCGGCGCATGTCGTCGTCGTCCATGGCCGGCAGGTCGTCGTGCACCAGGCTGTAGGCGTGGACGCATTCGAGGGCGCAGGCGGCGCGCAGCACCGGCCGCTCCTCGATGTCGAACAGGCGGGCGGCCTCGAGGGCGAAGAAGGGGCGCAGCCGCTTGCCGGGGCCGAGGGCGGCGTAGCGCATGGCCTCGGTCAGTCGCGATTCGGGCCCCTCGGCGCGGGGCAGCAGCTCGTCGAGGGCCACGGTGACGAGGTCGGCGACCTCGGCGACGCGGTCGACGACGTCCTGCTCCGGCGAATTGGCGGCGAGCACGATCAGAACAGCCTCCCGCCCACCGGCACGTCGCGGTCGACGCCGACGAGCACCACCTTGCCGTGCGCGTCGGGGAAGCCCAGCGTCAGGACCTCGGACATGAAGGGGCCGATCTGGCGCGGCGGGAAGTTGACCACGGCGGCGACCTTGCGGCCGTGCAGCTGGTCGAGGGTGTAGTGTTCGGTGATCTGGGCCGAGGACTTCTTCACGCCGATGTCCGGGCCGAAGTCGATGGTCAGCCTGAAGGCGGGCTTGCGCGCCTCGGGGAAGGGCTCGGCCTTCAGCACCTCGCCGACGCGGATGTCGACCTTGAGGAAGTCGTCGAAGGCGATGGGTCCGGACGGGGCCGCCATCACTCGAACGAGGCCGGTTCGACGCCCTTCGGCTGGCCGTCGGGGCCGACGACGATCTTCTCGACGCGCAGCTGGGCCGCCTTGAGGCGGCCCTCGCAGTGGGCCTTGAGGCGCGCGCCCTCCTCGTAGAGGGCGATCGACTCCTCGAGCGGGGCCTGGCCGGACTCGAGCTTCTGGACGATCTGCTCGAGGCGCTGCAGGGCGTCCTCGAAGCTGAGGTCGGCGGGGATGGCGGGGGCGTCGGTCATCGCGGCGACCCTAGAGGGGGGCGGCGGCCGCCTCAAGCGGGGTCAGCGCTTCTCGTAGCGGCGCTGGGACCAGTAGCGGTAGCCCTGGTTGTGGACCAGCTTCCAGCCGTCGGCTTTCAGCCGCTTGCCGACCATATGGTTGAAGTAGCCGTGGGCCAGCACCAGCACGTCCTGGCCCGACTCGGCGCGGGCGATGAGGGCCTGGGCGGCCTGCTCGGCGCGGATCTCGGCCTGGGCGCGGGTCTCCTGGCCCTCGTGGTGGTTGAAGGCGTGCCACCAGATGCGCGCCACCACGCCCCAGTATTTGGGCGGCAGCCTGAACCACGACGGGAAGTGCGGCGGCGGCAGGGGGGCCTCGATAAACAGGGCGTCGGACATCACCTCGCGGCCGGCGGCGACGGCGGCGGCGGTTTCCTGGGCGCGCTGGCGGGTGGAGGCGTAGATGGCCCCCGCCCCCTCGGCGGCGGCGAGCAGGGCGGGCGGCGGAGTCTGGCCGGCGCGCAGGCCGCCGACCTCGTACTGCGCCCACCAGTCGCGGTACTGGTCGGAGGTCAGCAGGCATTTGCGCGACAGGGCCGGCTCGCCGTGGCGGGCGAGGATGATCGCCCCGGGGCGCACGGCGACGAGGGCGGCGGCGCGCGGCGCGGGGGCCGGAGCCGGCGGGTCTGCGGGGGAATTGCGGGCGGGGGCTGACATGCGCGGCAGATCGGAAAGTCCCATGCGATCCGACCCCTGGTCCTCCCCAAAGCCTGGCTGCGGGCGGCCGACGGGCGGCCGGCCACCTGTCCGGTGGTAGCCGCCCGAGGGCGAGGTGACAACCTCGCCGGCGCGCAGAACGGGCCGAGGCGTGTGGACGGCGCTTGTCGCACGCGGGGCGAGGCGGTAGGCGCCGGGCATGACCGACGCCGTGATCCGCCCCGCAGTCGACGCCGACGCCCCGGCCCTGGGCGAGCTGGGCCGCCAGACCTTCATCGACACCTTCGTGACCGGCTTCGGCATACCCTACCCCGCCGACGACCTGAAGGCCTTCCTCGACGCCAGCTTCGCCGCGGAGACGATCCGGGCGAAGCTGAACGAGCCGGGGGCGGCGTGGTGGGTGGCGGAGAAGGACGGCGCCCTGCTGGCCTTCGCCAACGCCGGACCGAACACCCTGCCCCACCCGGAGGCGCGGGCCAGCCACGCCGAGCTGCGGCGGCTGTATGTGGCGAAGGCGGCGCAGGGGATGGGGCTGGGCACGAAGCTGCTGGCCGTGGCGCTGGAATGGATGGACGCCCACACCGACGGGCCGCTGTGGATCGGGGTGTGGAGCGGCAATCTGAAGGCGCAGAAGCTGTACGCCGCCTACGGGTTCGAGAAGGCGGGGGAGTACCAGTATCCCGTCGGACGGTGGCTGGACGACGAGTTCATCCTGCGGCGGGGCTAGCGGAACCGGCCCCGGACCGCGGGGTTCGGGAGCCATGCACGACGTCCGCATCGGCACCTCAGGCTGGGCCGACAAGGACTGGAACGGGCCGTTCTATCCGGAGACGGTGAAGGCGGCCGGGCGGCTGGAGTATATCTCGCGCCGGTTCCGGACGCTGGAGATCAACGCCAGCTTCTACCGCATGCCGACGGAGCAGGCGGTGGCCGGGTGGCGGGCGCAGACCCCGGAGGACTTCGTCTTCGCATGGAAGGCCTCGCGCTTCATCACCCACAACAAGAAGCTGAACGACCCGGTCGAGCCGCTGGCATGGATGTTCAGCCGGATCGCGGGGCTGGGCGACAAGATCGGGCCGATCCTGTTCCAGCTGCCGCCCAACCTGCACCGCAACGACGAACGGCTGCAGAGCTTCCTCGACGCCCTGCCGCCGGGGCATCGCTACAGCGTCGAGTTCCGCCATCCGGGCTGGTACGCGGACGAGGTGCTGGAAATGCTGCGCAAGCGGAACGTGGCCCTGTGCGTCTCGGACCACCACGACGCGCCGGCGCCGTGGGCGGCGACGGCGGACTTCGTCTACCTGCGCGGCCACGGACCGGGCGGCGACTACCACGGACGCTATGGCGAAGCGGCGCTGAAGGACTGGGCCGCGGCGATCCGCGACTGGCGCAGGGAGCGCGAGGTGTTCGTCTACTTCGACAACGACATCAAGAGCGCCGCGCCGGCGGACGGGCGGCGGCTGGTCGACATCCTCGGCGCGGACTGAGCCTCAGTCGCCCTCGCGCCGGGCCGGGGCGTAGGCGTCGAGCGTCTCCAGCAGGGTGGCGATCAGGCCGCGTTCCTCCTCGCTCAGCTCCGGTCGCCAGATGTCGAAGATCAGCACGACACGGGTGCGGTCGCTCTGGTTGATGGCCTCGTGCTCGATGGTGTCGTCGAACACCCAGGCCTTGCCGCGCTCCCATTCGCGGGTCTCGTTGCCGACCCGGAAGCGGCAGCCGGGCGGCACGATCAGCGGCACGTGGCAGATCAGCCGCGTGTTCACGAAGCCGTGGTGCGGGCGGATGTGGGCCCCGGGCTTGAGCTGCGAGAACATGATCTGCGGCGAGCGGCCCTTGACCCGGCACAGGGGCGCGTCGGCCAGGGCGGCCATGGTGCGGGGGCAGCGGGCGGCGTGGGCGGTTTCGGCGCCGTCTTTCCACAGGAAGGCGCTGCTCCAGTCGAGACTGTCGATCAGGGCATAGCCGGGCTGGTTGGGCAGCCCGGGCGCGCTCTGCAGGTAAGGGGTGAAGCCGGCGTCCCCCTCGAGCAGGGCGTGCAGCTCGTCGGTCATGTCGTCGACCGCCGCCTCCAGCCGGTCGAGCCATGGGAAGTCGGCGCGGGGGTAGAACTGACGCGCCGGCAGCTCGGGGTAATAGAAGGCCTTCGGCTGCGGCATGAAGGGTTGGCGCCGGCCCATCAGCAGGTCGAGGGCGTGGGTGAAGCGCGGGTCCGAGCGGCCCGGCTCGTAGCCGGCGGCGGACAGGGCGTCGGTCAGCTGGCGCCCCCGCTCGGCGATCAGACGATCACGGAAGGCGCGGGCGCGGGCGACGCCCCGCGCCACCTCCTGCGGCATGCCCGCCGCCCCCTGCCCGGCCCGCTGCAGCAGGGCGCCGTAGTAGAGGTTGGCCTCGCGCGCGGCCCCCTGTTCGGCCAGCAGGTCGGCCTTGGTGAGCAGGGCGCGCAGATCCTGCGGCCCGAGCTCCAGCGCCCGGTCCGCCGCGGCGTGCGCCGCGGCCGCGTCGCCGGCGCGGAGGGCGGCCATGGCCTGTTCGGCGAGGGCGTCGATGGTCGAACGTTGCTGGGTCATGCCCGCTTCCTAGCCGTGCGGCGGTCCGGCCTTCAAGGGCAAGGCGGCGAGGCCGGAGTCGCGGCGCGCCACCGGTTTCCGCTTGCCTTCGCCGCGCGTTATGATGCGGCCATGACCCGCGACGAGTTGCTGGAAAGGCTGCGCGAACTGAAGCCCTGGCTCGAGGCCCAGGGCATCGTCAACGTGCGCCTGTTCGGCAGCTACGCCCGCGACGAGGCGGGGCCGGACAGCGATGTGGATCTGCTGGTGGAAACGTCGAGGCCGATGGGACTGGAGTTCCTGACGAACGAGCGACTGCTTGGGGAGCGCTTGGGCCTGCCCGTCGAGTTCTGCTCCATCAGCGTCATGAGCGATCGCGTAAAGGCCAAGGTCGAGGCCGATCTTGTCGCTGTCTGACCCGCGCGATCTGGAAAGACTGGATGCCATGCTCGACGCCGCCGAGCGCATCGCCCGATATGTGGACGGCCTGTCGAAGGAACAATTCCTCGCCAGAGAGATCACCTACGATGCGATGTGTCTTAACCTCGTGCGGTTTGGAGAGGGCGCGAACTCCCGACGGACCGGACGAAAGCCCAATTGCCCTCGATCCCGTGGCCGGATGTGGTGATGATGCGGAACCGTATCGCGCACGGCTACAAGAGCCTCGACGAACAGATCATCTGGCGGACGGCGGTCGAAAGCGTCCCTGAACTGGCGCAGGCTATCCGGGACGCGATCGGGCCGGCTTCCTGATGCTCCTACCCTTCTTCACCGCCCTGCGCGACGCCAAGGTTCCGGTGTCGATGAAGGAATGGCTCCATCTGATGGAGGCCATGGATCGGGACGTGGCCGGGCGGCGGGTGGACGACTTCTACCACCTGTCGCGGGCGGTGCTGGTCAAGGACGAGAAGCACTACGACCGCTTCGACCAGGTGTTCGGCAAGGTGTTCGCGGGGGTCGAGACGGTCGGCGCCGGCGAGGACCTGACCGCCGACATCCCCGAGGACTGGCTGCGGCTGCTGACCGAGAAATACCTGACCGACGAGGAGAAGGCGCAGATCGAGGCGCTGGGCGGGTTCGACAGGCTGATGGAGACGCTGAAGCAGCGTCTGGAGGAGCAGAAGGGCCGTCACGAGGGCGGGAGCAAGTGGATCGGCACCGGCGGGACCAGCCCGTTCGGCCACGGCGGCTACAATCCCGAGGGCGTGCGCATCGGCGGGCCGGGGCGGCAGGGGCGCGCGGTCAAGGTATGGGAGAAGCGCGAGTACCGGAACCTCGACGACAGCGTCGAGCTGGGCACGCGGAACATCAAGGTGGCGCTGCGCCGGCTGCGGCGGTTCGCGCGGCAGGGCGCGGCCGACGAACTGGACATGGACGCCACCATCGACGGGACGGCGCGGCAGGGCTGGCTGGACATCCACATGCGCCCCGAGCGGCGCAACACGGTCAAGGTGCTGCTGTTCCTCGACATCGGCGGCTCGATGGATGCCCATGTGAAGATGTGCGAGGAGCTTTTCTCGGCCGCCCGCACCGAGTTCAAACACCTGGAGTTCTTCTACTTCCACAACTGCCTCTACGAGGGGGTGTGGAAGGACAATCGCCGGCGGCACACCGAGCGGATCCCGACCTGGGACCTGCTGCACAAATACCCCGCCGACTGGCGCGCCATCTTCGTCGGCGACGCGACCATGAGCCCCTACGAGGTGACCATGCCGGGCGGCTCGGTCGAGCACTGGAACGAGGAGGCCGGGGCGGTGTGGCTGAAACGGGCCACGCAGCAGTGGGACCGGGTGGCGTGGCTCAACCCCGCTCCGGAGCGCTACTGGGGCTATTCGCCGTCGGTCGGAATGATCCGGGAGCTGGTCGACGAGAGGATGTATCCGCTGACCCTCGAGGGCCTGGAGCGGGCGATGCGGGCGCTGGCGAAATGAGCTAGGCTGTTCGGCGGAACAGGGAGGACGCCATGCTCGCCGTCGTCATCGCCGCGCTTCTGCAACAGGCCGCCGGCGGCCAGGTGGTCTGGGCGCCGCCCCCGATCCCGGACTCGGCGCGGACCGACCCCTACGGCTACGAGCGCGCGCAGTGCAGCCCGTTGATCCGCAGCCGGGAGGAATCGCTGGAAGCCTGTCAGGTCCGTGTTCGCGGCGTTCTGGCGGCCCATCTGGGCACCGCCCTGCCGGCCGGGCTGGCGCCCGGCGCCGCCCTGGACAACTGCCGACGCGAGGCCGCCGGCGACGCCTATGCCCTGCAATGCGGCGCACCCGCGCGCGCCGATCGCGCGACCGCCGCGCTGGAGGAGCGGGTCTGCGAAACCCGGCCCCGGGCCCTGCCCGGCGGCGGCGTCGTCTGGGACGAGGAATGCCGCCGGGACAGCCGTCGCGACGACGAGGACGAGGGGCTGACGATCCGCTGGGGCGACCGGGACTGACGCCGGCGCACGAACGCCGCCCGCCGGAGGGGCGAGCGGCGTTTTCGATCGGCCTCCGCGATCAGTGGCGGTTGTCGTCGCGCAGGGTGTCCTTCAGGCCGCCGACGGCGTTCTGGACCTTGCCTTCGACCTGATCGGCCTTGCCTTCGGCCTTCAGCTTCTGGTCGCCGGTGAGGTCGCCGGCCGCCTCCTTCATCTTGCCGCCCATATGTTTGGCGGAGCCTTCGACGCGGTCGTGATCGGGCATGGGAGCCTCCTTCGTGCGGCGCCGACGGAATGACGGCGCTCCGGAAGGCCAACGGGCGGCCGCGGGGGGCCGTTCCCGCGCTGTTCAGCGGCGGCGGCGCAGCCAGGCGGCCACGGCCCAGGCGTGGGCGTCGTGGCGGAGGTCGTTGAGAGCGGTGTGGGGATGCAGCCAGACCAGCTCGTGATCGGCCTCGACCTTGGCGGCGGGATCGAGCGACAGGCGCTCGGCGATCCAGAAGCCGCCCACATTGTTGAGCGGCGTGCCGTCGGACCTGCGGAAATACTGGGCGGCCTCGGCGAAGCGTTCGACGGGACGCACGGCCATGCCGGTCTCCTCGACGAATTCGCGGACGAGCGCCTGTTCCTCGCTCTCGTCGCCGTCGACCGCGCCGCCCGGCAGGTCGTAGTAGCTGTGCGCGCCCCGCTCGACGCGGACGCAGGCGAGGCGGGCGTCGTGGAAGACCAGGCCGAAGGCGGTCGGGCGGCGCGGGTAGTCGAGCCCGACCTCCGGCGTGCCGAACTGCAGGCGCGGAAGCGTCACAGGTCGAAGGCCAGACGGGCGCGCACGCCCTTGTGGGAGGGATCGAGTTCGACGGCCGAGCGCAGGCCGGCCGCCATGGCCGCGACGATCTTGCCGCCGAGGCCGGTGCCGCGCGGCTTGCCGTCGCCCATGCCGGGGCCGTCGTCCTCGACGGTGAGCAAGGCGCGGCTCTCGCCGTCCGGCTCGAGGATGACCCGGATCTCGCCGCCCTCGCCGGGGCCGTAGGCGTATTTGGCCGCGTTGGTGACCAGCTCGGTGACGACGACGCCCAGCGACACGGCCTGATCGGTCGCCACGCGCATCGGCGCGGCCCGGAGCACGATGCGCGGAGCGTCGCCCGCGGGCCCGAGCGACTTGGCCAGCTCCTCGACCAGCCCCTGCAGGTATTCGTCCATGGCCACCGAGGCCATGTCGCCCGAGGTGTAGAGGCGGCGATGGACGTGGGCGACGGCCTCGATGCGGGCCTGGGATTCGCGCAGGGCGGCGCGGGCGCCCTCGTCGGTCAGGTGGCGCAGCTGCAGCGACATGAAGCTGGAGACCAGCTGCAGGGAGTTGCCGACGCGGTGATTGACCTCGCGCAGCATGGCCTCGGCGCGGTCGCGGGCGATGCGGATCTCCTCCTGGGCCGCCTCGTGGGCGCGACGCAGGCGGCGGGCCTGCAGGGCGTGCTCCACGGCGTTGCGCAACAGGGTGGTGAAGTCCTCGGAGACATCCTTGATGACGTAGTCGGCGGCGCCGGCGCGCAGGGCGGCGACGGCGATGCGACCCTCCTGGGCGCCGGTGACGTAGACCACCGGCGGGGCGTCCGGCAGGGCGACGATATCGGGGAGCACCTCGAGCCCCTCGCGGCCGGGCATGTAGTGGTCGAGGGCGACGACGTCGAAGGCGTCGGGCGCGGCGGTCAGGACATCCAGCCCCGCGTCGCCGTCCGGCGCGCAGGTGACCACGTAGCCGTGGCGCCCCAGCTCCTTCTCGACCAGCCGCGAGAGGCCGCGGTCGTCGTCGATGTAGAGCAGGCGAATGACCTCCCCCGCGGCCTTCACTCGATCTCCGGCGCCTGCATGACCGAGAGGAAAAGCCCAAGCTGGCGAATGGCTCCCGCAAAGCTTTCGTAGTCGACCGGCTTGGTGATGTAGACGTTGCAGCCGAGGTCGTAGCAGCGGTCGATCTCGAGCTTGTCGTCGGTGGTGGTCAGGACCACGACCGGGGCGCGACGCAGGCGCTCGTCGTTCTTCACCCGGGCGAGGATGTCGGTGCCCGACATGTCGGGCAGGTTCAGGTCGAGCAGGATGAGGAGCGGGCCGTTGTGGCGCACCTCGTCGCTGAACAGATAATCGAGCGCCGTCCCCCCGTCGGCGAAATGGGCGATCTCGTTGGCGATGTTGGCCCGCCGGATGTTCTTCTCGATCAGCTTGGCGTGGCCGAGGTCGTCCTCGACCATCACGATCTTGACGGAAGCGCTCATGCGAAGTCTCCGGCGTCGGCGAGGTTCAGGCGTTTGGGAAATTTCAGGATGAATGTCGAGCCCTCGCCGAGGGTCGACTCGACCGCGATCTCGCCGCCGAGGCGGCGCACGCTGTTGCGCACGAAGGCCAGGCCGAGGCCCTCGCCGGGGCGGTCCTGACGGCCGGAGCGGCGGAACAGCTCGAAGATGCGATCGTGGTCGCGGTCGGAGATGCCGCGGCCGTTGTCGGCGACCCGGTAGGTCACGCGGCCGTCCGTCTCCTCGCCCGAGACGACGATACGGCCGGGCCGGGCGGGGTCGAGGTATTTGACGGCGTTGTCGATCAGGTTGCCGAAAATCTGCTCGACCGACAGCCGGTCGCTCTCCAGCCATGGCAGGGGCTCGACCACGATGGCGGCCGAGGCGGCCTCGGTCTGGTGGCGGACGCTGGCGGCGATGCCCTCGACCATGCGGGTCATGTCGAGGCTCTCGATGACGAGGCCGCGGCGGCCCTCGCGAGACAGGCGCAGGATGGCGTTGATCAGCCGGTCCATCTTCTCGGTCGAGGCGCGGATGAAGCCGATGGCCTCGGGCACGTCCTCGCGCGCGGCGACGACGGCGTCGGGGTCGAGCGTCTTCGGCGCCCGCTGCTCGACGGCGGCGAGCTGGCGCTCCAGCACCTTGTTGGCCTGCTCCAGCTCGGAGGTGTAGCCCATGACGTTGACCAGCGGGGCGCGCAGGTCGTGGCTGACGATGTAGGCGAAGCGCTGGATCTCCTCGTTGGCGCGGGTCAGGTCGGCGGTGCGGTCGCGGACCTTGGTCTCGAGGCTGGCGTTGAGGGCGGCGATGGCGTCGCGGCCGAGCTGGATCTCGATCACGTAGCGGCGGATCAGCCAGGCGCTGGCCCCGGCGAGGACGACGATCAGCAGGGCGCCGACGGCGTTGATCAACAGGGTTACGGCGTTGGCCCACTGGGTCCGGCGGGCCTGGAACTGGAGCTGGGTGGTCTGGATCTCGTCGATGGCGTCGATCTCGGCCCGCAGTTCATCCATGAGCGCCTTGCCGCGGCCGCTGCGGACCAGTCCGACCGCTTCGCCCACCCGGCCCATCCGGGCGAGGGTGACCGTGCGTTGCGTCAGATCGACCCGAGCGGCGGCCACCTCGCGGAGGTGGGCCACGCGGGGGGCGAGGTCGGCGTCGCTCGCCGTCAGCTGCTCCAGTTCGTCGAAGAGACCCGGGAGCACGCGCAGGGCCTCGTCGTGATAGGCGAGGTACGAGGGGCTGGCGGTCAGCATGTAGCCGCGCTGGCCCGACTCGGCGTCGAGCAGGCGCACGAGGATGGCGCGGGAGGTGAGCCGGACCTGGCGGGCATGGTCGGTGGTGTCGTTGAACTCCGCCGTGCGCCGGATCATCACGAAGACGGCGAGGTTGATGACCAGCAGCAGGACGATGGCGAGCGCCAGCAGTCCGGCCACGCGGCGGCCGAGAGTGGGCGTCCTCAGGAAGTGGCCGAGGGTCTGTAAGGTCTGCCGCCACGGCGAAATCATCGGGCGCGAGCATTAGCGGGGGGAATCCCGCTGTCCAGTCGCCTGCGGGGAGAAACCCTCGCCGCCGCCGGGATTTGGGTTAAAGATCGCCCGGTTCGCTGTCGGGGGAAGGGGAACGTCATGGTCTGGTGGTGGTGGATCGCGCCGGCGGCGGTCGGTCTTCTGGGGCTGACGCTGCTGTTCAAGGGGCTGGGCGCCCTGTTCCGGGGACGCTTCGTCGGCGGGCTGCTGGGCGGCGGCGTCGGGGCCGCCCTGCTCGCGGCGGCGACGATCGCCAGCCTGCTGGCGCTGGACGTGCAGACCTACGCCCGACTGACCTACGAGCGGCCGGTGGCGACCATCCGCACCCGCCAGCTGGGGCCGCAGTATTTCGAGGCGACGGTGATCCAGCCCGGACGGGGCGAGAACCTGCCGGCGGCGACCAACCTGTACCCGCTGCACGGCGACGAGTGGCGCATCGAGGCCCAGGTGCTGAAGTGGAAGCCGTGGGCCAATGTGCTGGGGCTGGACGCCCAGTACCGGCTGGACCGGCTGTCGGGGCGCTATCGCTCGATCGAGCAGGAGATCAACGCCGAGCGCAGCGTGCACCCGCTGTCGGGCGGCGACGCCGGGCCGGAGTGGCTGCCGTGGCGGCTCGACGCCTGGGAGATGGCGCGGCGCTACCGCCGCTATGTCGACGCCGTCGACACCCTCTACGGCGGCGCGGCCTACATGCCGATGGCCGACGGGGCCCAGTACGAGGTGTGGATCACCCAGTCCGGGCTGATCGCGCGACCGGCCAACGACGTCGCGCGCGAGGCGTCGGCGGGCGGCTGGACGGTGGTGAACTAGCGGACCCCTCCACCATCCTTCGCCTCCGGCTCAGGACGGTCCCCCTCCCCGCTGCGCGGGGAGGAGACGTCAGACGCTGCCGATGGTGCGCAGGCGGGCGCGGGGATGGACCTCGTTCTGGCTCATCACCACGGTCTGGCCGCGGAAGCGTTCGATGATCGAGCGGACGTAGGGACGGACCTGCGGGCCGGTGAGCAGGACGGCGGTCTCGCCGGCCATGGCGGCCCGCTCGAACACATCCCGGACGGCGCGGATGAAGTCCTGCAGCTTCGACGGGGCCATGGCCAGCTGGCGCTCCTCGCCCTGGCCGACGAGGCTCTCGGCGAAGGCCTGCTCCCATTCCGGCGACAGGGTGACGATCGGCAGGGCTCCGTCGTCGCCCTTGTGCTGCCAGCACAGCTGGCGGGCGAGGCGGGCGCGGACGTGCTCGACCAGGGTGGTGACCGACGAGGTGTGCGGCGCGGCCTCGGCCAGGCCCTCGAGAATGGCCGGCAGGTCGCGGATCGACACCTTCTCGCGCAGCAGCGACTGGAGCACGCGCTGGAGGGTGGTGACGGTGACCACGGTGGGGATCAGTTCGTCGACCAGCTTCTTCTCTTCCGGGCCCAGCTCCTTCAGCAGCTTCTGGACCTCGGCGTAGGAGAGCAGGTCGGCCATGTTCTCCTTGAGAATCTCGGTCAGGTGGGTGGTCAGCACAGTCGAGGGGTCGACGATGGTGTAGCCGCGGAAGGTGGCCTCCTCGCGCAGGGACTCGTCGATCCAGGTGGCGGGCAGGCCGAAGGCGGGCTCGCGGGTGTGCTCGCCGGGCAGTTCGACCTGGCGGCCGGCCGGGTCCATGGCCATCAGGCAGCCGAGACGGACCTCGCCCTGCCCCGCCTCCATCTCCTTGATGCGGATGGCGTAGCCCTGGGTGCCGAGGCGCATGTTGTCGAGGATGCGCACCGACGGCATGACGAAGCCGTACTCCTGGGCGAGCGAGCGGCGCAGGGCGCGGACCTGGTCGGTCAGGCGGCGGCCTTCGAGGTCGTTGATCAGCGACAGCAGCGAGTAGCCAAGCTCGATCTTGACCTCGTCGATGGACAGGGCGGTGCCGATCGGCTCCTCGACGTCCTCCTTGGGGCCGGCGACCACGGCCTCGGGGTCGACCGGCTTGGGCTTGAGTCGCTGGCGCCCGAGCTTCCAGGCCATGAACCCCGCACCGATGGCGAGGGCCGCGAAGGGCAGCAACGGCATGCCGGGGATCAGGCCGATCAGGGCGGCGGCGCCGGAGACGACGCCGAGGCTGACCGGATTGGTGGCCAGCTGGCTGACCAGGGCCTTGTCGGCCGACCCCTCGACCCCCGCCTTGGAGACGAGGAAGCCGGCGGCGATGGAGACGATCAGGGCCGGCACCTGGGTGACCAGGCCGTCGCCGACGGTGAGCAGGACATAGGTGTTGGCCGCCTCGCCCATCGGCAGGCCATGCTGGATGGCGCCGATGAGGATGCCGCCGAGGGCGTTGATGAAGGTGATGATCAGGCCGGCGACGGCGTCGCCGCGAACGAATTTCGAGGCGCCGTCCATGGCCCCGAAGAAGGTCGATTCCTGCTCCAGCTCCTTGCGGCGGCGCTTGGCCGTGTCCTCGTCGATCAGGCCGGCCGAGAGGTCGGCGTCGATGGCCATCTGCTTGCCCGGCATGGAGTCGAGGGTGAAGCGGGCGCTGACCTCGGCGATGCGGGTCGAACCCTTGGTGATGACCACGAAATTCACCACCAGCAGGATGGCGAAGATGATGATGCCGATGATGAAGCTGCCGCCCATCATCAGGCTGCCGAAGGCCTGGATGACCTGGCCGGCGGAGTCGTGGCCCTCGTGGCCGTGGGTCAGGATCAGCCGGGTCGAGGCCAGGTTGAGGCCCAGCCGGTAGAGGGTGGCGACCAGCAGGACGGTCGGGAAGATGGCGAAGTCCAGCGGCCGCTTCATCAGCAGGGCCGTCATCAGGATCAGCACCGAACCGACGATGGAGATGGCCAGCAGCAGGTCCAGCAGCATGCTGGGCACCGGCACGATCAGCAGCATGATGATGCCGATGACGCCGAGCGCCATCAGCACCTCGCCGCGCAGCAGCCAGCCACGCATGTCGCCGGCGGACGGCCGCGCCATGCCGTCCTTCATCAGAGGCGCGTCAGTCATCGGAGGCCCCGTGCCCCAGGGCCGTCAGCGCCTCGGCGGTCGCCGCGGCGATGATCGCGTCCCGGGCCGCCGCGTCCGGCGCCTCGGGCGCGTCGAAGTAGACGGCGATCGACATCGGCGGCCCCGCCACCGGCCAGATCAGGCCGATGTCGTTGGCGTGGCCGCGGCCGCTGGTCCCGGTCTTGTGCGCGACCTGGAAGCCGTTGGGCACGCCGGCCTTGATACGGTCGGGGCCGGTGGGGCTGTCCTTCATCCAGCCCTCGAGCAGGGCGCGGGCGTCGGCGGAAAGAGGCGAGGCGGCGTCGGGGACGGTGAACAGGCGGGCGATGTTCGCCACGGCCTGCAGGGGCGTGGTGGTGTCCTTGTCGCCGTCCTCGAGGTTGAGCTGCGGCTCCAGACGGTCGACGCGGGTGACGGTGTCGCCGATGGTCGGATACCAGGCCTTCCACGCCTCCAGCCCGCCGAAGGCGCGGATCAGCAGGTTGGCGGCGGGATTGTCGCTCAGTTCGACCATGGCCTGGCAGAGCTGTTCCACCGTGAGGGTCGAGCCGATGGCCGTCCGGGTGGCGGGGGCGTGGGAGATCATGTCGCCGGCGGTGATCGGGACGGCCCGGTCCAGTTGCTCGGCGCCGGCGGCGACCCGTTGCAGGGTGGCGGCGGCGAGGAACAGCTTGAAGGTCGAGCAGTAGAGGAACCGCTCGTCGCCGCGCCAGGCGAGGACGCGCTCGCCGGCGGCGTCCTGGATGGCCAGGCCGAGGCGGCCGCCGTGGACGCGCTCCAGCAGCGACAGGTCGAGCGGGGCGACGGCGGGCTCCGGCGCCGTCGGAGCGGGCGCATCGGGCGTCGCGGGGGCGTCGGGCGGCGGAACCTCGCAGCCGGAAAGGCCGAGCGCCGCGAAGCCCGCGAGGACGCTTCTGCGGTCCATGCGGTCGGTCATCGGCTCAGGCCGCGTAGCCGGCCGCGGCGACGCCGCTCTGCGGGGCCGGGATGGTCGTGCCCTCGTCGGCGTATTCGTTGAGCTTGTTGCGCAGGGTGCGGATCGAGATGCCGAGGATGTTGGCCGCGTGGGTGCGGTTGCCGAGGCAGTGCGACAGGGTGTCGAGGATCAGGGTCTTCTCCATCTGCGCCACCGTCTGGCCGACGT
>JAEYTA010000052.1 GCA_023434265.1 Pseudomonadota bacterium
GCGGGCTTGCGGCCCTTGCGGCCCGGCGCGGCGGCGGCGACCGAGGCGGCGATTTGCGCCGCCAGCGCCCGGCGCGCCTTGCCCTGCGGCCGGCTGGTCACATAGGGCTCGCCCAGCCGCGGCAGGATGTCGGCGGGAAAACCGGGGCCGTCGTCGACCACCTCGATGTCGATGAAGCCGGCGTCGACCAGGCCGCGGACACGCACCTTGCTGTTGGCGAAGTCGGCGGCGTTCTCGACCAGGGTCGACAGCCCGTGGATCACCTCGGGCAGGCGGCGGACGCGCGGCTCCGGCTCGCCCGAGGCGGTGCGCACCGAGACCTCGAAGGTCAGGTCGAAGCCGCGGTGCGGCTCGACCACCTCCTCCAGCAGCCCCTTCAGTCCGACCTCGGCGAAGGCGATGCCGCCCTCGTCCGGCTGCTGCGACAGGCGCTTGAGGATGTCGCGGCAGCGCTCGGACTGCTGCAGGATCAGGGCTGCGTCCTCGGCGGCCGCGGCGTTGCCGGAGGATTCGCGAAGCAGTTCGCGCGCCACCACCTGGATCGTCGCCAGGGGGGTGCCCAGTTCGTGCGCGGCGGCGGCCGCGAGTCCACCCAGCGCGGCCATGCGCTGCTCGCGCTGCAGCACGTCCTGGGTGGTGGCGAGGGCGAGCTCCAGCTTTTCGGCGTCGGCGGCGACCCGCCAGGCGTAGGCGGAGGTGAAGACCACGCCGGTGGTCAGGGCGAGGCCGGCCCCGAAGCGGTACAGCGGCGGAAGGTCGATCTCGGTCCCGGCCTGCCACGGCAGCGGCAGGGCGAAGAAGAACAGGGCGACGGTGGCCGCCACCACCATCAGCCCCATCAGCACCGCCTGTCGCGCCGGCAGGGAGGCGGCGGCCACGGTCACCGGAGCCACCAGCAGGATGCAGAACGGGTTCTGCAGCCCGCCGGTGAGGGCCAGCAGCACCGACAGCTGCAAGATGTCGAAGCCGAGGTGGGCCGCGGTCAGCGTCCCGTCGGCGGTGGCCCCGTCGCTGCGGCGCAGGCGGCTGGTGGCGTTGAGGTTCATCGCCACGCTGGCGGCCACGGCGGCGAGGCAGCCCCATAGCGGCAGGTCGAAGTGGAACCAGGCGGTGGCGACGAGGATGGTGGCGCTCTGCCCGACGATGGCCATCCAGCGCAGGATGACGAGGGTGCGCAGGCTCAGGCCGCGGCTGCGCCGCGGCAGGTTGCGCCAGCCGGCGAAGCGCCCCCCCTCGGGGATGTCGCCCGCCTGCGGCGATGGATGATCTTCTGCGAGGCTCACGGCTCTTCTATAGACGCGTTCGTCCGCCAGGGGACGCCCTCGAAAGGTTCGCGATGCCGCGCCGTTCCATCCTGCTGTTCGCCGCCGCCTGCCTCCTGATCGCCGCCGCCCTGGCCGTGGTGACCGTGATCGTGGTGCAGCGCGCCGACGCCGGACGGCCGGACTACGGGACGGGCCGCGAGGTCGCCTCGACCGGCCAGCCGACCCTCGGCGGGCCGTTCGAGCTGGTGGACCAGCACGGCCGGGCCGTCGACCAGTCCCTGCTGGACGGGAAATGGTCGCTGGTCTTCTTCGGCTTCACCTGGTGCCCGGACTATTGCCCGACCACCCTGACCATGCTGGAGGCGACCAAGCGGCGCTTCGGCGACCGGGGCGACGACCTGCAGATCGTCTTCATCACCGTCGACCCCGAGCGCGACACGCCGCAGGCGCTGAAGGATTACCTGTCCTCCGACGGCTTCCCGGAGGGGGTCCTCGGCCTGACCGGCACGCCGGAACAGATCGCCGCCGTCGCCCGCGCCTATGGCGCGCCCTACCAGAAGGTCGGGGAGGGCGAGGGCTACACCATGAACCACGGCCTGACGATCTATCTGATGGGCCCGGACGGGACCTTCCGCAGCGCGCTGGCCCACGACCTCGGCCCGCAGCGCGCCGCCGAGGTGATCGAGCGGGTCATGGCCCGCGGCTGACGCCGCCTTCACGTTTCAGGTTATCGCCGATAATCTTTTTGCAGCGCGGCGCGTTCTATGCTGCCCTGCCGCATACGGCGGGGGCCGTCTCAGGACACGCATGCTTTATACGCTTCACGAGCTCGCCTACGCCTCGGCGGCTCCCTTCCGGATCGGGGCGCAGCTGGCCCGCGATTTCTGGACCCATCCGTTCAATCCGGTGGCGGAGACGGCGCTGGGCCGCACCGCCTTCGCCTCGGCCGAGCTGTTCGAGAGCGTGACGCGGCGCTACGGCAAGCCGGCGTGGGGACTCGAGACCATCGAGATCGACGGGCGGCGGGTGCGCACCACCGAGCAGGTCATCTGGTCCTCGCCGTGGTGCCGGCTGGTGCGCTTCGCCCGCCACCTCGGCGACCTGAAGCGGGCGGGCAAGCCGCCCGTGGCTCCGGCGGTGCTGATCGTCGCCCCGCTGTCGGGCCACTACGCCACCCTCCTGCGCGGCACGGTCGAGACCTTCCTGCAGGACCACGACGTCTACGTCACCGACTGGTCGAACGCCCGCCAGGTGCCGATGCTGGAAGGCCGTTTCGACTTCTCCGACTACATCGACCATGTGCGGACCATGCTGGCCCAGATCGGCCCGCGGGCGCACGTCGTCGGCGTCTGCCAGCCGGGCCCGCCCGTGCTGGCCGCCTGCGCGTTGATGGCGGAAGACAACGACCCGAACCGGCCGGCGTCGATGACCTTCATGGGCTCGCCGATCGACGCCCGGCTGTCGCCGACGGTGATCAACGGCCTCGCCGAGGAGAAGCCCTTCACCTGGTTCCGGTCGAACATGATCCACACCGTGCCATGGCCCTATCCGGGCTTCGGGCGGCGGGTCTATCCGGGTTTCGTGCAGCTCTACAGCTTCATGTCGATGAACGAGGCGCGTCACGTCGACGCCCACCGCGAGTATTTCCAGCACCTCGTCAACGGCGATGGCGACGGGGTCGAGAAGCACGAGCAGTTCTACGACGAGTATCTGTCGGTGCTGGACCTGAGCGAGGAATTCTACCTCCAGACCATCGACATCGTCTTCCAGCAGCACCTGCTGCCGCGCGGCCTGCTGGAGCATCGCGGGCGCAAGGTCGACCTGACGAAGATCACGGACATCGGCCTGATGACGGTCGAGGGTGAGAAGGACGACATCTCCGGCGTCGGCCAGACCCAGGCCGCGCATGGCCTGTGTCCGAACATCCCCGACGACCGCCGCCTGCTCTACGTGCAGCCGGACGTCGGCCACTACGGCGTCTTCAACGGCCGCCGCTTCCGCGACGAGATCTATCCCCGCACCCGCGACTTCATCGCCCGCAACGAGGCGCTCAGTGTCCTACCGGAACGGCCAGCGGCTGCCGCCTGAGGCGCTGGGCGTCCCCGCCCGGCTGTCGGTCAATCCGCGCGCCCGCCGCCTGTCGATCCGCATCGACGGCCGCGCCGGCGAGGCGGTGCTGGTCGCCCCCAGCGAACGGAAGCTGGGCGACGTGGTCGCCTTCGCCCGCACCAAGGCCGGCTGGATGCGCCAGCGCCTGGCGGCGCGGCCGGAGGGGAAGCCGCTGACGCCCGGCGGCGAGGTGCTGCTGTTCGGCGTCCCGACCCGCCTGCGGGCCACGGGCGGGGCGGGGGCGGCGCGGCTGGTCGACGAGGCCGAGGGTCCCGTGATCCTGTCCGGCGGCGAGGGAGAGGCCTTCACGCGACGGATCGAGAACCTGCTGAAGCGGCTGGCGCGTCAGGTGCTGGTCGAACGCACCGAGCATCATCTGCGCACGCTCGGCCAGCGGCCGGTGCGGGTGTCGATCGCCGACACGCGCTCGCGCTGGGGCTCGTGCAGCCCGCACAACCGCTCCATCCGATACAGCTGGCGGGTGATCATGGCCCCGCCGGCGGTGGCCGACTATCTCGCCGCCCACGAGGTGGCGCATCTGGTCCATGCCGACCACAGTCCGGCCTACTGGTCGGTGGTCGAACGGCTGGTCGGCGACCACCGCCCATTCCGCAAATGGCTGCGCGAGCACGGCGCGGCGCTGCACGCCGTGGGGCGCTGATCGGACCGGCGCGAAGTCTCGCCTTTCCACCCTTGTGGACCCCATCCACCCGGAAGGTAGCGGAAATCCACCCGGGAATGTCGACCTTGTAGCGCCTCAGAAGAACAGCGGCTCGGGCTTCTTTTCGGGCGGCGGCGCGGGCTCGGGCCGGGGCTCCTCGCGGCGGGGCTGCTCGGGCTGCGGCTGGGTCGGACGCAGCACCGGCGGTTCGTCGCGGCGCGGCGCGGGGTCGCGCGGCAGGGGCGACGGGCCCGGCAGCGGCTCGTCCAGCGGGTCGATCGCCGGCGGGCTGTCGCCGAAGATGTCGCCGATGCGGCCCAGCAGGCTCTCCACCGGATCGGGGGGCCGCCAGCCCTCGGGCATGGGCGGCCCGGCCGGGATGTCGGGGGCGTTGAGGCGCGGCAGGGCGGCCTCCATGAAGCCGCGCCAGATGGCCGCCGGCGACGAGCCGCCGGTGACGCCGCGCATCGGGGTGTTGTCGTCCTTGCCGACCCAGACGGCGGTGACGAAGCCGCCGGTGTAGCCGACGAACCAGGCGTCCTTGTAATCCGAGGTGGTGCCGGTCTTGCCCGCCAGATCGCGGCCGGCGATGGCCGCCGACCGGCCCGTGCCGCCGGTCATGACGCCGCGCAGCATCTGGTTCTGGTAGTACAGGAACGGGTTCGTGATGGCCTGGATCGGGGCGCCGGCGCGGTTCGAGCGCTGGTAGATCACCCGGCCCTGCGGCGTGCGGATGCGGCTGATGCCGTGGGCCTGCACGCGCTTCCCGCCGTTGGCGAAGGCGTCGTAGGCCTGGGCCATTTCCAGCGGCGAAACCTCGACCGCGCCCAGCGCCATCGCCGGCTCCAGGCCGATCCGGCTGGTGATGCCCAGCCGCCGCGCCGTGCGGGCGACGTTGTCGCGGCCGACCTGGTCGGCGAGGCCCGCGGCGACGGTGTTGATCGACTGCGCCACCGCCTGCGACAGGGGCATCTCGCCCCGGAAGTCGCCGGTGTAGTTGCGCGGCGACCAGTTGCCGATCCGGATCGGAGCGTCCTCGACCCGGGTTTCGGGCGTATAGCCGCTCTCCAGAGCGGTCAGGTAGACGAACGGCTTGAAGGCCGAGCCGGCCTGGCGGCGCGCGTCGACGGCGCGGTTGAACTGGCTGTCGGCGTAGGACGCCCCGCCGATCATGGCCCGCACCCGGCCCTCGCCGTCCAGCGCCACCAGCGCCGCCTGCTGCACGCCGCGCGAGGCGTCGCGGTCGAGGATGCGGCGCACCGCCCGCTCGGCCTGGGTCTGCAGGGTCAGGTCGAGGGTCGTCTCGACGATCATGTCCTCGGTCGGCTCGCCGACCAGTTCGCGGATCTGCTTGTCCAGCCAGTCCACGAAGTACTGCGCGTGCTGGGTGGCCAGGGTTCTCGAGACCCGCACCGGGGCGGTGACGGCCTCGGCGCGCTGCTCGGGGGTGATCACCCCGGCGTCGACCATTTCGTCCAGCACCACGGTGGCGCGCGCCGCGGCGCGCTCGCTCTCCGAGACCGGCGAATAGCGCGACGGCGCCTTCAGCAGGCCGGCCAGCAGCGCCGCCTCGCCGACCGTCAGGTCCTTGGCGCTCTTGTCGAAATAACGCTGCGACGCCGCCTCGATGCCGTAGGCGCCGGCGCCGAAATAGACCCGGTTCAGATAGAGGGCGAGGATCTCCTTCTTGGAGAACTTCATCTCCAGCCACACGGCCAGCATCAGCTCCTGGACCTTGCGCTTCATGTTCTGGTCCGGGGACAGGAACAGGTTCTTGGCCAACTGCTGGGTCAGGGTCGAGCCGCCCTGCACGACACGGCCGGCGCGCATGTTGGCGACGATGGCGCGGCTCATGCCGATCGGGTCGAAGCCGGGGTGGTAGTAGAAGCGCCGGTCCTCGATGGCGATGAAGGCGGCCGGGACGTAGTCCGGCAGGGCGTCGAGGTCGGCGGGCGGGGCCTGCTGCGTGCCGCGCACCGCGATCAACGCGCCGTTGCGGTCGAGGTAGGTGATCGAGGGCTGCCGGTCGACGTTGTACAGCGTCGAGGTGTCGGGCAGGTCGCGGGCGAACACCGCGAAGAAGACCACGAGGAAGATCAGGCCCCAGACGGCCAGAACCGCGCCCCAGTAGAGCAGGCGCTGGAGCGGCGTGCGCGCCGCCTTCTCGCCGCCGCCGGAGCCGCGACCGAAGCTGAAGCCGGAACCCGCCATCGAACCCTCATCAAGCCGTCCCGGCGGTCTTAGCCGGTCAAGCTGCGGACGGAAACGCCCCCGCGTCTCTCACGGGACCGTGAAGGACGTTTCCGCCGAAACGATGGCCCGGACGACGCCTAATCTAAAAACGCGTTCACCTCGGCGGCGAATACGGCCGGCTGGTCCAGCATGATGAAGTGGGCGCTGTCGTCGATGCGCTTGAGTTCGGCCGACGGCAGGCTGGCGAACGACGCCCGGTAGATGCCGTCGGTGATCTCGGGAGTCATGCGCGGGTCGTTGAACTTCACGTAGAGCACCGTGGTCGGGGCGGTGATATTGGCCAGTTCCGGCCGCAGATCGGTGACGATCAGCTCGCGGAAGGCCGAGGCGGCGACCTGCTGGTCGCTGGTCTCCATGTCCCGGATCGGCCCGGCGCGCAGCGACTCCGTGTTGATCATGCCGTTGATCGCGGCGGTCGACTGGGCGTTGTAGGCCTCCCGCGGTCCGTTCGACATGCCCGCGTAGATCTGGTCCGCCATCGGGGTGACGCTCTCCGCGGTTGCGCCCGGAGGGCCGAACATCGCCCCCATGAAGGGCACCATGTCCACGACCATCAGCTTGCCGACGCTGTCCGGATGGCGGGCGGCCAGCATCATGGCGATCGTGCCGCCCATGGAGTGGCCGATCACCGCCGGCCGCTCCAGGCCCTGCTCGGCGATGTAGCGGGCGAGGTCCTCGGCGACCGGGGCCGACACCGGCCCGGCGGCGTTAGCCTCGGCCGGAGCGCCGGCGAAGCCCTGCACGTGCACGCGGTGGACCCGGTAGCGATCCTTCAGCGCCTCGGTCAGGCCGTCCCAGACCTCCGGCGAGGAGGTGAGACCGGGGACGAGGATGACGTCGCCGACCGGGCGCTCTGGCCCGTCGACGCGGACGTGGAAGCGGCCCGATTCGAAGTCGGCGTGCGCGTGGCCGTGGGCGCCGTGCGCTTGCGGAGTCGCGTGGGCGCCGTGGCCGTCCTGGGCGAGGGCGGGGCTGGCGATCAGGGCGGCGGCGGCCAGCAGGGCCGACAGGGCGGGTTTCATCGGGCGGGTCTCTCCATCAGCGTCGCCATTCAGATATGCGAGCGACTTTGTGTTGTAAAGTGCTTTCGACATCTCCCGTCCGCGCGGCTGGCGGCCGGCCCGGCGGCTCGCCTAGAATAGCAGGCATGACGCCGCCCGATACCGCTCCCGTCGCCGCCCCCCGCGAGGCCCGTACGCCGCCGACCGCCTTCGGCAAGGGCTTCGTGCTGGACGCCTGGTATTTTGTCGCCCTGGCCCGCGACATCGCGCCGGGCGCGATGAAGCGCCACGAGCTGCTGGGCGAGCCGGTGCTGATCGGCCGCACCCGCGGAGGCGAGGTCTTCGGCCTGCGCGACATCTGCCCCCACCGCGCCGCGCCCCTGTCGGCGGGGCGGCTGATCGACAAGGGCGAGGGCGAGACGGTCGAGTGCCCCTATCACGGCTGGCGCTTCCGCACCGATGGCGGCTGTGCGGCCATCCCGTCCCTGGTCGAGGATCAGGCCTTCGAGACCGATCGCATCCGCGTACGCCGCTATCCGGTGCGCGAGAGCCAGGGGATGGTGTTCGTATGGATGGGCTCCGACCCGCGCGGGGGCGGCGAGCCCGACCACGAGCCGCCGCAGTTTCCCGGCGTCGTCGGCGGCGGCGCCAAGCTGGTCGAACGGATGGATTTCGACAGCCACATCGACCACGCCGTCATCGGCCTGATGGACCCGGCGCACGGGCCGTTCGTGCATCAGCAGTGGTGGTGGCGATCGGAGCATTCGATGCACGAGAAGGCCAAGGCCTTCGAGCCGCGCGAGCAGGGCTTCGCCATGGTGCGCCACGCGCCGTCGTCGAACAGCCGCGCCTACAAGATCCTGGGCGGCGCGCCGGCGACCGAGATCACCTTCCGCCTGCCCGGCTACCGCTGGGAGCACATCCAGGTGGGCGAGCGCCAGGTGCTGGCCCTGACCTGCCTGACCCCGATCACAGAGACGAAGACCCGCATCACCCAGATCTTCTGGTCGGACCACTGGGTGTTCGGCATCGCCAAGCCGTTCCTTAGGATGGGCGTGGTCGCCTTCCTCAAGCAGGATGGCGGCATGGTGAACCTGCAGAACGAGGGACTGCGTTACGACCCGGCGCTGATCTGGATCGACGACGCCGACAGGCAGGCCAAGTGGTACCAGCAGCTGAAGCGCGAATGGGTGAAGAGCCGCGCCGAGGGGCGGCCCTTCGTCAACCCGGTGCAGCCGGCGACCCTGCGCTGGAAAAGCTGAAGGCCGCGCCCGGGCGGGCGCGGCCTTCGCAAGGTCCTGAACGGCGAAGCCGCCTACTGGCGGGCCAGCACCCCGGCCAGGATGGTGTCGACCTGCTTGCCGATGCGCTCGACCAGCTGGCCCATGGTCCAGCCGTCGTAGGCGGCGCCGCGGTAGTTGGACAGGAAGGCGGCGTAGACCAGGTCCGACAGCAGCAGCACGTCGGCGTCCTGGCGCAGTTCGCCCTCGCGCACGCCGGTCTGCAGGATTTCGGTGATCAGGCCGATCACCGGGCGGATCGCGCCGCGCGCGCGCATCTCGGCGGCCACCGGTTGGAACCACGAGCGGGCGATCACCGCCTGCACCAGCGGCAACTGCTCGAGCGAGCCGTGATAGGCGGCGGTGAGAGCGGCGATCAGCCGGCCCCGCAAGGTGGTTTCGGCGGCGGCGGCGGCGCGCAGGGTCTCGACCAGCCTGGCCAGATCCTCGGCCAGCACGGCCTCGAACAGCTCGGCCTTGTCCTGGAAGTTCGCGAACACCGCGCCGGTCGACATGCCCGCGCCGCGGGCGATGTCGCGGATGGTGGCGGGCTCGTAGCCGCGCTCGGCGAAGAGCGCGCGGGCGGCGTCCAGCACCTTCTGGCGGGTCCGGACCTTGGCGGCCTGACGACGATTCAGACGGGGGGCTTCGACCTCGGTCTCGGAGGGGTCCTTGGCGGAGCTCTGGGCGATGTCTCGCATGAAAACGGTTACTCGACTAAGCGGCGGCGGAGGCCGGCCGACAGGAAGGAAACGCCGAAGCGATGCTGTGAATTCGGATGCTCCGGAGAGCGCCGCCGGGCAGGCCCGTCGGTCCGGCGAAGGCTGGCACTCATCACGCAACGATGACCAAAATGGGGTGCTCAGGTTAACGAGCGCCTTGGTTCCGGGGTTAACGCGACGCCCCGGCGCGCTCCGTCTGCGGCTCAGCGCCGCAGGGTGGTGCGCAGCGCCCGCGGCGCCCGCGGCGCCTGGCCCTCGGGCATGGCTTCCTGGAACATCTTGCGGAAGCGGTCGCGACGCTCGTGGATTGAAGCCAGCACCAGACCCATCGGCACGCCGAGATCGACCAGGGTGTTCTCCGCCAGCTGGAGGCTGGCCTCGGTGGTCTCGGGAACCGCGTCCGTGACGCCCAGCCGGTAGAGCCGCTCGGCGTGGCGGGAATCCCGCGCGCGCGCGATGATGCTGAGGTCGGGCCGCAGCGAGCGGGCGGTGGCCACCACCTCGTCGACCTTGGCCGGGGCGTCCATGGTCACCACGAGGGCGCGGACCGACTCGATGCCGCAGTGGGCGAGCAGCTCGGCCCGGCCGGCGTCGCCGTAGAAGACGTTGGCGCCCTCGGCCCGCCCCTTGGCCACCGTCGTCGCGTTGGCGTCGAGGGCGAGGAATTCCTGGCCGTGCTCCTTGAGCATCTCGCCGACGAGCCGCCCGACCCTGCCGAAGCCGACGACGAGGACCTGACCGGAGGCCGCGGTCGGCTCCATCGCCTCGGGGGGAAGCTCGGGGGCGGGCGCGGCCTGGCGGACGAGCCGGCGGGCGATCAGGGCCATCATGGGGATGGTGAAGATGCTGATGGTGGCCGCCAGCATGACGGTGCGCGTGAAGGCCGGCGACGCTATGCCTTCCACGAGGCCGGCGCCGAGGATGACGAAGGCGAACTCTCCCGCCGGCCCGAGCATCAGGGCCGTCTCGATGGCCGTGCGGCCGGGCACCCGCCACAGCCGCGCGGCGCCGAAGATCAGCACGGCCTTGAACAGCGTCAGCACGGCCGCCAGCCCGAACACCGCCAGCGGGTCGGCGGCGACGGCGTCGAGGTCGAGCCCGATGCCCACGCCCACGAAGAAGACTCCAAGCAGGAGGCCCTTGAACGGGTCGATGGCCACCTCGACCTCGCGCCGGAACTCCGTCTCCGCCAGCAGCAAGCCGGCGATGAGGGCGCCGAGGCTCATGGACAGGCCGGCCGCCTGGGCGGCCACGCCGGCCCCGACGACGACCAGCAGACAGGCGGCGACGAACAGCTCCGTGCCCTGCCCTCGGGCCCGCGAACGCGCCACCAGGCGGAACAGGGGGCGCAGCACCAGGCGGCCCAGCACCACCAGCAGGGCCAGGCCGACGGCGGCGGGGATGAGGGTGAGCAGGGCGGGGCGCAGCACCGACGGGTCGAACTCGCCGCCCCCGCCGCCCGTCTGGGCCAGCGCAGCCATCACCGTCACGGTGATCAGGATCGGCGCGACGGCGAGGTCCTGGGCGAGCAGGACCGCGAAGGTCGCGCGGCCGGCGGGCGTCTTCAGGCGGCCGCGCTCGGCCATTACCGGCATGACCACCGCGGTCGACGACAGGGCGAAGCCCATGCCCAGCACCGCCGCCGAGACCAGCGGCTGCCCCATGACCATGAACACCATGGCGAGGCCGACCGCGCAGACGACCACCTGGCTCAGGCCGAGGCCGAACACCAGCCGGCGCATCGACTTGAGCCGCTCCCACGACAGCTCGAGGCCGATCATGAAGAGCAGGAAGGCGACGCCGAGTTCGGACAGCGAGCGGATCTGGCCCGCATCGGAGATGGTGATCCACGAAAGCCAGGGGGCGGTGTCCGCCAGACGGGCGAGGCCGTCGGGGCCGAGCAGGACGCCGGCGGCGAGGAAGCCGAGCACCGGGCTGATCCGGAACCGGCTGAACAGCGGCACAATCACCCCGGCGGCGGCCAGAAAGACCACCAGATCCTTGTACTCGCCGCCGCCGTGACCCTGCATCCGCCCTCCTGGCTGGACAGTATCGCCCCGGCCGACGGTTCGCCAAGTATGCGCGCGACGGAACCCTCCGCCGGGGCCGTTAGATGACAAAAAATTCAGACGACAGGGGGCGGTCCGGGCGTAGGGTCCGGCCACCCGCTTTTCCAGCGAGAGCCAAGTCGAGGGACCCATGAAGAAATTGCTGATCGGCGCCGCAGTCGGCGCCATGCTGCTGCCCGCCTCCGGCGCGCTGGCCCAGGATCACGACCACGCCTGCGTCGACGAGGCCTGCACGGTCTTCGAATTGTTCCAGTCGAGCGAGGCGGGCGCGACGGTCACCGGCTGGCAAGGGACAGAGGCGCCGAGCTACGGGACCTGGGGCTTCGACCTCGCCGGCCGCGACACCTCGGTGGAGCCGGGCGACAGCTTCTTCCGCCACGCCAACGGCACGGCCCTGGACGCGTTGCAGATTCCGTCGGACCGCACCTCCTACGGCTCCTTCGCCCTGCTGCGTGAACTGTCCGACAACCGCCTGAAGGCGATGATCGAGGGCCTGGTGGCGCGCACCGATCTCGCACCGGGAACCGACGAAGCCAAGATCGCCGACGCCTATCGCTCCTACATGGACGAGGCGCGCATCGAGGCCCTCGACGCCCAGCCGCTGCAGCCCTACCTCGCCGCCATCCGCGCCGCCGACACGCACGACAAGCTGGCCGTCTACATGGGCGAGACCCAGGGCCGGGTCGGCGGGTCGATCTTCGGCACCGGCATCACCATCGACCAGAAGGCGCCGACCCGCTATGTCGTCTCCACCGGCCAGTCGGGGCTCGGCCTGCCCAACCGCGACTACTACCTGGAAGAGCGCTGGGCCGAGAAGAAGGCGCTGTACCGCGCCTACGTCGAGCGCATGCTCGAGATGATCGGGTGGGAGAACCCGTCGGCCAACGCCGACGCCATTCTCGCCTTCGAGACCCGCATCGCCGAGGCGCACTGGACGCCGATCGAGAACCGCAACCGCGACGAAACCTACAACGAGTACACCATCGCCCAACTGGCGTCCGAGGCGCCGGGCTTCCCGTGGCAGGACTATTACACCGCCGTCGGCGTGGGCGACGTGCCCCGGCTGATCGTCCGCCAGGACACGGCCATGCCGAAGATCGCCGCCATCTACGCCGAGACTCCGGTCGAGGTGATCCAGGCCTGGCAGGCCTTCCACACCACCGACGACGCGGCCAGCCGCCTGTCGCGGCGGTTCTCGGACGCGCAGTGGGAGTTCCGCTCGCGCGACCTGCAGGGCCAGCCGGCGCAGCGCAGCCGCGAGAAGCGCGCCATCAGCTTCGCCGAAGGGATGCTGGGCGAGGCCATCGGCCGCCAGTACGTGGCCGAATACTTCCCGGCCGAGTCCAAGGCCAAGATGGAGGAGCTGGTCGCCAACCTGCGGACAGCCCTGTCGCACCGCATCGACAACCTCAGCTGGATGAGCGACGCCACCCAGGCCGCGGCCCAGGAGAAGCTGGCCAAGTTCACGGTCAAGATCGGCTATCCGAACAAGTGGCGCGACTACTCGGCCCTCGAGGTCCGGCCGGACGACCTGTTCGGCAACGCCGAACGGGCCGGGCTCTTCCAGTGGAACTACCAGCTCAACCGGCTGAACGATCCCGTCGACAAGGACGAGTGGGGCATGTACCCGCAGACGGTGAACGCCTACTACAACTCGGCGAACAACGAGATCGTCTTCCCGGCCGCCATCCTGCAGCCGCCGTTCTTCGATCCGGACGCCGACCCGGCCGTCAACTACGGCGGCATCGGCGGCGTCATCGGCCACGAGATCGGCCACGGCTTCGACGACCAGGGCTCCAAGTCGGACGGCGACGGCGTGCTGCGCAACTGGTGGACGCCCGAGGACAAGACCGCCTTCGAGGCCCTGACGGCCCGCCTCGGCGCCCAGTACGACCAGTTCGAGCCGATCCCGGGCTTCCACGTCCAGGGCGGCCTGACCATGGGCGAGAACATCGGCGACGCCGCCGGCGTGGCGGTGGGCCTGGAGGCCTACCACCTGTCGCTGAACGGTCAGCCCTCGCCGGTGCTGGACGGCGTCACCGGCGACCAGCGCTTCTTCTACGGCTGGGCCCAGGTCTGGCAGTCGAAGTACCGCGACGACGCCCTGCGCCAGCAGATCGCCACCGACCCGCACAGCCCGGCCGAGTTCCGCGTCATCGGCCCGCTGCGCAATGTCGACGCCTGGTACGACGCCTTCGGCGTCCAGCCCGACGACAAATACTACCTGCCGCCGGAGCAGCGCGTGCGCATCTGGTAAGGGCGAAGACCTGAACCGAAGGAGGGCCGGGGCGGCGACGCTCCGGCCCTTTTCGTTGGTGGCGGCTGGTGATTGGTGGTTGCTCGCGTGATGGGCGAAGCCGGACCCCGGTCGAGGCCGTGGGCGGCCCGCCCCGCGGACCAGGGACAAATCACCAATCACCAACCGCCCATCAGGCGCAAAAAAGCCCGCCGCGGGGGATACATCGCGGCGGGCTTTCTTTCGCTCTCTGAGGAGCGGACGTTTCCTCCCCGAAACGCCTCCGGGCGGCTGCTGCGTCGTAACGCTGCGCTTCCCGAGTGACGACAGAAAGACGACAAAATCCGGCTCAAGTCAATCGACTGGCCCGCGGGCGCCCCGGATTTTCCTTTGTTATCAGCGATAACTCACGAAGCTGTGCGCGCCGCCTCGACGATGCCGCGGACCGTGGCGACCAGCTCGCCCCGGGCCACCAGACGCTGGCCGGGACGCTCGGTTTTCCACGCCTCGTTGTCCGCCACGCCCGCCGCCAGCGCCCGCCCGGCGTCGAGATCCTTGATGGTGACCTGTCCCGCCGCGATCTCGTCGCCGCCCAGGATGACCGCCGCCGGCGCGCCGCGACGGTCGGCGTATTTCATCTGCGCCTTCATGCCGGCGCGGCCCAGGTAGAGCTCGGCGGCGATCCCGGCATTGCGGAGCTCCGACACCGCGTCGAGATAGTGCTGCATGTCGGCTTCGGAGAACACGATCACCACCACCGGGCCGCGCACCGCGTCCTCGTCGCCACGGCCGGCGGCGCGCAGCGCCGAGGCCAGCCGCGAGACGCCGAACGAGAACCCCGTCGCCGGCAGTCGCTCGCCGGTGAAACGGGCGACCAGGTCGTCGTAGCGCCCGCCGCCCCCGATCGAGCCGAAGCGCACGGCGCGGCCCCTGTCGTCGGTGGTCTCGAGCAGCAGTTCCGCCTCGAACACCGCGCCGGTGTAGTATTCCAGCCCGCGTACGATGGTCGGGTCGAAGCGCACCGCGGCCTCGTCGACGCGCATGGCGCCCAGCGCCCGGTCGATGGCCGCCAGTTCCTCCAGCGCCGCCTCGCCCGTCGCGCCCAGCCCGCCAGCCCGCGCCACCGCCTCCAGGGTCGCCGCCCGGGACAGGCCCGCCTCGCCGGCCGAGGCGAGGAAGGCCTCGATGGTCGCCGCCACGCCGAGCGGAAGATTGGCCCCCTTGGTGTAGTCGCCGGACTCGTCCAGCCGCCCCTCGCCGAGCAGGGCGGCGACGCCGTCCCAGCCCAGGCGGTCGAACTTGTCGATGGCCCGCAGCGCGGTCAGCTTCTGCAGCGGGTCGGTCACCCCGCCGGCCTCGAACAGCCCGTCGAACAGCTTGCGGTTGGAAACCCGGATCACGGCCTGGCCCGCCGACAATCCGGCCGCCCGCAGGCCCTCGCCGGCCATGGCGATGATCTCGGCGTCGGCCTCGGGGCGATCCGAGCCGACCGTGTCGGCGTCGCACTGGACGAACTCGCGGAACCGGCCCGGCCCCGGCTTCTCGTTGCGCCACACCGGGCCGAAGGCGTAGCGGCGGAAGGGCCTGGGCAGGGTCTCGCGGTTCTGGGCGGCGAAACGGGCCAGCGGCGCGGTGAGGTCGTAGCGCAGCGCCATCCACTGGTCGTCGTCGTCCTGCAGGGCGAAGACGCCCTCGTTGGGACGGTCGGCGTCGGGCAGGAATTTGCCCAGGGCGTCGGCGTATTCGAAGGCGCCGGTCTCGAGCGGCTCGAAGCCCCAGCGCTCGTAGACCGCCGCGACGCGCTGCACCAGCCGGCGCTCGGCCACCAGATCGCGGCCGCGACGGTCGGCGAATCCTCGGGGGCTGCGGGCTTCGGGGCGGGCGGCGGCGGCGTCGGTCATGGCGCGCGCTTAAGCCATCGCCCGCCGCCGGGCAACGATCAGGCCGCGACCGGCTTCCGGATCGCCACCAGCCGGCCGTAGGTCAGGCAGCGCCAGACCCACTCGACGGGACCCATCTGGAAGACCGACAGCCACAGCGGCGACCAGACCAGCTGGGCGGCCCAGACCGCGCCGACCACGGCCCACTGCGCCGCCGGTCCGTGCGTCCCGAACCACATCGGGCCCCAGGGCGCGTAGTAGAGGGTGACCATGATCAGGGTCTGGGTCAGGTAGTTGGTGAAGGCCATCCGCCCCACCGGAACCAGCCAGAGGGTCAACGGCCTGAGCCCGAAGCGGACCAGCAGGACGAGGATGCTGACGTAGAAGAGGGTGATCAGCGGGGCCATGCCGCCCGCCGCGGCGGCGAGGCCGCGCGTCGGGTCGGCGCCCTCACCCGCCATCACGTCCTGCCAGCCCCAGACCGCGAAGGCGGCGAGGTTGGCGCCGCCGAGCAGGATCATCAGCGCATAGGTCCACAGCGGGGCCCGCCCGGTCAGGTAGCCGGACTTGAACAGGCCCAGCCCGAGCATCATCAGCGGCACGGTGACGGGAATCAGGAAGGGGCCCGCCATCAACTGGAACATGGCCCAGGTTTCGAGGTTCTCGAACAGCCCCGCGGGCCAGCCGCTGCGGTACAGTTCGACCGCCGCCGCGATCGCCTCCGGGTCGGCTCCCGGCCGGCCCGCGGCCATCTGCGCCGCGATCTCGGGCGGCATGTTCGCCATGCCCCAGTAGCCGAGCGTGGCGACCACGCCCCACAGCAGGGTGAGACCGCCGCCCACCCAGAGAAGCCGCCGCGCCGTCCACGAGCGGAAGACCATCATCAGCAGGCCGCAGTACGCGTAGTGCAGCAGGATGTCGCCGTACCAGAGGACGGCGCCGTGCAGCAGGCCGAAGACGCCCAGCCAGAGCAGGCGGCGGACCAGCACCGGGCTGCGCGCCGGGTCGTGCTTCTCGCCTCCGACGAGGAAGATCGAGACCCCGAACAGCATGGTGAACAGGGTGCGGAACTTGTCGGCGAAGAAGACATCCGTGACCCATCGCCCGACCTGGTCCGCGAAGGACAGGGCGACGGGCGGCGGCGCCTCGGACATCAGGACCTCGGACGGCCAGCCGAACGACACGGCGTTGACCGCGAGGATGCCGAGGATGGCCCAGCCCCGCAGCATGTCGAGGTTGTGCAGCCGGTCCTTCGGCTTGACGGGCCCGGGCGCCGCCCGGGCGGGTCCGGCGGCGGGCGCGAGGTCTACGGCGGCCATTGATGTCTCCCCCCAAGGATCCGGCCGGGAGAGGTTGCCGCCGGACGTCCGGCGACGCCAGTTAAAATCCCGACAGCCCGGTCAGGAGGCGTCGCGATCCCGGGCCATGACGCCCAGGCGATCGCGAACCTCGGGCTGGGGACTGAAGGCGATGAAGGCGGCGCACAGGCCGGCCCACAGGGCGTAGGCGACGCCAATCAGCACCGCAAACGGCAAGCCGCCGACGCCGTAGATGAGCAGGGAGGTCTCGCTGCCGCCAACCCCCTCGCCGAAGTTGGCCGCGCTGAGCCATTGCAGGATGGCCTGCACCAGGGCGAACACGGCGCCGAGGGCCGCCGCGAGCAGACCCCCGTAGAACATGAAGCGCCAGACCACGCCGAGCCGGGTGGCCGGACGGCCGTTGCGTTCGCGCTCCCGGGCCAGCAGCCACAGGCCGGCAGGAACGGCCGCCATGCCGATGACGAGCACCGCCAGACGCCAGTCGAAATCCCTGCCCGGCAGCCAGTTCTGCGGCGGCCAGATCAGCAGGGTCAGCACCAGCGGCGGCCACAGGCCGCCCGCCACCGCCGCCAGCACGATGCGCTGCGGCTCCCGCCGCCAGACCACGCGCTGCTGGCCGGGAAAGTCCTCGGGGCGTTCGGGAAGGGCGATCATCGTGTCGGCACCGGAACCTCGCCGGCGTAGTCGTAGAAGCCGCGGCCCGACTTGCGGCCCAGCCAGCCGGCCTCGACGTACTTCACCAGCAGCGGGCAGGGCCGGTACTTGCTGTCGGCGAGGCCGTCGTACAGCACGTTCATGATCGCCAGCACGACGTCCAGACCCATGAAGTCGGCCAGCTCCAGCGGCCCCATCGGATGGTTGGCGCCCAGCTTCAGCGCCTTGTCGATCGAGGCCACGTTCCCGACGCCCTCGTAGAGGGTGTAGATCGCCTCGTTGATCATCGGCACCAGAATCCGGTTGACGATGAAGGCCGGGAAGTCCTCGGCGTTGGTGGTGGTCTTGCCCAGCGACTCGGCGAAGGCCACCGCCGTCTCGTAGGTCTCGGCCGAGGTCGCGATGCCGCGCACGATCTCGACCAGCTTCATCACCGGCGCCGGCTTCATGAAGTGAAGGCCGATGAACCGGTCGGGCCGGTCCGTGGCCGAGGCCAGGCGCGTGATCGAGATCGACGAGGTGTTGGAGGCCAGCAGCGCGTCCGGACCCAGCAAAGGCGTCAGTTCGGCGAGGATGGCCTTCTTGACCGCCTCGTCCTCGACCGCCGCCTCGATGATCAGATCGGCCTTGGCCGCCTCGGCCAGCGTGCCGGCCGGGCGGATGCGCGCGAGGGCGGCGTCGGCGTCCGCCTGGGACAGCAACTCGCGCGCCACCTGTCGCGCCAGGCTGGCGGCGATGGCCCCCAGCGCCTGCGGCGGGCGGTCGGCGGCGGCGTCGTAGAGGGCGACGTCGTAGCCGCCCGTCGCCACGGTCTGGGCGATCCCCGCGCCCATCTGGCCCGCGCCGACGATGGCGACTGTCTTGATCGTGGTCATGAAGTCCGGATGTCCGCCGGGCCGCGGGGGCCCCGTCGCGTCACCTTAGGACGCCGGCCCCGGGGTGCAAAGCGGGGAACACGGCGGCGGGCGGCGGAAGGGCCCCGCCGTGGCGCCGGAGCCGCGCCGGGGCGACCCCCGGGCCTAGCCGAGCACCGAGATCAGGAAGGGCGCGCTGGAGCGCATGAAGAGGATCTTCAGGAACTGGATCACCAGGATGGCGACGATCGGCGAGATGTCGATGCCGCCCAGCGGTGGAATCACCCGGCGGAACGGCGCGAGGATCGGCCCCGTCACCGCGTCGAGGAACGACGCCAGCTGGCTGACGAAGCGGTTACGGTGATTGATGACGTCGAAGGCGAACAGCCAGCTGAGGACGGCCGAGGCGATGATCGCCCAGACCATCAGGTCGAGAATGGCGCCGACCAGCCAGACGATGGCGAATCCCATGCACGGTGCTCCGAGGTTTCGCCGCTTCTAGCGCGGCCTGCCCGGCTCTCCAAGGATTCGCCGCGCCGCGCGACATTCGGCGCCCCGGCCCGTTGACAGAACGCCCGCCCCGCCCCTATGTCGCGCCCTCGCCTGAACCCGACTTCCGGTCGGACTTTGGGGGGCCGTAGCTCAGTTGGTAGAGCGCGTCGTTCGCAATGACGAGGTCAGGGGTTCGACTCCCCTCGGCTCCACCATCCTGCTTCGCGCGGACGCGCTTCGCAGGATGAAGGACAGGCTTGTTTCCTACTGATCCTCGTCGAACCGTCGCTCGACCAGCTCCGCCAGCGCTGCGACCGCCGCCTGCGCGTCCTCGCCCTCGGCTTCGATGTGGACGTCGCAGCCGGCGCCGGCGCCGAGCATCAGCAGGCCCATGATCGACAGGGCGTTGACCGTGACGCCGTCGCGGGTGACGCGGATTTCGCTCTCGAAGGTCGAGGCCAGCTTGACGAACTTGGCCGAGGCGCGGGCGTGCAGCCCGCGCTGGTTGCAGATGCCGACGACGGCTCTGGCGGAGGGGGCGTTGGCGGCGGCGTCGGTCATTTCTCCCCCTGCAGCACCCAGCTGGCCACCGAGATGTATTTGCGGCCGGCGTCCTGGGCGTGGGCGACGCAGACGTCGAGCGGCTCGCGGCCGCGAACGCTGGCCAGCTTGATCAGCATGGGCAGGTTGAGCCCGGCGATGACCTCGGCGTGGGTCTCCTCCATCACCGAGATGGCCAGATTGGACGGGGTGCCGCCGAACATGTCGGTGAGCAGGATGACGCCGTCGCCGTCGTCCACGGCGCGGGCGGCGTCGACGATGTCGCGCCGGCGGCGCTCCATGTCGTCCTCGGGCCCGATGCAGATCGCCGCGACACCGCGCTGCGGCCCGACGACGTGCTCCATGGCCGAGAGAAATTCCGAGGCCAGTCCCCCGTGGGTGACGATCACCAGCCCGATCATGAAGGCTTCACCAAGACTCGCGCCCCCGCGTCCCGGCGGCCCGTGGGCCAACCGCAAGCCGCGCGGCATAGCCCAAACCGGCGGCGGGTTAAAGCCGGAGGAGCGCGGCGACCACCTTTTCCCCGGCCGAGGCCTCGCGCGGGTCGAGGTGCAGAAGGGGGACGGCGACCCCGTCGAAGACCCGCGAGGCGGGCTCCGGAAGGCGCTCGACCGGCCCGTGGACCAGGTCGACGGCCAGGCCCACGCGCGCCAGGCCGAGCGGGCAGATGGCGGCGATGCCGAAACCGCGGACCTCCATCCGGCCGGCGATCGTCTCCGGGGCCCGGGCGAACAGGGCGTCGCCGGAAGCGAACAGGTGGACGTAGTCGTCGCCGACCAGTCGCCAGCCGCGTCCGATGAGGCGAAGGGCCAGATCGCTCTTGCCAGCCCCCGGCGAGCCGGACAGCAGCGCCGCGCGCCAGCCGGTCCGCGCGCCGGTCCAGCGCGCCACCGCCGTGGCGTGAACGGGCTGGACGACGTCGATCACGGTCGGCGTCCGGTCGGGGCGGCGGGCAGGGCGACTTCCAGACGCGCGCCCGCGACGCCGCCGTCAGAGGTCGTCCGGTTGGCGGCCCAGACCCGGCCGCCATGCGCCTCGACGATCTGGCGCACGATCGACAGGCCGAGGCCGGAGTTGGTCCCGAAGGCCGTGCCGCGCGGGCGCGAGGTGTAGAAGCGCTCGAAGATGGTCTCCAGGTTCTCGGGCGGCACGCCGGGGCCGTCGTCGTCGACGCGCACCCGCACCGGCCGGGCCCCGTCGATGTCGTCGCGCGCCAGGGTGATGCGCACCTCGCCATCGGAGGGGCTGAAGGAGCGGGCGTTGTCGATCAGGTTGCGGAACACCTGCCCCAGCGGCCCGTCGCGGCCGATGACGACGGCATGGTCGCCCGCCCCCGGCTCGAACCTGACCCGCGCCTCGCCCGGCTTGCGGCCGGCCTCGTAGACCCCGACGATCTCCGTCAGCAGCACCGTCAGGTCGATCGCGCGCGGGCGGTCGCGGTTGAGTTCGGCGTCGAGCCGCGAGGCGTTGGAGATGTCGGTGATGAGCCGGTCGAGGCGGCGCACGTCCTGCTGCAGCAGGGCGGTCAGCTTCTCGCGCTGGCTGTCGGTCCTGACGAGGGGCAGGGTCTCAAGCGCCGAGCGGATCGAGGTGAGCGGGTTCTTGATCTCGTGCGCCACGTCGGCGGCGAAGGCCTCGATGGCGTCCATGCGATCGGACAGGGTCGCGGTCATGGTCTCGAGCGAGCGGGCGAGGTCGCCGATCTCGTCCTTGCGCCGCTCGATGTCGGGCAGGGAGATGGCCCGCGCGCGCTGCAGGCGCACCGCGTCGGCGGCGGCGGACAGGCGCATCACCGGCCGCGCCACGAACAGATGCATCAGCAACGAGCCGAGCAGGTTCACGCCCAGGGCGACCAGGGCGAACGGCATCAATGCGCGGCGCTGGGCGGCCAGCGTCTCGTCGACGTCCCCCGCCTCGAGGGTGAGCACGCCGAGCACCTGGCGGACGTGGCGGACCGGCAGGGAGACGGAAACGACGCGGTCGCCGGATTCCGAGCGGCGGACGGTCGCCTGCGCCTCGCCCTCCAGGGCGTCGCCGATCTCCTCGGCGAGCGCCGCCTGCGCCTGCTGGAGCGCGGCGCGGTCGCCCTGTTCGTCGACCGGCGCGGTCGGGGAGCCGGCCGGTCGCGCCGGCGGCAGGGGCTGGCCGGGAATGGCCTCGGTGACGCGGTAGCTGTCGGCCACCACCACCCCGTCGATGCCGAACAGTCTCGCCCTCTGGCCTTCCGGGATGATCACGTCGACGAACAGCTTGCTGGCCGCGATCTCGTCGAAGGTCGGCTGGGGCTCGCCCTGGGTCACGCCGCGCTCGGCCAGCACCTGGGCGAGGATCTCGCCCTCGGCCTTGAGGGTCTCCTGGCGCGCCTCGATCAGCCCGCGCGTCCATTCGTTGAGGGCCAAGGCCCCGACGAACAGGATCAGCAGGCTGAGCAGGTTGAGCGCGAGGATCAGCCCGCCCAGCCGTGAGCCGCCGAAGCGCCTCAGCGGCGCCCGGCCCGACGTCGCCGGAACGTCCGGCTCAGCTCTCGCGGTAGCGGTATCCGACGCCATACAGGGTCTCGATCGCGTCGAACTCGGGATCGACGACCCGGAATTTCTTGCGCATGCGCTTGACGTGACTGTCGATGGTGCGGTCGTCGACGTAGACCTGGTCGTCGTAGGCCGCGTCCATCAGGTTGTCGCGGCTCTTCACGAAGCCGGGCCGCTGGGCCAGGGCCTGCAGCAGCAGGAACTCGGTCACCGTCAGCTTCACCGGCTTGCCGTCCCAGGTGCACTCGTGGCGGGCCGGGTCCATGGTCAGCTTGCCCCGCTTTATGGCCTTGTTCGAGTTCTCGCCCGACGCCTCCGGCTCGCCGCCGTCGGCGCCGGTCCGGCGCAGCAGGGCCTTTACCCGCTCGATCAGCAGGCGCTGGCTGAACGGCTTGTGGATGTAGTCGTCGGCGCCGAGGTTGAAGCCGAGGATCTCGTCGATCTCCTCGTCCTTCGAGGTCAGCATGATGACCGGCAGGCTGGAGGTCTGGCGCAGGCGGCGCAGCACCTCCATGCCGTCCATGCGCGGCATCTTCACGTCGAGGATGGCGAGATCGGGCGGCGAGGTCTCCAGCGCCTCCAGGCCGGCCGCGCCGTCGTGGTAGGCGGTGATCTTGTGGCCATGACTCTCCAGCGCCAGCGAGACGGAGGCGACGATGTTTTCGTCGTCGTCGACCAGGGTGATGTTGGCCAAGGGGATCTCCTTGCAGGCTCGTCGTCCGCGACAGAAACGCACGGCAAGCGTAACCGTTCTACGTGATCGCGGTGAGATTACGGCGAAAAAGATGGGCCGGGCGGCCGGGATTCGCAATGAAACCCGACCTTAAAGTCTCACAGGCATGATCGACGCTCGAACCTGTGCGAGCGTTCCATGGCCGGCCCCGTCCACTACGAAGTCTACATCCGCAAGACTCCGCCCGCGCCCTGGAGGCTCCAGATGGCGACGGAGGATCGCGCCCACGCGATCCAGGCCGCCGAGGACATGCTGGCTGACAACCGGGCGGCGGCGGTGCGGGTCACCAAGGAGACGCTCGACCCCGACACCATGGAGTTCAACAGCCTGACGGTGCTCACCCGCGGCGCGCCCGAGGTGGCCCGCAAGCGGGTGGTGGCGGACGACCAGGCCGGGCCGCGCTGCAACGCGCCGCAGGACCTGTACGCCCCGGTCGCCCGCGAGCAGATCGGTCGGGTGCTCGAGGACTGGCTGAAACGCCAGGGGGTGACCGCCTTCGAACTTCTGCACCGGCCCGACCTGGCCGAGAAGCTGGACGCGTCGGGCGTGGAGTTGCAGCACGCCATCCAGAAGGTCGCCGTCCCCGAGAGCCAGGCGGTGGGCCAGCCCATCCACGACCTCGTGCGCCATTACCAGCGGCTCTCCGACGCCGCCATCGAGCGGTTGGTCTCCGCCGGACGGCGAAACCGCTTCCCCGACCTCGCGCATCACTCGCTCGCCGATCTCGCCCACCGCCTCGAGGGCCAGCCCGAGCGGGCCTTCGTGATGGGCGGGGTGGTGGCCGGTGCGCTGAAGGGGGTGCGCGGCGGCCGCGCCCGACTCGACCGGCTGATGGACCTGATCGAACGGGCGCCCATGGAGGGGCCGCCGCGGGCCATGGTGCTGGTGCCCGTCGAGCAGTTGCTCTGCGAACTGCTGGGGGCGCGGACCAACCTCGCCGAGGTCCTCGGCCCCTCCCTCGACCAGGGCGCTTCGCTGGCCGCGGTCGTGCGGATGGTGGCGCCCAGGGAGGTCGACGCCCTGGTCGCCCAGGACCCGCGCATGGCGCTGCAGGTGCCGGCGGTCGAGGGGCCCGCGGCGCGCCTCGGCGGCCGGCTCGCGGCCGGGGAATTTCCGCTGCTCTCCTCGGCGCTGGCGCGGATGGTGCTGCGCGAGCTGATGAGCCCGCGCCGGCTGCGGCCCAACGACGCCGCCGGGGAGATCGACATTCTGCGCGCGCTCGCCATGTCGCTGACCGCCACGGCAGGCCGGCTGCTGACGCTCGAGGAGGTCCAGTCGGCGTTCAACGAACGCTCCAAGTCGCTCGTCACGGCCGACTTCGTCGCCGCCTACGTCAAGCCCTGCACCACGGTCCTGTGCGAGGCGGAATCGCTCACCCGGCTTTGCGAGAACGTCACCGGCCTGGCCAACAAGCGCTCGGCCGCGCGGTGGCTGTCGGCCTGCGTCGGCTCGCTGCGCTTCGAGACCGAGATGCGCGCGCCCTCGCCGACCCAGACCCCGGCGCAGAAGCTCGGCGTCCTGGCCGCCCTACAGCGGTCCATCCGCGCCTGCGGCCTGACCGAGCGCGACGAAACCGAGATCGTGTCGGCCATCGGCACGGTGGGCAGCGCGGTGGAGGCCGACGCCCGCATCGTCGCCATGCTGGCCCGCTCGCCGGCGCCGGTGGTCCAGAAGCTGTCGGTCCTGTTGCGTCTGGCGGCCGGCGAAACGGCGCCGCTCGGCCCGGCGGCCGACCGGGCCAAGGCCGAGGCGGTCAAGCTGTTCCGGGCGCCGGAGTCGCGCGCCGCCCTGTCGGCGGCGCCCGAGACCCTCGCGCCGCTGCGCAGCCTGATGCAGGCGGCCGGCCTGGCCGCCTGACCACGCCTCAGTCGAAGATGTCGAAGATGTCCATCCGCTTCTTCTTCTTGTAGCGGTAGTCGTCGTGGCGATGGCGGTCGTCGCGGTAGCCCTGATTGCCCCACGGCTGCGGCGCGGCCTGCTGCGGCGGGTAGGGCTGCGGCGCCTGCGGCGGCGGAGCGGCCTGGGGCGCGGCGGCGCGGCCCTCGGCGGTGGCGGCCTCCATCAGCTTCTCCAGCTCGCCGCGGTCCAGCCAGACGCCGCGGCAGCTAGGGCACATGTCGAACTGGACCCCGCCGCGTTCGAGGGTCTGCATGGCGGCGTTGTCGTTCGGGCACATCAGAAGCGGCATGGGCGTCTCCTTCGCTTGTCGACCCAAACAGCTACGGGTCCCGAAGGCTCCGGCCAAGCCGGCGCGGCGATCCGCCGCTGTCAGTCGACGGCCGGCGGGGCCGGCATCAGGTCGCCGTAGGGCGCCGCGTCTTGCAGCGCCCGCACGAAGGAGGGCCGCGCCATCAGCCGCGCGTGCCAGGCCCGCAGTCGGGGGCGGTCGCCGAAGGGGACGAGCCGCCGGGCGTAGGTCGTCAGCGGCGCTCCGGCGCAATCGGCGAGGCTGAAGCGCTCGCCCGCCGCCCAGGTGCGGCCGTCCGACAGGCGCTCCTCCAGCCAGTCCCACGCCCGGGTCAGCACCTGCGCGTCCTGGCCCGCGCCGAAGGGATCGCGGCAGTCCTCGGGGCGGAATTTCTCCTGCACGATCCGGTTCATCGGGCCGCCGACGTAGTGATCGATCATGCGGTCGACGAGCCGGACCTCGAGGGCCGCTTCGGGATCGGCGGGAATCAGCTGGTCGCCGCCCGCGTGCCGATCCATCCATTCGACGACGATCGAGGATTCGTAGAACGCGCGGCCGTCGGCATCGACCAGCGCCGGCATCTTGGCGAAGGGCGAGACGCGGCGGAACTCCGCCATCACAGCCTCGTCGGCGTGGTCCACCACCCGCAGCCGGAACGTCAGACCGAGTTCATAGGCCGCGACCGCCGCCTTCTGGCCGTAGCCGGAATAGGGATGGTGCCAGAGGGTGAAGCTCACGCGGCGCCCTTCCGGACGATGCGCAGGTGAGTGGCGCGCTCTCCGGCGGTGGATTCCGCAACCACATAGCCAAGCGCGGGCAGGTCGAGCCCTTCCCACAGCGACTCCCCGGAGCCGAGCAGGATGGGAGAGATGGCGATGTGCAGCTCGTCGATGGCGCGGACGCGCAGATACTGGCGGACCGTCTCCGCTCCGCCGCCGATGCGAACGTCGAGATCGCCCGCCGCGGCCCGGGCTCGTTCCAGCGCGGCGCCCGCGCCACCGGTGACGAAGTGGAACACAGTCCCGCCCTTCATCTCGAACGAGGGCCGCGGATGGTGGGTCAGAACGAAGACGTTGCAGCGGTACGGCGGCTCCTCGCCCCACCAGCCCTTCCAGCCGTCGTCGGTCCAGGGGCCGCGCGAGTGGGCGAACATGTTGCGGCCGAGAATCCAGGCGCCGATGCCGTCCATGCCCCGGCTGGCGAACCCTTCGTCCACGCCGCTCTCGCCGTGACCCTTGCCGTACATCTTCTGAAAGGTGGCGGTCGGGAAGAACCATTCGTGCAGGTCTTCGCCGCCGACCCCCAGCGGGTTCTGCAGGCTCTGGTCGGGCCCGGCGCCGTAGCCGTCGACGGAGACCGCGAAACTGCTCACGCGAACCTTGCCGGCCATCCCCTGCTCCTCCGCTTTCGGGGAGGCCAGCATTCCGCGCCCGCCGCTCGAGAGCAACACCGCGTTAATCGACGCGTCGCAGGCTCTTCGCGATTCGTGTTCCGGAGACGCGGCATGTCGACCATCCAGACCGGCAGCTATCGCCGCCAGCGCGATCATTTCGAGCCTCAGGACGCCGATCCGCAGGAGCAGCGGCGACTGCGCGGCCTGCTCGAACAGATCGACTACGCCGCCTTCGTCGCCAACCGCGAGGTGATCGGGCAGATGCTGCCCAAGGTGGACGCCGCGGCCTTCCAGCGGCTGGCCGTCCTGACCGCCACGGCGCGGGGCAAGTGGGTGGCCGAGGGGTTGCGCCAGTCGGAATCCGGAGCCCCCTCGACGGTCGACCAGATCGCCCGCCTGACGGCGGCGCGCACCGCCTACGAGGAACTGGCCGAGGCCTATGAAGGCCTGCGCCGCATGGTCGAGCGCGGCTACCTGCTCCTGCGCTGACCCAGGTCTAGCCGAGGGGCTGCGGCCGGGTCGCGATGGGCGCGTCCGGATCGGCCGGCGGGCGCTCGGCTTCGGTCGGCGGCGGCCCGGCCGGCGGGGCGGGCTCCGTCGGGGCGATCACCACCAGCGGCGCCGGGTCGATGGCGGGCGGCGGCGTCTCCGTCGTCGCGGCCGGAGCGCGTTCAAC
>JAEYTA010000079.1 GCA_023434265.1 Pseudomonadota bacterium
CCTCAACCCCGTCCTCGCCGGCGCGGACGGTGGTCTCCTCGGTGGTGGTGGCGTCGTCGATCGCCTCGCCGGTGGCGTCGGCGGCGTTGTCCACGGCGCGACCGGCGTCGGCGGCCGCGTCCGCAGCGGCGTCGGCGGCGTTGTCGGCGGCGTTCTCGGCCTGCTCGCCGGCACGGTCGGCCTCGGGCTGGGTGCAGGCGGCCAGCGGGGCGGCGGCGAGCGCGGCGACCAGCGCCAGTCGGGTCAGGGTGTTCATGGCAGGCTCTCCTTCAGGGTTGAGGGTTGCGTCACTGGCGCGGCGGGATGGCCTGGCCGGCCACGTCGCCGACCGTGCCGACGGTGTTGTCGACCACCCCGCCCGGCTGCAGCGTCGTGTTCGCCACGCCCCCGACGGTGTCGACGGTGTTGTCGACGGTGGTCAGAAGCCGCTCGAGGATCTCGGGGTTGCGGTCGATGGTGGTCAGGGTGCGGTCGATGATCTGACGCACGTTGTCGAGCCGGACCTTGAGCAGGACCTGGGCCTCGACGCCCTTGATGGTGATCTTGACGTTGTCGATCGAGGCGTCGACGCCGGCATTGAGGTGCAGCAGGTTGGCGAGGCGGGCCTCGAGGTTGAGGCGGGCCTGAAGGTTCTCGACCTCGACGGTGATCTCCTCGACCTTGAGGTTGGGCACGTCGAGCAGGACGTCGGGTTCGCCCGATGGAATGCCGGCCTGCTGGGCCTGTTGCGGTTCGGCCGAGAGGGGCGCCACGGGCTGGATCTGCGGCGGCGGGGTCTGGGCGGCGGCCGCCCCGGCGGCGAACAGCACGGCGGCGGCGATCCCGCCCGTCAGCAACGGCTTCATTCCGGTTCTCCCTCTGTGGTTTCAGGTTCGGCCGCCCCTGCCTCGATCCGCACCTCCGGCGCGGGGGCGAACAGGGTCGCCTCGCCGCGCAGCGTCCAGCCGACGTCGCGGAAGGTGCGCTGCCCGGGGATCGGCCGCGGCAGGCCGGTGGACAGGTTCTCCTCGATCACCGTGCCCGCCGGCTCGGCCCAGGCGCGGATGCGCACGTCCCCGACCTGGCGCCAGCGCACGGAGTCGGCGCGGGCGGTGATCGACAGGCTGACGTCGGGGGGCGGAACGAAATCGCCTGGCGGCGTCTGCGGCGAGGCCTGCCCGGCCGCGAGCAAAAGTGACGACAAGGTGGCGATCATGGGGACGAGAAAGCCCGAGCTCGCCGTCCGGTTCCGGCGCCGGACACACGGATTGAAGCCCGCTCCCTTGACGCCCCGGCGGCGCGGGCCGAGTCAGGGGACCTGCCCGGAGCCCACCCATGCGCCACGACCGCCTGTCCGTCCTGACCGCCCTCGAAACCCAGGGGGTCGCCCCGGTCTTCTACCATCCGGACCCGGAGGTGTGCCTGAACGTGATCCGGGCCTGCGCCCGCGGCGGGGCGAAGGCGATCGAGTTCACCAACCGGGGCGATTTCGCGGTCGACCTGTTCGGCGACATCGCGCGCGAGCTGCAGAGAACCGACCCGGAGATCATCCTCGGCATCGGCTCGGTGGTCGACGCCGGCACGGCGGCGCTGTTCCTCAACCGGGGGGCGCGCTTCGTGGTCAGCCCCTGCCTGGTCGAGGAGGTGGCGCGCGTCTGCAACCGGCGAATGACGGCCTACTTCCCCGGCTGCGGCTCGGTGACCGAGATCGGGCGGGCGCACGAGCTGGGCTGCGAGATCGTCAAGCTGTTCCCTGGCGCCTCCGTCGGCGGGCCGGACTTCGTCAAGGCCGTGCTGGGGCCGATGCCGTGGACCAAGATCATGCCGACCGGCGGGGTGGATCCGGACGAGGCGAGCATCGCCAGGTGGTTCGGGGCCGGGATTGTGGCGGCCGGCATGGGCTCGAAGCTGGTCACCGACGCGGCGGTCAAGGCCGGCGACTGGGCCGGGATCGAGGCGCAGGTGCGGAGGACGGTCGAGGCGATCGGGACATTTCGGGGCGCCTGACCTACCTGCGGTAGGCGCCAACTGGACTTCGCCCACACTCGACGCTTTCCTTTCCTCCCCGTCGCGCAGCGATGGGGAGGGGGACCGCGAAGCGGTGGAGGGGCTGGTGGCCTCAGAACCGATCACCTTTCAGCGCGCGGCTTGGATGCGCCGCCATCTGACGCCGCCCGAGGCCCGGCTGTGGCGATATCTCAAAGGCGGGAATCTCGGCGCGAAGTTTCGTCGCCAGCACCCTATCGGGCCCTACATCCTCGACTTCTACTGCCCTAGGGCGAAATTGGCCGTGGAGGTCGATGGCGCCGTCCATGGAAGCGAGGAGCAGATGCGGCACGACGCGCGCCGGCGGGCATGGCTGGAGGCCAAGGGCGTCACGACGCTCCGCTACCCGGCGACGGCGATCCGGGAGAACCTGGACGGGGTGCTGGCGGCGATCCGCGAGGCGGTTCAGCCGAGGTAGAGCCCGCCCCCGACAGCCCCTCCACCGCTTCGCGGTCCCCCTCCCCATTGCTTCGCAACGGGGAGGAAAGCATCGGTCACAGCCCCAGCGTCGGGCTGTCCAGGTCCAGTTCCGCCGCCGGGATCACCGCCACGTCCGGATGCGCGGCCCTCAGGTCATCGATGAACATGGAGGCCTCGCCGACCACCACGACGGTGGCGTCCTCGGCGCTGACGATCCCCGCCGCCTGGCGCAGGCTGTCCGGCGTGGTGGCGGCGATCTTGCCCGGGTAGGTCTCGATCTCCGACAGCGGCAGGCCGTCGATCACCGCGGCGGCGAGCTGGCCGCCCAGCCCGCCGGTGGTCTCCAGCGAGCGCAGGAAGCCGCCGGTGATGAAGGTCTCGCGGTTGGTGACCTCGGCGTCGGCGACGGGCTCGCGGGCCAGGCGGTCGAACTCGGCCAGGACCAGGCCGACGACCTCGGCGGCGCTCTCGTTCTTGGTCTGGGTCGAGGCGATCAGGGCGCCGCCCTCGGCCCGGGCCCCGAGGGTGGAGTAGGCGCCGTAGCTGAGGCCGCGTCTGGCGCGAATCTCCTGGAACAGGCGGCCGTTCTGGCCCGAGCCCATGACGGCGTTGGCCACTGACAGGGGGTAGTAGGCGTCGTCGCCCCGGCGCGGGGCGCGCACCGCCGCGGTCACCGCCGCCTGCCCGGCGCCGGGCAGATCGACGACCACCACGCGCGGGCCGGTCTGCGTCCCGGCGCGGTCGCCGACGGTCGGCTTGGGGGTCGATGGCCGCTCCCAGCCGCCCAGCACGCGCTCGGCCCAGGCGAAGGCGGCCTCGGGCTCCATGCCGCCGGTGACCACGACCGTGGCGTTGTCCGGCCGCCACCAGCGGTCGTGGAAGGCGACGACCTCGTCGCGGGTGATCGCCGCCACCGAGGTCGGGGTGCCCGAGGTCGGCGCCCCGTACGGCGACGCACCGTAGACCAGCCGGTTCAGCACCAGCGAGGCCAGCGGGCCGGGCTGGCGCAGGTTGACGCGCAGGGCGTTGACCATCTGGGTGCGGCTGCGGGCCACCTCGGCCTCGGCGAAATCCGGACGCTGGACCACGTCGGCCAGCACGGCGCCGACGGCGTCGGCGGTGGCGATGGGGGCCGAAACGAACATCTGGGTCGCGTCCGCGCCGGCCCCGCCGCCGATGTTGGCGCCCAGGGCCTCCAGGGTGCGGGCGATCTCCGGCGCCGAGCGGCCGCCAGCGCCCTGGGT
>JAEYTA010000018.1 GCA_023434265.1 Pseudomonadota bacterium
GCGCGAGCCCGTCGTGGTTCCGGCCGAGGGCGCCGCCCCGGCGGCCGACCGCACCCTCCGCAACCCGACCTGGGCCGCGCCGCCGGTGGCGCAATATCCCGCGCCTGCGCTTGCCGCCGGCGCGACCTCCGGTTCCGTGACCCTGACCTGCCTCGCTCATGCCGACGGCCGCATCAGCGATTGCGCGGCGGTCAGCGAAGCCCCCGCCGACCTGGGCTTCGCGGCCGCTGCGGTGGCCGCCGCCGGAACCGCGCGGATCGCCCCTTCCGCGGTCGCCGGGGTCGAGGATCCGGTCCCGGTCGTCTTCACCGTCCGCTTCCGCATCGGCTGACCGCGCGGCGACGACAAGGGCCGGCGACGGATCGCCGGCCCTTGTCCGTTCGGACCCTGCGGGCCAACGTGCCCCGTTCCGATTCCCAGGGGGTCCCTTCATGAAGCGCCTGCTCGCCGCCGTCTCCGCCGCCGCCGTCCTCGCCGCCGCCGCGCCCGTCCTGGCCCAGGCGCCCGACCTGGTCGCCGTCAACGGCATCTTCGACCAGGGCTTCAACCATTCCGAGGTGATGCGCACCGCCGCCCACCTGACCGATCGCATCGGCGGGCGCATGACCAACTCGCCGCAGATGCGCGAGGCCGAGGCCTGGACCCAGCAGTGGTTCCGCGATCACGGCCTGTCCAACGTCCGCGCCGAGGGCTTCGAGTTCGGCCGCGGCTGGTCGATGGTCCGCTCCGACGTGCGCATGGTCGCGCCCCGGCCGCTGGAGCTGCGCGGCATTCCGGTGGCGTGGACGCCGGGCACCAACGGCGCGATCTCGGGCGAGGTGGTGCTGGCCCCGATGAGCAGCCCGTCCGACTTCGACAAGTACCGCGGCAAGCTGGCCGGCAAGATCGTGATGATCTCCGAGCCGACCGACGCCGAGCCCCCGACCACCCCCCAGTTCCGCCGCTGGACCGACGAGGAGCTGGCCGGCCGCATCGATTACGCCCAGCCGACCCACCGGCATGTGACCGTCAGCCGCGACGGCGGCCGCGACAATTTCGCCCTCCGCATGGACGAGTTCCTCGCTTCGGAAGGGGCGCTGGGCTGGGTGCGCATGTCGTATCGGGACGGCGGCCTGCTGCACGGGGCCGGCTACACCCATCTGGTGGGCGGCACCCCGACCCTGCCGGGCATGGAGCTGGCCGCCGAGGACTATCGCCGGCTGGCGCGCCTGTCGCGCGCCGGGGCGACTCCGGCGCTGGAGCTGACGAGCGAGGTCCGCTTCCACGACGACGACGTCAACGCCTACAACATCCTCGCGGACATTCCGGGGACCAGCCGCTCGGGCGAATACGTCATGGCCGGGGCCCACCTCGACAGCTGGGCCGCCTCCGACGGCGCCGTCGACAACGCCGCCGGCAGCGCCGTGGTCATGGAGGCCGCCCGCATCCTGCGCGCCCTGAACGTGCGGCCCAAGCGGACCATCCGCTTCGCCCTGTGGAACGGCGAGGAACAGGGCCTGCACGGCTCGCTGGCCTACGTCGACCGCCACCTCGCCACCCGCGCCCCGCTGGGCGACGCCGAGCTGGACGCCCTGCCCAACGGCCGCACCTGGCGCGCCCGCTGGCCGGTCCAGCCGCGCGACGGCTATTCGGACCTCGTCGCCTATTTCAACATCGACAACGGCTCGGGCCGCATCCGCGGCATCAACGCTGAGGGCAACGTGGCCGCGGCCGCCGTGTTCGAGGAATGGCTGAAGCCGTTCCACAGCCTCGGCGCCGACACCGTCTCGCTGCGCAACGCCGGGGGCACCGACCACGTCTACATGCAGACCGTCGGCGTGCCGGGCTTCCAGTTCATCCAGGACCCGCTCGACTACGGCAGCCGCCTGCACCACACCTCGATCGACAGCTACGACCACCTGCAGCCCGAGGACCTGCGCCAGGCCGCCGTGGTTCTCGCCGGCCTGCTGCTGGCCGCCGCCAACTCCGACGAGCCCCTGCCGCGCATGCCGCTGCCGACCCGCCCGACGCCGACCGATCCGTTCGCCGAGTAGGGCGGGCGAGCTGCCATACGAAAAGGGCCGGCGATCGCTCGCCGGCCCTTGCCGTTTCGGGGGTCTGACGGTCAGGCCGCCATCTTCCAGGTGGGCTCCAGCGCCGCGTGGGGCGGGCAGGGGGCCACCGCCTGCACCGGCAGGCCGCCCAGCTCGTTGGCGTAGCCGTGGTTGACGTCCCTGTGGTGAGCCTCGTCGGCGCGGACCACCAGCACCACGTCGCGCAGGGTGGCGTCGTCCGGCAGGCCCCAGTAGCGCTTGGCGATCTCCGGCGCCGGCACGTTCGGGCTGCGACCCTCGTCGATCTCGGCGAGGTAGTGGGTGTAGCTGATCACCGCCTCTTCCTCGAAGTAGCCGACCACGCGGTGGGCCGTCTTGTTGTGCACCAGGTAGAGGGCGAAGAAGAACAGGTAGAAGACCCACTGCACCGAGACGATGACGAAGCGCTCGAACAGGGTCGGCTTCGAGATCTCGATGAAGGTCATCAGGTGCATGCGTTCGTTCTCGGCCTCGTCCATCAGCGTCTTGATCCAGCCCTTGTCGTCACACATGCGGCGCAGGCAGGCGAGGTGGTTGATGGTGGCGCCGACCATGCCCGGCACCGCCGCGACGGTCTCCAGCACCACGGCGCGGTGGCCGTAGCGCCTGGCGAAGAAGGTGTCGGCGCACCAGCGCAGCAGCTTGGTGAAGCCGAAGGCGACGCGATCCGACAGGCCCTTGGGCTGGTGGTGGACGGACAGGTCGACGAGCGGAGCGGTCATGGCGTGTTTCCCTCTGGAAATCCGGATGTTGCGAGCCGCGGGGGCGGTGTCTCGAAGTTGACGAGGGTGTACGTCGGCCGGTCCGCCGGCGATATTCGGGTCTTGTCCCTAAGGGGTTTTGCGGAGCCCGGGCGCGGGCTTCGGCGCCCCTGCGGCGATCGCCGCCTTCTCCCGCGCCGCCGAACCGGCTAAGCCCTCGCCATGATCGGAAGACTGAACCACGTCGGCGTCGCCACGCCCTCCATCGAGGCCAGCGTCGCCCTGTACCGCGACCTGCTCGGCGCCACGAAGGCCCACGCCCCCTTCGACCTGCCGGCCCAGGGGGTGCGGGTCTGTTTCGTCGACCTGCCCAACAGCCAGATCGAGCTGATCGAGCCGTTGGGCGAGGACAGCCCGATCCACGGCTTCCTGGCGAAGAACCCGAAGGGCGGCCAGCATCACGTCTGCTTCGAGGTCGAGGACATCCTCGCCGCCCGCGACGCGCTCAGGGCGAAGGGCGCGACCCTCCTCGGCACGGGCGAGCCGCGCATCGGCGCCCACGGCACCCCCATCCTCTTCCTGCATCCGAAGGACATGGGCGGCGTGCTCGTCGAACTGATGGAAGCCCCGAAGGAGGCGCACTGACATGCCCGTCGGCCTGTTCACCATGGTGGCGATCTACATCGTCTGCTGGTGGGTCGTGCTGTTCGCCGTCCTGCCGCTGGGCATGAACCAGAGGGACCAGGAGTTGCCGCAGGACGGCGCCCAATGGGGCGCGCCGGTGCAGCCGAACCTGAAGAAGAAATTCCTCACCACCACCTGGGTCGCCGCCCTGGTGTGGGTGCTGATCATGGTGCTGGTCTGGATCGGCTGGATGCCGCTGCCCGACCTCGCCCCGCCCACGGACTGAACGAGGGAGCGTCCCGATGGCCGACCGCCTGTTCCTCATCAACCCCGGCTGGACCGACGATCACGGCGGGCCGTGGTACTGCCCGGCCGGCGCGATCGTCGAGGGCGTGCTGGCCTTCCATCCCGGCCTGCGCGACCAGCTCGACATCGCCTACCTCGACTTTCCCCGCCCACGGCCGCCGGTGATCGAGGCGGTCGGCGAGGACCACCAGTCCTGCCCCATCCTCGTGCTGGACGGCGGCTTCGACTGGCCGGAGGCCGAGACCAGCGCCGCCACCGGCGCCCGCTTCCTCCAGGACGAGGCGATCATCCCGTATCTGGCGGCGCGATACGGGATCGCCAGGCCGCATCCCTAGGGGCGAGGGGCGAGGGACGAGGGCGTTCCGCGGGGTAGATCCAGCGACCTGGTCTGGCCGATGCGCTTCGTCGGCCGGGCGCAGCACAATCCACTCGCCCCTCGACCCTCGACCCTCGACCCTAGCTTTCGCCCCGCCCGACCCGCTAAACCATCCTCCCCACGCTCCCACGCCGGATTCTGACTCATGCGCCTGTCGCGCTACTTTCTGCCCACCCTCAAAGAGGCGCCCTCGGACGCCCAGATCGTCTCGCACCAGCTGATGCTGCGCGCCGGCCTGATCCGTCAGGAGGCGGCGGGCATCTACGCCTGGCTGCCGCTGGGCCTGCGCGTGCTGAGGAAGATCGAGCAGATCGTGCGCGAGGAGCAGGTGAGGGCGGGGGCCGTCGAACTGCTGATGCCCACGCTTCAGCTGGCCGACCTGTGGCGCGAGTCGGGCCGCTACGACGCCTACGGCCCCGAGATGCTGCGCATCACCGACCGGCACGAGCGCGAACTGCTCTACGGCCCCACCAACGAGGAGATGATCACCGACATCTTCCGGGCCTATGTGAAGTCCTACAAGGCGCTGCCGCTGAACCTCTTCCACATCCAGTGGAAGTTCCGCGACGAGCGCCGCCCGCGCTTCGGCGTCATGCGCGGCCGCGAGTTCCTGATGAAGGACGCCTACTCCTTCGACATCGACGAGGCCTCGGCGCGGCGCGCCTACAACCGCATGTTCGTGGCCTATCTGAACACCTTCGCCCGCATGGGGCTGAAGGCGGTGCCGATGCGCGCCGACACCGGCCCGATCGGCGGCGACCTCAGCCACGAGTTCATCGTGCTCGCCGACACCGGCGAGAGCGCGGTGTTCTGCGATCGCAAGCTGGTCGAGATGCCCGCCCCCGGCGGCGACGTCGACTGGGACGACCTGCAGGCCATCGTCGACGAGCGCACCTCGCTCTACGCCGCCACCGAGGAGATGCACGACGCCGCCCGCTTCGAGAGCGAGACGGCCGAGGGCGACCGCCTGTCGGCGCGCGGCATCGAGGTCGGCCACATCTTCTACTTCGGGACCAAATACTCGGCCCCGATGAAGGCCCGCGTCGCCGGGCCGGACGGCCAGGACGCCGACGTGCACATGGGCAGCTACGGCGTCGGCGTGTCGCGCCTGCTGGGCGCCATCATCGAGGCCAGCCACGACGAGGGCGGCATCGTCTGGCCCGACGCCGTGGCTCCCTTCGACGTGGTGGTCATCAACCTGCGCGCCAACGACGCCGCCGTCTCGGCCGCCTGCGAGGATGCGGTCGCGAAACTCGAAGTCGCCGGCAAGGATGTCCTCTACGACGACACCGACGAGCGTCCCGGCGGCAAGTTCGCCACGGCGGATCTCATCGGCGTGCCGTGGCAGCTGACCATCGGGCCCAAGGGCCTCGCCGACGGCGTGGTCGAGCTGAAGCGCCGCGCCACCGGCGAGAAGCTGTCCCTGCCGCTGGAAGACGCCATCGCGAGGCTGACCGCATGACCGACGCCGGGGCGGCCATGAAGCCGATCAAGCCCGCCGGGCCGTTCTCCGCCTGGGAGTTCGGCCTCGCCCTCCGCTACCTGCGCGCCCGGCGCAAGGAAGGCGGCATCGCCCTGATCGCCATCATCTCCTACGTGGCCATCGCCCTGGCGGTCATGGCCCTGATCACGGTGATGAGCATCATGGCCGGCTTCAGGAACGAGCTGCTCAGCCGCATGCTGTCCTTCAACGGGCACATGTACGTCCAGGGCCAGGTGCTGACCTCGCCCGAGCGCGACGCCGCCGTGGCCCGCATCCGCGATGTGCCGGGCGTCGTCTCGGTCACGCCCCTGACCGAGAACCAGAGCCTGGTGCGCGCCGGCGGCCGCACCACGGGGGCCATGGTCCGCGGCATCGGCCGCGACGATCTCGACTCCATGTCCTACGTCTTCGCCAGCCTCGACGAGCGGGCGAAACAGAGCTTCGGCCAGGGCCCGTACGGCGGGGACGACATCATCATCGGCAAGGCGTTGGCCGACAGCATGGGCCTGCGGGTCGGCGACCCGATCACCCTCTATTCGCCGACCGGCGCCGACAGCGCCTTCGGCAACCTTGGCGGGCTGGAGAAGACCTACCGCGTCGGCGGCGTGTTCAGCTCGGGCACCGCCGATTTCGACCTCGCCTTCATCTTCATGCCGCTGGAGCAGGCCCAGTTGTTCTTCGCCAAGGAGGGCGTCTGGGACGTCATCGAGATCAAGGTGGCCGAGCCCGACCGCGTCGGCGAACTGATCCAGCCGGTGCGCGAGGCCGCCGGCCCGGTCGCCCTCGTCAGCGACTGGCGCGACCGCCTCGCCGCCTTCTGGGGCGCGCTCAAGGTCGAGCGGGTGGCGATGAGCATCATCCTCGGCCTCGTCGTCGCCATCGCCGCCCTCAACATCATCTCCGGCATCGTCATGCTGGTGAAGAACAAGACCCGCGACATCGCCATCCTGCGCACCGTCGGGGCCAGCCAGGGCTCGATGCTGCGCGTCTTCTTCGTCGCCGGCGCCGCCATCGGCGTGGCCGGAACCCTCACCGGCCTGCTGCTCGGCCTGCTGTTCTGCCTCAACATCGGGGCCATCCAGCACTTCCTCGAGGGCCTGCTGGGCGTGCAGCTGTTCAACGCCGACGTCTACATGCTCGACGCCATCCCCGCCGAGGTCGATCCGCTCGACGTCTTCTGGGTCACCGTCTGGTCCTTCTTCATGAGCTGCGTCGCCGGCCTTATCCCCTCGTGGCAGGCCGCCAAGCTCGATCCGGTGGAGGCGCTCCGCTATGAGTGAGATCGCCCCCAAGCCCGCGTCCGCCGTCCTCTCGGTGCGGGGCCTGACCCGCACCTACGACACCGCCGCCGGCGGCCTGACCGTGCTTCGCGGCGTCGACCTCGACGTCCGTCCCGGTGAGGTGGTCGGCCTGATCGGCCCCTCGGGCTCGGGCAAGTCGTCGCTGCTGCACGCCGCCGGCCTGCTGGAGCACCCGACCTCGGGCGACGTGCTGATCGACGGCCAGGAGATGGGCCACCTGCCCGACAGCGCCCGCACCCGGGTCCGCCTCGGCGCCATCGGCTTCGTCTATCAGTTCCACCATCTGCTGCCCGAGTTCGACGCCCGCGACAATGTCGCCCTGCCGCTGCGCATCGCCGGCGTCGGCCGCGAGGCCGCCCGCGCCCGCGCCGAGGAGCTGCTGGTCCGCCTCGGCCTCGCCGACCGCCTGACCCACCAGCCGGCCCAGCTGTCCGGCGGCGAACGCCAGCGCGTCGCCGTTGCCCGGGCGCTGGCCAACCGGCCGCGGCTGTTGCTGGCGGACGAGCCCACCGGCAACCTCGACCCGGCCACCAGCCAGACGGTGTTCGAGGCCCTGCACGACCTCGTCAAATCCACCGGCGTCGCCGCCCTGATCGCCACCCACAACATGGAGCTGGCCGGGCACATGGACCGGGTGTTCGCGCTGAAGGACGGGCACCTGGAGGAGCGGCCGGCGGAGAGCCACGCCTACTGAGGCGGCCTCAGCCGATCGCCGCCTCGCCCCACACGGCGCGCAGCCGCGCCGCGCGGCGGCACCCGACTCGATAGGCCGCGTAGCGGGCCGGGTTCCGTTCGGCGAAATCCTGGTGCTCCGCTTCGGCCGGCCAGAAGCGCGCGGCCGCCCGCACCGGGGTCACGATATCCCGGCCCAACGTTCGCGCCGCCGCCGCCCGCGAGGCCGCGGCCACCGTCGTCTGGTCGCGCGCGGCGAACACGGCGGTGGCGTAGGATGGGCCGCGGTCGCAGAACTGGCCGCCGGCGTCGGTCGGATCGATGGTCCGCCAGAAGCGGTCGACGAGGGCGCGATAGGTGGTGACCGCCGGATCGTAGGTGACCTGCACCGCCTCCAGATGGCCAGTGCCGCCACGCACCACCTGCGCATAGGTCGGCCGCGCGACCGTCCCGCCGGCGAAGCCCGACACCGCCGAGATCACCCCCGGCGCGCGCTCGAAGGCCTTTTCCGTGGACCAGAAACAGCCGCCGGCGAACACCGCCGTGCGCGCCCGCGCCTGCGCCGCCGGAGAGGGGGCGGGCTCGGCCGGCGCGGCGGCGGGCGAGCAGGCGATCAGCAGGACGGCGCAGAGCGCCAGGGCGCAGCGGATCATGGCCGTATCCTACGCCCCTCGCCGCTAGGTTCCCAGAGGCGGGGACCGGGGCCTGAGGGGGCGTCAGACCGGCCACGGCTCCAGAAGAGATGTCGGATCGCCGGCCCGAGCCGAAGATTACGCGACGACCTCGTCCCGGAGTTCGTTGAAGTTGATGCTCGGCAAGTCGGCGGACGCTGCCGCCAGATGGAGGTCAAGGTCGTCGGTGACCAACGTCGCTCCCGTCGAGGCCAGGGTCAGAAGGATGGCGTCGGTCAAGCCGAGGCGAAGATATTCCGGGCGCGCACATCCTTCCGCGCTGGGAATCGCCTTTTCCTGATAACGGTTCACGAGCAGCGCGAGAGCCGCTGCGGCTTCGGATCGTATGGGATCGTTCAGGTAACGGACGAGGTTCGATGTCTCGGTGAGGACGTGGGGGCACCACACGACGCCATCCGCCGCTCCCAGCAGTTCGTCCAGAAGTCGGAAGGCAGCGACGTCATACCGGCGCAGTCGCTTGTGCTTTTCGATGTAGTCGATGTTGGCCAGCCCGACGGTGAACAGCACCGCGAGGTTCGCATCCAGCGCGACTGGCGACCTCGTCACGATCAATCGACGGCCAAGACGTCTCGCCGCTTGATCGCGATCATCTTTCCATCGCTATCGCGCAGGCGGACGACCTTGTACGCGCGCTTCTTTGGCGGTTGCTCTCCGGCGAGGGAGGCCATGACCGACTTTGTGGAGTTCCATGGTCGGGAGAAGCCTATCGTGACGTTCCAGACGTCTTCCCGATCGTCGAACTCGACCTCCTCCAGGCCGACATTGGTCGGCTCCTCGTCCCGGAAGACATCGAGAACGTACTCCTTCGCCCGACGGATCGCCTCTTGAACCTCCACGACAATCTCCTCGTCTCGAGATGCCACACATGAGCATCCGACTGGCACTGATCAAGATAGCGCGACGGGAACAAAGCCGCAACGACGGCCGCGGTGGAACTCGCAACCCGGCCGGCCATGACGTTCGCCTCGCCGAGGCGCCAGAAGGCTCCTGACCGCCCGCCCTGAACCCGCTGGCGTCGGCATCGAGCCGCTCCTAACCTCCGGTGATGCCGTTCTCCCATCTCTGGCCCTGGCTCGGGCTCGGCCCGGCGGCTCTCTTGCTGGTCGGGCTGGTCCTCGGCGACCTGCGCGGCGACCGGACCGCGCCCCGGACCCGCGACATGGCGTGGCTCGCCTGGGCGGCGACGGCGGCCTATCTGCTGCACCAGTTCTAGGAGCACGGCGTCGACGCGCGGGGCGCGCCCTACGCCTTCCGCGCGGTCCTGTGCGCCGCCGTCGAACGCGCCGACGCGGCCGCCTGCCACGTCCCGGAGGCCTTCATCACCGCCGTGAACCTGCCGCTGACCTGGCTGGCCGCGCCGGCCGCCGCCGTGCTGGCGCGCCGTTGGCCGGCGGTGGCGCTCGGCCTTCTCGCCGTGCCGGCGGTCAACGCCTTCGCCCATCTCGGCCCGGCGCTCGCCGGCGGCGGCTACAACCCGGGTCTGGTCACCGCCGTCCTGCTGTTCCTCCCCCTGTCGCTTTGGGCCTTCCGAGTGGCGTGGACGCTGCCCGACCTCGGTCGGCGCGTCGTCGCGGCCGCCCTGGTCGGCGGGGTGGCGGTGCACGCGGTGTTGATGCTGTCGTTGAAGGCCTACCTCGCCGGCCGGCTCGGCGAGCCCGCCCTGCTCGCCGTCCAGATCGCCAATCCGGCGCTGCCGATGCTGCTCGCCGCCGCCGCGGCGCGCCGATGGCCCGTCGGCTCTTCCAGGCCGGCGTGACGCCCCGGCCGCCCGGCGCCTTGACAGGGAACGCAACGGGAACATAGAACATACCCGGAACATGCAACCGGGAGAACCGCCATGGCGCGTTGGGTGAGGGATCTGCTGTCGCTGGCCTCGTGCGGCGGGGTGGTGTGGGTGATGTGGCAGGCGGCGCTGACCCTGCCGGCCGCCTGACCGGCCGGGCGGCGTGGCGCCGTTTGGCACGGTTGGCACGCCGGATTTCCGGAAGCAGTGCCACTCCAGCGACTTCCATCCGGGTGAAAACTTGTCCACGCCCGATCGCCGTCTTCCCCGGCTGAACCCGCCCTCCGGCCTGTCCTGCGAATCGCGCGTGGGCGATAGGGTGGGGGAGGCGGGCGCGTGAGCCGCCTTTGGGAGACGCGGGTGGCTCAGGGCTTCATCCACCTCAGGGTTCGTTCGGCCTATTCGCTGCTCGAGGGCGCCATCAAGGCCGGCAAGGTTCCGCGCCTCGCCGCCGACGCCGGCATGCCCGCCGTGGCCGTGGCCGACCGCGCCAACCTGTTCGGGGCGCTGGAGTTCAGCCAGGCGGCGAAGGACGCCGGGGTGCAGCCGATCATCGCCTGCGCCCTGCCGGTGACGGGCATCGGCGGCCGCCCGACCGAGCGCTGGGCCAAATGCCCGACCGTGGTCCTCATCGTCCAGAACGAGGCCGGCTGGCTCAACCTGTGCGCCCTGTCCTCGGCGGCCTATCTCGAGGCCGGACCGATGGACGAGCCGGGTGTGGCCTGGGAGCGGGTGGTCGAGCGGTCCGAGGGCCTGATCCTGCTCTCCGGCGGCCCCGACGGCCCCGTCGACCCGCTGTTCGTGCAGGGCAAGGACGCCGAGGGCGCCGCGACGCTCGCCGCCATGCGCGCCGCCTTCGGCGACCGTCTCTACGTCGAGCTGCAGCGTCACGGCCTGCCGCGCGAGGCCCAGGCCGAGCGCGGGCTGGTCGAGTGGGCCTACGCCAACGACACGCCGCTGGTCGCCACCAACGACGTGCACTACGCCAGGGCGGCGCAGGCGAAGAGCCACGACGCCCTGCTGTGCATCGCCGACGGCGCCTTCACCGGTCAGGAGGACCGCCGCCGCATCACCGGCGAGCACTGGTTCAAGCCGGCCGCCGCCATGCGCGAGCTGTTCGCCGACCTGCCCGAGGCCTGCGATTCGACCATCGACATCGCTCGCCGCTGCGCCTTCCTGGTCACCACCCGTGCGCCCATCCTGCCGCGCTTCGACACCGGCGCCGGTCGCGACGAGCCCGACGAGCTGATGCACCAGGCCCGCGAGGGGCTGAAGCTGCGCCTGCAGCAGGTGGTCCCCGCCGCGCCTGAGGAGGCCTACTGGGAGCGGCTGGAGTGGGAGGTCGGGATCATCGTCCAGATGGGCTTCCCCGGCTACTTCCTGATCGTGTCGGACTTCATCAAATGGGCCAAGCAGCACGGCATCCCGGTGGGGCCGGGGCGCGGCTCCGGGGCCGGCTCTCTGGTCGCCTGGGCGCTGACCATCACCGACCTCGACCCCTTGCGCTTCGGCCTGCTGTTCGAGCGCTTCCTCAACCCCGAGCGGGTGTCGATGCCGGACTTCGACATCGACTTCTGCCAGGAGCGGCGCGAGGAGGTCATCGCCTACGTCCAGGACAAGTACGGGCAGGACCGCGTCGCCCAGATCATCACCTTCGGCACCCTGCAGGCCCGGGCCGTGCTGCGCGACGTCGGCCGCGTGCTGCAGATGCCGCTGGGCCAGGTCGACCGCCTCGCCAAGATGGTGCCGGCCAACCCGGCCAATCCGGTCACCCTCGCCCAAGCCATCGAGCTGGAGCCGCGGCTGAAGGAGGCCCGCGACAGCGAGCCGGCCGTGCGCTCCCTGCTCGACACGGCGCTGGAGCTGGAGGGGCTGTACCGCAACGCCTCGACCCACGCCGCCGGCGTGGTCATCGGCGACCGCCCGCTGACCGAGCTGGTGCCGCTCTACCAGGACCCGCGCTCCGACATCCCGGCCACCCAGTTCAACATGAAGTGGGTCGAGCCGGCCGGGCTGGTGAAGTTCGACTTCCTCGGCCTCAAGACCCTGACCGTGCTTGACCGGGCCCACGGCTACCTGTCGCGGCGCGGGGCCGCTCCGGTGTGGAACCAGCTGCCGCTCGACGACGGCAAGACCTACGAGCTGATGGCCTCGGGCCAGACCGTCGGGGTGTTCCAGCTGGAATCCCAGGGCATGCGCGACACCCTGCGCAAGATGCGCTGCGGCTCCATCGAGGAGATCACCGCCCTCATCTCCCTCTACCGGCCGGGGCCGATGGAGATGATCGACACCTACATCGACCGCAAGTTCGGCCG
>JAEYTA010000155.1 GCA_023434265.1 Pseudomonadota bacterium
GCTATCTGCCGGCCGCGGCGCTGGACCGGCTGGCCGCCCTGACGCCGCCGCCGATGGAAGAGGCCGCGCCCTGGCAGGCGGCGCTGGTCGCCGCCGTGCCCCCCGGGACGGATCGCTGGTGGCTGGCTACGGCCCACGCCGAGCTGAGGCCGCCATGGGCCGCCCAGCATTTCGACTGCGTCCTCGGGACACGCCTCGCCGAGCGACCGCGTCCCGCACTGAGCCGCATGATGGGCCGACTGACCGCCGACGCGACGGCCGTGGCGCGGCGCAGTCCGGCCGTCGCCGGTTCGGAGGGGACGCGGCGGCCGTTCGTCGCGATCGGGGGGCTGGAGCCGTGCGAGCGGATTCCCGACGCGGTCCGCGACAGCCTCTCCTGGCCGGCGACCGGGGCCATGGTCGCGGGCGTCTATGGCGAACTGTTCGCCGCGCTGGCTCCCGACGCGGCCGGACCGGTGCGCAGCCTCGCCCGCGAGATCGGCTTCAGCCGGGTGGTTTGCCGCATGAACTGGCCCTCCGACGTCGAGGCCGGCCTGGCGCAGGGCGTGGGTCTGTACCGCCAGGCGTCGGCCGAGCCGGCCTTCAGCGCCGATCTCGAGGCCGCCCGCGCGGAACTGGCCGCCGCCCGCGCCGAGGGTCTGGCCAGCCCCGCCTGCGCGGCGGAGCGCCGGGCGCTGGCCCAGTGGCGCGCGCCGTCGTCCGATCAGCTGCGCGGCGATCCGAGCAGCGACGGGTAGAGGTCGGTGCGCCGGTCGCGGAAGAAGCCCCAAGCGGCGCGATGGCGATCGAGGAAGTCGAGGTCGAAGGCGTGGACCAGGACCCCTTCTTCGTCGCGCCCGAAGCTCTCCACCAGATCGCCCCGATGGTCGGCGATGAAGGACGAGCCATAGAATGTCTGGCCCTCGCCGCACAGGGCTTCGTGGCCGATGCGGTTGGCGCCCACCACCGGAACCACGTTGGAGACGGCGTGGCCCTGCATGGCGCGCCGCCAGGGGTCGGCCGTATCCAGTTCCTTGTCGTGCGGCTCCGAGCCGATGGCGGTCGGATACATCAGCACCTCGGCCCCCTGCAGCATCATCGCCCGGGCGGTCTCCGGGTACCACTGGTCCCAGCAGATGCCGACGCCGATGCGGCCATGCCGCGTGTTCCACACCCTGAAGCCGGTGTCGCCGGGCCGGAAGTAGTACTTCTCCTGATAGCCGGGGCCGTCGGGGATGTGGCTCTTGCGGTAGACGCCCATGGCCGAGCCGTCGGCGTCGAGCATGACCATCGAGTTGAAGTAGTGCGGCCCCTCGCGCTCGAAGATCGACACGGGGATGGCCACGCCCAGCTCGGCGGCGACCGGCTGCAGGGCGGTGACGCAGGGGTGCTCGCGCCACGGATAGGCCGTGCCGAACCAGCGCTCTTCCTGGGAGACGCAGAAGTACGGCCCCTGGAACAGCTCCGACGGCAGGATCACCTGCGCGCCCTTCGCGGCGGCCTCGCGGATGAAGCCGATGGTCTTGTCGATGTTGGCCTGCAGATCCTCGCTGCCGTACGAGGTCTGGATGGCGGCGACGGAGAGGGTGCGGGGCATTCGGCGTGTGTCTCGGTGAAGAGTGCTAGTGAGTGGTGAGTCGTACGTCAGTGGCGTTGGCGGTCACTCAGGGACTGCATGAGACCGGTGAGCATTCGGCCAACCTCGGCCATGTCGGACAGCAAGAGTTCCAGCGTGGGTTTTTCCAGGTAGCCCAGACGTCCTGCCACAACGAGCAACGTCTCGATCTCCGCCAGCGATCCACGGGCGATGCCGACGAACTGAATGAACTCTCCCGTACTTCGTCGGCCTGCACCCTCGGCGATATTCGCCGGGACCGACACGGCGGCCCTGCGCACTTGTGAGACGAGCCCGTAGAGCTCGTGTTTCGGCCAGCTTCCGGTGAGCCGGTAGACTGTCTCCACAAGGTCGACGGAGATCTGCCAGACCTTGAGGTCCCGATGGCTTTGCGGGTGAGTCATGGGAGTCTGCCCTCGACAACTCACTAGCACTAGCACTCTTCACTCTAGGCTGGCTCCTGCTGGGAGATGCAGTGGAACGAGCCGCCGCCCGAGAGGATGGCGAGCGACGGAAGGGGGATGATCTCGCGGTCCGGGAAGACGGTCTTCAGACCCTCGCAGACCAGCTGCGCGGCGCGGTCGTCGCCGTAAGTCGGGACGATCACCGCGCCGTTGGCGATGAGAAAGTTCATGTGGCTGGCGGGGATCGGACGCTCGTCCTCGTCGCCGACGAAGCCGGGCGAAGGCAGCGGCAGCAACCGGATGGGCCGGCCTGCGGCGTCCGTCATCTGCGACAGGGCGCGCGCCACTTCTGCGTAGACGTCGGCGTTGGGGTCGCCCCGGCCCCAGGCGACGGGGTGTGCGACGACACCGGGGGCGACGAAGCGGGCCAGGTTGTCGACGTGGCCGTCGGTGTGATCGTTGAGCAGGCCGTCGCCCAGCCACAGCAGCTTGCGGGCGCCCAGCGCCTCAGCGAGCGCGGCCTCGGCCTTCGCTTCGGTCCAGCCGGCGTTGCGGTTGGGATTGAGCAGGCACTGGCGGGTCGTCAGGATCGTGCCCTCGCCGTCGTGATCCAGCGCACCGCCTTCGAGGATGAAGTCATGGCGGTCCAGCGGCGTGGCCGAGGCCTCGCCGATCCGGGTGGCCACCGTGTCGTCGTGCTCGAGCTCGTACTTGCCGCCCCAACCGTTGAAACGGAAGGCGGCGGCGGTGCGGGAGCCCGCGCCGAAGATCGGGCCGGTGTCGCGCAGCCAGATGTCGCCGAAGCGGCCGTCGATCACCTCGACGTTCTCCACGCCGGCGAAGCGGCTCCGAGCGCCGGCGAGCGCCTCGTCCTTGCCGACCATCAGCTTGACCCGTTCGCGGCCGGGCCCGACGAGGGCGCGGACCAGGGCCTCCACCTCGGCCTGCGCCGGCGCGAGGTTGTCCTCCCACAGCTCCCCGTGGCTGGGCCAGCCGACCCACATGGCGCGGTGCGGCGACCATTCGGCGGGGACGGTGCGGGTCATGGGCGGAACGATCCTCGGTCGACGCGGGCGAGCCGCGCCAGATAGGCGCAGCCGGGCTGGACTTCAATGTTCGCGGGCTCCGCGCCGCTCCCGGGACCGGCAAGAAAAAGGGGCGGCCCGTCGCCGGACCGCCCCTCTTCAGTCTGGAACCGCGTCGGACCTTAGAAGGCCATCCGCAGGGTGCCGACGATCGTGCGCGGGGCGCCGACCTGGGCGAACGGGCGGCCGTAGCCGAGCTGGCCCGGGGTGGCCGAGGCGCGGGTGCCGAGGCCGCCGTAGTATTCCTCGTCCAGCAGGTTGGTGACGTTCAGCTGGAAGTAGGTGCCTTCATAGCCGAGCGGCGCGAAGTCGAAGCGGGCGTCGGCGTCGACCACGAAGAAGGCGTCATCCTTCAGGTCGTTGACGTCGGTGATCCAGCGCTCGCCGGTGTACTTGGCCTGGATGCCGGCCGAGAACATCTCGTTGAACTCGTAGTTCGCGCGCGCCGAGAACATCACGTCCGGCGTCTCGACCAGTTCCTTGCCCTTGGTCGGCAGGATGTCGCCGGCCGAGTTGTACACATAGTCGTCCTGCAGCTCGCCGCGCAGCAGCGAGGCCGACGCGTAGAGGCTCAGGGCCTCGATCGGCGACCAGCCCACCGAACCCTCGAGGCCCTGCAGCTCAACGGCGCCCACGTTCCGGTCGACGAAGGTGTCGAGGTCCGGGTCGAAGGTGTTGACGATGCGGTTGTCGTAGTTGGTGTGGAAGGCCGCGACCTGGGCGACCAGGGTCGACGAGGTGAAGCGGTAGCCGATGTCGAAGGTCTGGGTCGATTCCGGCTGCACGGTCGGGTTGCCGATCGAGCCGTCCGACAGACGGGCGACGGTGTAGAGGCTGTCCGTCCGCGGCGCCGACAGGTTCTCGGCGTAGCTGACATAGACCGAGTGACCTTCGCCGAAGCGGTAGGTCGCGCCGACGTTCGGCAGGATGTCGTCGTACTTCAGGGTCCGCTCGTACGGGGCGATGTACTGGGCCGAACGACCGGCGAAGGTGACGTTGCCGTTGGCCAGGGTCGCGTTCGGGACCTCGGTGGTGCAGAGCACGTTCGACGAGGCGTTCTGCGAGTAGCAGAACTGGTTCAGCTCACGCTCGAAGAACGGGGCGCGGACGCCGAGCGACACGGTCAGGGCGTCGTCCATGAACTGGCCGCGGTACTCGGCCGAGAACTGGTTCAGGATGGCGTAGGACAGGCGGTCGCGGGACTGCAGGTTATAGCCGTCCAGGTTGATGACGCGATTGTCCTCGTCGTTGCGGCCGCCGAACCAGTCGACGAAGCGCGGGTTCGAGGGGTTGTCCCAGTTGATGAAGCCGTACTGGCCGTACTGACGGTGACGGCCCCAGTCGAGGGCGTAGGCCGCGCGCAGACGGTGGTCGTCGTTCAGGTCCCAGATCAGCGAGGTGTTGAGGCCGTAGCGGTGGGTGTTGGTGTTCGACGGCGTCATGACGCGGACGCGGTCGAGGGTGTCGCCGTCGCCGTTCAGGTCGACGCCGCCCGTGGTTTGGGTTCCGCGCAGAAGGCGGTCGGTTTCCGACAGCACGACCTGCTGGGTGCCGCCGTTGGCCAGGGTGTACTGGAACGACGGGTCGACCGTCAGGACCAGGCCGTCGGCCAGGGTGAAGCGCGAGTTGCCGCGGATGTTGCCGGTGTTCGACGGGTTGATGCGCAGGCCGTAGAAGCCGGTGCCGTTGGTGTCGTTGTCGGCCGAGCCGTTGACGAAGGTCGGGGCGGTGTAGGTGGTGTCGAAGTCGACTTCCCAGCCGCGCGGATCCTCGTCGACCTGATCGCCGCAGACCTGGGTCTGGGCGACATCGCAGAAGCCGGTGGCGGTGCGCAGGTTCGGGCCGTTGTAGTTGTTGTTGCGGTTCTCGTTGTAGTGGGCCGACAGGGCGACGAAGTCGCCGGCGTCGCCGATCGGCTGGTACACGCGCGCATTGAACTGCTGCTTGCGGATCTGGCCCAGGCCCTTGAACTTGTCATACTCGGTGCCCGAGTAGGCGAACCAGGCCGAGGTGCCCATCGGGCCGAACTCGCCGGTGTCCATCAGGACCATGAAGCGCTGGTAGTCGAAGCTGCCGAACGAGGCCTGGCCCCAGCCGCCGAACTCGCG
>JAEYTA010000022.1 GCA_023434265.1 Pseudomonadota bacterium
AGCATGGACAGGGCGATGGCGTTGGCCGCCGTTCCCGAGAAGACGAAACGGATCTCGGCGTCGGCGTCGAGCCGGCGGCGGATCTGGTCGGCGGCGCGGGCCGTGACCTCGTCCGCCCCATAGGCCCGCGCATAGCCCTCATTGGCCTCGACCAGCGCCTGCAGGGCGGCCGGGGCCATGCCGGCGGTATTGTCCGATCCGAAGTCGTAGCGCACCCGTCAGCCCTCCCCTTGGGCCGCGTCGCCGGCCCGCGCCTTGTCCTCGACTGTCCGCACCGTGACCACCGGCATGACGTCCTCATCGCCATACGGAACCGCGACCTGATGCGGAAACGGAATCTCTATGCCCGCCTCGTCCAGCGCCTCCTTGCCGGCCTGCATCAGGTCGGCCTGGGTCTGCCACCAGTCGCCCACCTTGACCCAGGCGTGCAGGGTGACCTGCACGGCGCTGTCCAGCAGTCCGGTGACGCCCGTCCATGGCGCCGGGTCGGGCAGCACCTTGTCATGGCCCCCGGCGACGTCGGCCAGCACCTGCCGCGCCCGCGTCAGGTCCTCGCCGTAGCCGACCGTGAACAGGATCTCGATCCGGCGGGTCTTCTGGCCGGTCACATTGACAATCACCTCGTTCAGCACACGAGAGTTGGGCACTACGATCTTGTGATTATTGGCGTTCGACATCTGGGTGGTGAACAGGTCCAGCCGCTGCACCGTGCCCGAGGCGCCGCCGACGTCGATCACGTCCCCGACCTTGTAGGGCCTCAGCACCAGCAGCAGGACGCCGGCGGCCACATTGGACAGGGTTCCCTGCAGGGCCAGGCCGACGGCCAGCGACGCCGCCCCCAGCACCGCGATGATCGAGGTGGTCTGCACCCCCAGCCGCTGCAGCACCGCGATGAAGCCGACGATGTAGACCACCACCCGCGCCACCTGGACGACGAAGCTGAGCACTGTCGGGTCGTTGCGGAATCCGCGCACTCGCGACAGCGCCCGGCGGGTGATGCGCGAGGCCCATTTCGCCCCGAGGATGGTGACGACGAGGATGACCAGGGCGACGAGCAGGTTGACCGCCAGATCGCCGGCCATCTCGGTCGCCCTGGCCAGCACGGCCGCGTCGAAGGTCAGGGTTTCGCGGGTCGCGGTCACGGCGTCGTCCAACGAAGGCGGTGCGGAGATCATGGGCCGGGTCTAACGCGCCCGGTCCGATTTGGAAGCCCGCCCGGCCGATTTTCAACCGGAGCCGGCCGCGAGCCGGCCGCCGCCGCCTTCCAGCGCGTCCAGCAGGTCCATGACGTCGTCCAGCGTGTTCGCCTCCCGCGCCGGCTTGTCCCATCGGATGCGGCTGATGCGGGGGAAGCGCATCGCCACGCCGGACTTGTGCCGCGTCGACCGGTTCAGCCCTTCGAAGGCGATCTCCAGCACCAGGCCGAAATCGCGTTCCGCCCGCACCGACCGCACCGGCCCGAACCGTTCCACCGTGTGATCGCGAACGAACTTGTCGAGCTGTTTCAGCTCCTCGTCGGTGAAGCCGAAATAGGCCTTGCCCACCGGCGTCAGAGCCCCCTCCCCGGTCCAGACGCCGAAGGTGTAGTCGGAATAGAAGCTCGACCGCTTGCCGTGCCCGCGCTGGGCGTACATCAGCACCGCGTCAATGACGTGCGGATCGCGCTTCCATTTGAACCACGGCCCCTTGGGCCGGCCGGCGACATAGGAGCTGTCCCAGCGTTTCAGCATCAGCCCCTCGGCCGCCGCGCCCACCGGCGGATCGGCCCGCAGCGCGGCCAGCTCCTCCCAGCGCGAATAGGGCACGATCGGCGACAGGTGCAGCCGCTCGCCGCCATGACCCCTGACCAGTCGCTCCAGCCGCCCCCGCCGATCGCGCAGGCTCAGCGGCCTCAGGTCCTCGCCCTCCTCGGCCAGCAGGTCGTAGGCGACGATGGCCGCCGGAAAGGCCGCCATCAGTTTCGCGTCCACCGTCTTGCGGTTCAGCCTCTGCTGCAGGTCTCCGAACGGGGCCACCTGGCCGTCGCGCCAGACCACCAGCTCCCCGTCCACCGCCCCCTCGAACGAGAGCCCCTCCATCACGTCGGCGAAGGCGCCGGAGATCTCGTCCCCGGTCCGGGAGTACAGCCGCGCTGTCCCCGCCTCGCGCACCGCCTGGATGCGGATGCCGTCCCATTTCCATTCCGCGGCGTAGTCGTCCGGAACCAGCCGCTCGAAGTCCGCCGCCTCGTCGAGGGCGACCGCCAGCATCACCGGCCGGAACCGCCCCGGCGCATCCGCGTCCGGCCGCGCTCCGTGCCCTTCCAGCCAGGCGAACAGGTCCGCATAGGGCGGGCTCAGCGCGTGCCAGACTTCCTCGATCTCCGACACCTCCACCGGCGTCAGCGCCTGCACCGCCTCGCCCCCTTCCGGATCGGGCGGTTCGCTGACCGCGGCCGGCCGCACCATGGCCGCCGCGGTCTTGGCCAGCCGGGCCGACAGGCCGACGCGCAGGCCCCCGGTCATCAGCTTCAGCAAGGCCCAGCGCCCCTTGGGCTCCAGCGCGTCCAGCCAGCCTTCCAGCAGGGCGGGAACCTCGCCCCGCCCCGCCGTGCGCAGGGCATCGACCACCTCGCCGAGCTCCGGCTCGCGGTTGGCCCGATGCCCCGGATCACGGGGCCAGATCAGGGCGACGGTCTCGGCCAGGTCGCCGACATAGTCGTAGGACCAGCCGAACAGCACAGTGTCGACCCGGGCCTCCACCGCCTTGCGGATCATGGCCGGCTTGGCGGCGTGGAAGCTGAGGTCCCCGGTCAGGGCGGCCAGGGCCCAGCCGCGGTCGGGATCGGGCGTGGCGCGCAGATAGTCCCTCAGCAGCACCAGCTTCGCATTGCGCGAGGCCGTCAGCGACAGGCGATCCAGCAGTTCGGCGAAGGCGCGCATTCCGTCTTCAAACGCGAAAACGCCCCGGAAGTCTCCTTCCGGGGCGTCTCGTGCAGGCGCCGGACGCCCTAGTTGAACAGACCGGCGATGACGGCGGTGATCAGGCCGGTGGCGATGGCGGTCATGACCACGTCGTCGCCGCTGCGCACATACTGGTAGCCGCGGGGCGGCTGGCGCAGGCCGTAGCGGCCGTAGTCGCTGACGACATAGCTGTTCGAGCGGTAGTAGGACGGCATCCGCTGGCCATAGGCCCAGGTCCGGGTCTGATAGCCGCGCGGCGGCTGGTAGCGCCCGGCGTTGTAGCGGCGTTGCGCCTGCTGCCAGCGGGCGTAGGCGCGCTGGTCCTGACGCGCCTCGCGGCGGTCGTCACGACGGTCCTGACGCCATTCACGACGATCCTCGCGGGCGTCGCGGCGGTCATCGCGACGGTCGTCGCGGCGATCGTGGCGCTGTTCGTAGCGGTCGCCGCGCGATTGCGCTTCGGCGGCGGTGGCGGCGCCCAGGGTGGTGGCCGCGAAGGTGGCGGCGAGGGCGGCGGTGAGAGCCTTGTTCATGGGAGGTCTCCAGGTGCGGCCGAGGGATTTCGACTTGCCCGCACCCTGGACCCCGGGCCTTGAGCCGGGCCTGAACGTCCCTGCTTACCTGCCGTTCATCCCCGCACCGTCGTTGGGCCGGTCTTCGCGCCAGCCGCTCAGGCGGCCACGGCCTTCTGACCGGTCTCGACCATGGCCCGCAGCCCGGCCCGGCCGGAGCCGACCTGGTTCATCACCGTCGCAAGGGCGGCGAAATCGATCGGCTTGTTCAGATAGGCGTCGGCGCCGGCTTCCAGCCCCGCCTCGTGGTCTTCGGTCCGGGCCGAAGCGGACAGGACGACGATCGGCGTCTCGGCGTTGACCCCGCCGCCGGCGCGGATGCCGCGCGTCGCCGTCAGGCCGTCCATCACCGGCATGTTCACGTCCATGACGATCAGGTCGAAGGGCTGGCCGCTGGCCATCTCCATCGCGATCTGGCCGTTCTCGGCCGTGGACGAGGTGTGCCCGGCCGAACTCATCCAGGCCTCCAGGATCATCCGGTTGACCGGGTGATCCTCGACAACCAGCACGTTCAGCGACCGGCCGTCCTCGACGTCGGCGACGATCGGCGCGGCCGCCTCCTCGCGGGTCCACTCCACGACCTCGGCCTCGACGGTGAAGGTGAAGGTCGAGCCCTCGCCCACAGTCGACTCCACGGTGATGTCGCCGCCCATGATGTTGGCCATGCGCCGGGAGATAGTCAGGCCCAGCCCGGTGCCGCCGAACCGGCGGGTCGACGAGGCGTCGACCTGGGTGAAGGGCTGGAACAGGCGTTCCAGGTCCTCGGGTGAAATGCCTGCGCCGGAGTCCCTGACCGAGAAGGCGAACCTCACCTGATCCTCGTCGATCCGCTCGGCCCGGACGGTGTAGGCGACCTCGCCGCCGTCGGTGAATTTGACCGCATTGGACAACAGGTTGTGGATGACCTGGCAGACCCGCAGCGGATCGCCGCGGACCACCGCCGGGATTTCGCCCACCAAGCGGGTGGAGAAGGTCAGCCCCTTGGCCTCGGCCTGCGCCTGGAAAGGGCCGGTGACGCGTTTGTGCAGGTCCTCGACCGACACGTCGACGGCCTCGAAGGTCATCTTGCCGGCCTCGATCTTGGTCATGTCGAGGATGTCGTTCAGCAGGCTCAGCAGGTTGTCGCCCGAATTCCGGATGATCGACAGGTATTCGCGCTGGGTCGTCTCCAGCCGCGTGGCCCCCAGCAATTGCGCCGCGCCGAGCACGCCGTTCATCGGCGTGCGAAGTTCATGGGAAATGACGCCCAGGAAGCTGGACTTGGCCTCGCTGGCGGCGTTGGCGCGGTCGCGGGCCGACTCCAGTTCCTCGATCAGGTGGGCCTGGTGCTCCTGGAAGGCGCGGATGCGCTCCTCGCGCAGCATGGTCATCAGCACCAGCACCACCAGCCCGGCGGCGGTGAACGGCACCACCCCCATGAAGGCCCAGAACAGGTCGGTGCCCCACAGCGACGCCGCGATCACGGCGGCCGAGGCGCCATAGGGCGACGAGATCACCACCGCCTGTTTGGGCGAACTGCGCAGCTGGGCGAAGACCAGCACATAGCCGGAAACCAGCAGGGTCATGGCCAGCGGCTGGCCGAACGGATGGCCCGAGAACCACGCCATCAGCGGGGCCGTCGCCCAGGCGGCGGTGGTGGCGGTCGCCACGGCCGGGAAGATCAGCCCCCATCCGGCGCCGACGCGCTGGCTGATGCGCTTCTCGACCGCGCCGCGCAGGGCGCCGGCGGCGATCGTTCCGAAAAACCACAGGGTCGCCGCGATCGGCCCGACCACGGCCAGCAGGCCGACAGCCCAGCTGGCGATGATCAGGTAGCGCAGGTACTGGGTCTGCAGAATGGCCCGCAGGGCCTGGGCCGCTTCGCCGGAACCGGGTTCGCCGCTGACAGGCTTGCTGATTCCGTCCGCCTCGACCATTTCGCCCTGCCTCCCAATCAACCCGGGGCGAACGCTATGGGGAAGGTTCTAAGACGAGGTGAACGCTGACGCCTTCCGATCACGCCGTTCGGGCAACGCCAGACTCAGGCGCCATCGGCCTCAGCGGGCGTCAGGGCCCGGATCGACAGGGCGTGCACCGGCCCTTCCAGCTCCTCGCGGAGCAGGCCGTTGACGGTGCGCTGACGCTGCAGCCGCCCCTGCCCCTCGAAGGCCGCCGACACCACCGTTACGTTGAAATGGCTCTCGCCGCCGGCGTGGCCGTCGACGCCGCCTTCGTGGTGATGGCCGGCGTGGCGCCCGCTGTCGTCCTCGACCTCCAGCCGCACCGGCGCCAGGGCTGCGGTCAGTTTTTTGCGAATTATCGTCGTGATCGGGCCTTCCGGCATGTCATGTCCTTGTTGGCGACCAATTCGCCCTTACACTTCGTGCGATGTCATCCGCCTTTCAATACAAGCCGCGCTTCAAGGACATGCGGGTCAAGCCGCCCCGCCCCGAAGAGGAGGCGGCCGAAGCCGACGTGCTCCACCTCAAGCCGGGCGAGAAGCCGTGCCAGTGGCCGGACTGCAGCCAGGCCGCCACGGCCCGCGCGCCCAAGTCGCGCGAGCGGCTGAACGACTTCTATGACTTCTGCCAGCGCCACGCCGGCGAGTACAACAAGGGCTGGAATTTCTACGCCGGGATGACCGAGGGCGAGATCCGCGCCGCCCAGGAGAACGAGGCCATGACCGGCGGTCGTCCGACCTGGGAGATGAAGGCCGGCAAATTCACCCGCGAGGCCGCCGCCTTCGCCGCCAAGTTCGGCACGGCCAACACCCAGGGCGCCGGCAGCTGGCGCGACAGCTTCGGCCTGTTCGGCCGCCGCACGCGCGAGCAGGCGGGCCCCGAGGGCCAGGACGACCTCCGTCTCGGCCGTCTCGAGCGCGCCGCCCTCGCGGACCTCGATCTCGACGTGCGCACCGACAGGAAGGCGATCAAGGCCCGCTATCACGAGCTTCTCAAGCGCTTCCACCCCGACCTGAACAAGGGCGATCGCGGCGCCGAGGCCAAGCTCCAGCGGGTGATCAAGGCCTACAAGACGCTGAAGAAGGCCGGGCTGGCCTAGCGTCCCGCCCGCCGGCGCCTACCTCTGGGGCTCCCCACGCAAGGAGCCTCGCCATGGAAGTCCTCTACCGCGCCCACGCGACCGCCTCCGGCGGCGGCCGCGACGAAGGCCGTTCCGCCACCGACGACGGCAAGATCGACGTCCGCCTGTCCGTCCCGACCGAAATGGGCGGCAAGGGTGGCGACGGGACCAATCCCGAGCAGCTCTTCGCCACCGGCTACGCCGCCTGCTACCTCGGCGCCCTGCGGCTGGTCTCGGGCAAGGCCGGCTCGCCCGTCGGGCCCGACACCAAGGTCCAGTCCACCGTCGGCTTCGGCAAGAACGACAAGGGCGAGGGCTTCAACCTCGACATCGAGCTGAAGGTCGTCGACCACGGCCTCGACCAGTCCATCATCGACGACCTGATCCAGAAGGCCCACGCCGTCTGCCCCTACTCCAACGCCACCCGCGGCAACGTCGACGTCCGGCTGAGCGCGGCCTAGTCGAGCGTCGTGCGGTAGCGAAGCATCGCCAGCGCGCCCACGACCCCCACGAACAGGCTCAGGGCCAGCAGGCTGGGGCCGGCGTTCTCCAGCCCCACGCCCTTGAGGAGCGATCCCCGCACCACCCGCAGGAAGTGGGTGACGGGGATCGCCGTGCCGATCGTCTGGGCCCAGTCCGGCATTCCCCGGAACGGGAACATGAAGCCCGACAGCAGGATCGACGGCAGCATGTAGAAGAAGCTCATCTGCATCGCCTGCAGCTGGGTCTTCGCCACCGTCGAGATGAGGAAGCCCAGCGCCAGCGAGCCGACGATGAACAGCAGCAGGCCGGCGCCCAGCGCCAGCCAGCCGCCGGCCATGGGCACCGCGAACAGCACCCGCGCCATGACCAGGATCACGGCCGCCTGCACCAGGCCGACCAGCACATAGGGCGTCAGCTTGCCGACCATCACCTCGATCGGCCGCACCGGCGTGGCCAGCAGGCTCTCCATCGTGCCCCGCTCGCGCTCCCGCGCCATGCCCAGCGAGGTCATCATCACCAGCGTCATCGACAGGATCACGCCCAGCAGGCCCGGCACGATGTTGTAGGCCGTGACGGCCTCGGGATTGTAGCGCCGGTGCACGACCACCTCGAACGGCGCCTCTCCCGCCGCCCGCCCTGCCAACGGCCCCGTCAGCTCGCGCGCCAGCGCCTGCTCCGGCAGGGCCGCCAGCGCCGCCACCGCCCCCGAGGTGGCCGACGGGTCCGAGGCGTCGGCTTCGACAAGAATTTGCGCCCGGTCGCCGCGCACCACCCTTCGCGTGAAGTCGCCCGGGATGATCACGGCGAACTGCGCCTCGCCGCGCGCCAGCGCCCGGTCCAGCTCCGCCGTACTCCGCGCCACGCGGGTCACCTCGAAATAGCCGCTGTTGTCCAGCGCCGTCAGGATCGAACGCGAGAAGCCGCCCTGGTCCTGCACCAGCACCGCCGTCGGCAGGTTCCGCGGGTCGTCGTTGATGGCGTAGCCGAACAGCAGTAGCTGCACGATCGGCAGCATCAGGATCATGGCGTAGGTCAACCGGTCGCGCGTCAGCTGCACGAACTCCTTGGCCATCACCGCCCAGGTGCGCGTCAACGAGATCACGCCGCCCTCGCCTTCACGGCTGCGCGGTCGTGGATCAGCTGGATGAAAACGTCCTCCAGCGTCGGCCGCGTCTCGCTCCACACCAGCGGCGGTTTGCGGTACGGCGCGATCGCCGCCTCCAGCGCCGCCCGGTCGCGACCGGAGACGTGCAGCACCGTGCCGAACGGCGCCGCCATCTCGACCCCCGGCCGCCCGCGCAGCTCGCCCGCCAGTCGGTCCGCGCCGGGCCCCTCCGCGTGGAAGGTCACCAGTCCCGAGGCGTCGATCACCTCGTCCGCCGTGCCGCGCGCCAGCGTCCGCCCGCCGACCACGTAGGCGATCTCGTGGCAGCGCTCGGCCTCGTCCATGTAGTGGGTCGAGACCAGCACCGTCATGCCCTGCCCCGCCAGGGCGTGAATCTCATCCCAGAAGGTGCGCCGCGCCTCCGGGTCCACCCCCGCCGTCGGCTCGTCCAGCAGCAGCAATTCCGGCTCGTGCAGGGTCGCCGCCGCCAGCGCCAGCCGCTGCTTCCAGCCGCCCGACAGCGTCCCCGCCAGCTGCGCCCGCCGCGCCGTCAGCCCCAGCCCGTCCAGCGCCGCCTGCACCCGCTCGCGCCGCCGGTCCAGCTCGTGCACCCGCGCCGTGAAGGTCAGGTTCTGCTCGATCGACAGGTCCTCGTAGAGCGAGAATTTCTGCGTCATGTAGCCGACCCGCCGCTTGATCTCGCGCGACTGCCTCAGCACGTCGAAGCCCAGCACCCTCCCCTCGCCGGAATCGGGCGTCAGCAGGCCGCACAGCATGCGCAGCGTCGTCGTCTTCCCCGCCCCGTTCGGCCCCAGGAAGCCGCAGATGCGCCCGCGCTCGACCACGATGCCGAAGTCCTTCACCGCGTGCAGGGCGCCGAACGACTTGTTCAGCCCCCGCACGTCGATGACCGCATCAGAGCCCTCCCCCTCGAGGGGGGAGGGTTGGGAGGGGGTGGAGGCAGGATGGTCGTCGGGGGGCGCGGATGGGCTCCGGCCGTCGCTCGGCGACGCCTCCCGCGCTCCGTTCGGTTGAGGACGTGCCTCCACCCCATCCCCCGACCCCTTCCCCCTCGAGGGGAAGGGGAGATTTCGGGACGTCTTCACTCCCCCGCCTCCAACGGCGTGACATCCACCGGCAGGCCGGGGTTCAGCGTCGCCGCCCCCTCGGGCCGCGCCTCGACGCGGTAGACCAGCCGGTCGCGGCTGCCGCGGCTGTAGAGCACCGGCGGGGTGAACTCCGGCCGCGGGCTGACCCAGCTGATCCGGGCCGTCCCCTTGCCGGCGCAGCCGTCGCAGGCGAAGCGCACCGTCCGGCCCGGCCGGTACAGCGCCATCTCCGCCTCGGGCACGAAGAACACCAGCTTGACCTCGCGGTCCGGCAGCAGGGCCAGCACCGGCTGATTGGCCGCCGCCCACTCGCCGGGGCGGAAGAAGATCTCCTCGACCCGCGCCGCCGAGGGCGCCGCCGGGGCCAGCTGGCCCAGCCGCGCCTGCGCCTCGCTGAGGCCGCCTTCCGCCTGCTCCGCCTGCTGTTCCGCCGCCGCCACCGCGTCGCGCCGCGCGCCCAGGG
>JAEYTA010000216.1 GCA_023434265.1 Pseudomonadota bacterium
GGGCGGTGGAGCCGGGGTCGCGGGTCGGGCCGATCCACGGCGTCGCCTGGGCGGCGTAGGCCCGCTTGGTCCAGCCCTCGCGCGCGGCCCGCTTGCGCAGGGCGGTGACCGAGACGCCGAAGCGCGCCGCCACCGTCGGGGCCGACAGGCCGGACAGATAGGCCCCGCGGATCAGGCTCCAGGTCTCGGGGCTGGCGCTGACGTAGCGGGTGCGCGGCAGGCGCCGGCGCGGCGGCGGGCCGTCCGGGGCGGCTTCGGGGTCGGGCGGGCTGGGCATGGCTTTCCTCCTTCCTTCGCCATCCGACCCGGTCATCGTGCACGTGGTGGACGTCAGATTCGGACGCAGGCGGGGCGGGAAGGCAGGGAAAGGGGCGCGAAGGGGCGGGAGGGAAGGTCTTCAGAGTCCCGCTTCCGGCGAGGGCGCGGGGTTGGGGATCGGGGCGCTCCCCGCCCCCGGTTCGTCTCCGGTCGAGCCCGAGGGTTGCCGGCAGCGGGAGATGGAGGACGGGCCGCTCCCCGCGGGCAGGGCTACCCTTCATCGCCTTGCCGGCCAGCCTGCCGGACGGGCGTCTGTCCCGCCGCCTGCGCCGCCCCCTCCGTCTCGCCGGCTGCGCCGCCGAGCCACCTCCCCACGCGTGGGGAGGTGAGCGTGACGCCGGCCTCGGCCTCACCTCCCCGCTTTGCGGGGAGGGGGACCGCGCGCAGCGCGGTGGAGGGGGCGGCGCCGGCCTCAGGCCAGCCGATACCGCCCCCGGCCCTCGAGCCTCAGCCAGCCCCGGTCCCTCAGCACCTGCAGCTGCTGGCGCATCTTCTCGCGGACGTGGCGGTTGGCGGGGAAGCGGGCGGCGAGGTCGGGTTCGCGGGCATAGAGCTCGGTCAGGGTGAAGTCGGGGCGGCCGGCCGCGGCGGTCACGGCCTCGACCGCCTGCATGACGGCGAGCAGCAATTCATAATGAAACTCCACGTTCGGCGAACAGTAGTCGCGGAGCGAATCGCCCTACTGTAGGGGAGAGGAGCTATGAGATGCCGAACTATTACGTGAATACCAACGAGCAGTCTAACGGCGACCACGAAGTCCATACGGACGGATGCAGTTTTCCGCCCGCTGCTGAAAACCGCCTTCAACTCGGTTGGCATGCGAACTGTCAGGACGCCGTCAAGGAAGCCAAGAAGACCTACTCCCAGTGCAACGGTTGCTATTGGTGCTGCCGCGAGTGCCACACAGGCTGAGGGTCCTGGCTCCTTGTCGAACCCAGCGCCACCCCCCGGATCAGCCGGACGTTGTCGCCAAGCGGGAATCCATCGCATCCTTCCCGCATGAGCGATGACGACGACGCCTTTGAAGAAGAGATCTCGCGCGACGAAATCGCGCTGGAGCCTGGGGAGGCGGCCGACCCCCGCTCGCTTGTCGAACGGATGGTCCCCCCCGACCTGCTGGAGAAATACGAGGTCTACAGCTACCGCAGCGCGGCCACGATTCTGTCCGTGAGCCATCGCGAGGCATTCGAGGAATTGTGTCAGGCGCTACGGGACTTCGAGATCACTGAAACGATGATCCGGACCGCCGGAGGCAACGAGTCGGAGATTCCGAAGCTGCTCTCCGCCAGCCTCCGGCCCAAGGACTGGCGCGAAACGATAATTCGCGGGGACCTCCACGTTCAGAAGATCGCGAAGCGATATGTGACCACCGGCAAGAGTGGCGCCCCCCTGAAGAAGCCACGGTACGAGAAGATGGATCCCGAAACCATCACCCGGGAGAAATACCTGGATGGTCACAAGGTCGACTACGTCAAAGGCAAGGTGGCCTTCGATCTGGAATGGAACAGCAAGGACCAGACCTTTGACCGCGATCTCTATGCATTCTCTGCGTTCGCCCAGACGGGCGTAGTTGATGTCGGCGTCCTTGTAACGCGTGGCACTGCGATGACCGAGTTCATCAAGAGACTGGGACCAGCATTGACCAAAAGCGGCCAGATCGAAATGAAGGACGGCAAGCCTCGGACGACCGCCGCGAAATACGGCGCCAGCACCACCTGGATGGGCAAGCTGCTCTATCGCCTGAACGCCGGACGCAACGGGGCTTGCCCGGTTCTGGTGTTCGGCATCACCCCTGCGTGTGTCAGCGAGTGATTGCTCCGCCCAAGGTGCAACCGCTGGAACAAACTGCGAACCACCTATACAGATCGTAAGGATTTCGTGTGGGGATCGTGCGGCTGCGACGTTACCCTTCGTAACGTGCGACCCGATTCGTTTCGGGCGCGGAGTGACCCATGGCCTACGACGCTGACCTTCCCGATCCCGTCGAGAACCTGCGCGCCTTTGCGCGCGGGCGGAAGTTCCGCACCATCCTCGCCGACCCGCCGTGGCAGTTCCAGAACCGGACCGGCAAGGTGGCCCCGGAGCACAAGCGGCTGAACCGCTATCCGACCATGACGCTGGACGACATCTGCGCCCTGCCGGTGGCCGAGGTCGCGCAGGACACGGCGCACCTGTACATGTGGGTGCCGAACGCCCTGCTGCCCGAGGGGCTGCGGGTCATGGAGGCTTGGGGCTTCCAGTACAAATCCAACCTCGTCTGGCACAAGATCCGCAAGGACGGCGGCTCGGACGGACGCGGCGTCGGCTTCTACTTCCGCAATGTCACCGAGCTGATCCTGTTCGGCACCCGCGGCAAGAACGCCCGCACCGAGGCCCCCGGCCGCAGCCAGGTCAACATGATCCAGACGCGGAAGCGCGAGCACAGCCGCAAGCCCGACGAGCAGTACGAGCTGATCGAGCGGTGCAGCCCGCCGGATTATCTGGAGCTGTTCGCGCGCGGCGAGCGGCCGGGCTGGGCCGTGTGGGGCAATCAGGCGGACGAGACGTATGCGCCCACGTGGAAGACGTATGCGTACAACTCGGCCGTGGCGGCGGAGTAGCTAGACGGCCTGTATCGGTGGAGCACTGAGCAAAGCTTCGATGTCGTTCATCAGTTTCCGGGCCGCAGCCGAGCCACGCCGATAAATGAACATGACACGTAGGATGCCAGCGTCATGGTCACAGTCGAAGGTTACAATAAAACTCGGCGTTTCACAGACCTTGTAACGATCGCTTCGCGGGTGACGGTGGATCCCGTCTCGATCCTTACAGCCTTCCGACTGGATTTGATTCAGAACAGCCTCAGCCGCGGCCCTTCGCGAGCGCCGGCTTGCGTTCCACGCGTCGATCGCCGTCCTGCTGATGATCCGATCCACCAAGCCCCTCCGACGTTGCCTTAGGCATATGATACCTCTCTGCAAGATCGCGGGTATATGAGTCAATCTCAGCCTTGAGATCCTGAGCGCGCTCGGATACCGCCGTCAACGCACTCTCTTCGGCATCGATCTGGAAGCCAGTCATCTTCAGGAGGGGCACCTCAACGGAAATCGCCTCGCTTTGGTGAGATATCTCCCTTAGCAACTGAGCATGAAGGTGCTTTACGCAACGAACCTGCATGACGTCTCTCACGTCTAATCGGGAGAGATCCCTCCAAGTCAGGGCGAGATTGAAGTCCAATAGACTACGTGAATAGGACGTAAGTTCGTGGGCTAGTTCACGCCCGCAAATTCCTGCAGCCTGCGCATTGTCTACAGAGAAAATGAACTGCTCGGCATCTTGTCCAAGCTGAATTAGGTCGGCATGCAGCAATGAAGCGAGCGCAGCGCGCTCAGCGAGACTTTGCGCCCGCTCGCGAGCATCTGCATGAGCTAGCGCTTCGGCGGCTATTTGGGCCTGAGCTTGTGTCTGCCGATTAAGAGCGACTACCCCCACCGCTGCCCCGACGAGGGCAATAAGGGCAGCAATCAGCGTCTGATACTCTGACAGCCAGCCAGCACCGTTCGCAATGGTCAACGTCAGGTCCAGAGCACACCCCAGAATCACGCGTCCGGAGAATATTAGCACGAGGCGGGGTCGGTTTCTCTATTCCGTTCCCCTACCGCCCCTTCCTGAACGCCGCCGCCTTCTCCGCCCGCGCGGCGGCCCGGTCCCGCTTCGGGGCCTCCTTGTCCACGGCCTGGCCCTCCGCCGTCATGATGTCGTTGGCGAACTCGAGGTCCATCAGCTTCATGCGCTTGATCTCGTCGCGCAGGCGGGCGGCCTCCTCGAACTCGAGGTTGGCGGCGGCCTCGCGCATGCGGCCTTCGAGGTCCTTGAGGGCGGCCTGGAAGTTGGTGCCCACGAACGGCTTGCTCTCGTCGCGGACGCCGGGGGCGGTGAGGCGGTCGAGCTCGCGGGACTCGTAGGGGCTGGCGAGGATCTCCTTGATGTCGCGCTTGACCGACTCCGGTGTGATGCCGTGGGCGGCGTTGTACGCCTGCTGCTTCTCGCGGCGGCGGTTGGTCTCGGCGATGGCGCGCTCCATCGAGCCAGTCATGCGGTCGGCGTAGAGGATGACGCGGCCGTCGACGTTGCGGGCGGCGCGGCCGATGGTCTGGATCAGGCTGGTCTCGGAGCGCAGGAAGCCCTCCTTGTCCGCGTCGAGGATGGCGACCAGGCCGCACTCGGGGATGTCGAGGCCCTCGCGCAGCAGGTTGATGCCGATCAGCACGTCGAACGAGCCGAGGCGCAGGTCGCGCAGGATCTCGATCCGCTCCAGGGTGTCGACGTCGGAGTGCATGTAGCGGACGCGCACGCCCTGCTCGTGCATGTACTCGGTCAGGTCCTCGGCCATCTTCTTGGTCAGGACGGTGACGAGGGAGCGGTAGCCGTTGCGGGCGACGGCCTTGACCTCGTCGATGACGTCGTCGACCTGGTTGCGCGTGGCGCCGGAGACGGGGCGGATCTCGACCGGGGGGTCGATCAGGCCGGTGGGGCGGATGACCTGTTCGACGAAGACGCCGCCGGACTGGTCCATCTCCCAGTCGCCGGGGGTGGCCGAGACGAACACCGTCTGGGGCCGCATGGCGTTCCACTCGTCGAACTTGAGCGGGCGGTTGTCGATGCAGCTGGGCAGGCGGAAGCCGTACTCGGCCAGGGTCGACTTGCGGCGGTAGTCGCCGCGGTACATGCCGCCGATCTGGCCGACGGTGACGTGG
>JAEYTA010000064.1 GCA_023434265.1 Pseudomonadota bacterium
ACGGCAAGACCCACCTGCTCAACGCCATCGCCTGGGAGGCCCAGCGCCTGCGCCCGGACGCCCGGGTGGTCTACCTGACCGCCGAGCGCTTCCTGTCGACCTTCGTGCGCGCCATGCAGGACCGCTCCACCGCGGCCTTCAAGGACTCCCTGCGCTCGGCCGACATGCTGCTCATCGACGACGTCCAGTTCGTCGGCGGCAAGGCCTCGACCCAGGAAGAGCTGCTCTCGACCCTCACCGCCCTGATCGAGGACGGCAAGAAGATCGTGCTCTCGGCCGACAAGCCGCCGATGGCGCTGACCGAGATCGAGCCGCGCCTGCGCAGCCACCTCGCCTCGGGCCTGACCTGCCCGGTGGAGCCGGCCGACCGCGCCCTCAAGCTGGCCGTGGCCCGCAACCGCATCGAGGCACTCGCCCGTCTCGGCGTCGTCTCCGGCGAGGTCCGGGCCGAGGTGCTCGAGCACCTCGTCGACCGCACCCCCGGCTCGATGCGCGAACTGGAGGGGGCGGTGAACACCCTCGCCGCCGTCGCCGGCGCCCGCCTGTCCAGCCTCGGCCTCGACGAGACCAAGGCCCTGCTCGGCTCGGCCCTGCGCGGCGGCCCCGAGCGCCGCATCACCGTCGACGAGATCCAGAAGACCGTCGCCGAGCACTTCACCCTCAAGCAGGCCGACCTGCTGTCGGAGCGCCGCACCCGTTCGGTGGCCCGCCCGCGCCAGATCGCCATGTACCTGTGCAAGCAGCACACCACCCGCTCCTACCCCGACATCGGCCGCCGTTTCGGCGGGCGCGACCACACCACGGTCCTGCACGGCGTCCGCAAGATCGAGGAGCTGATGGCCCAGGACGACCAGATCGCCCGCGACGTCGAGGCGCTGACGCGCAAGCTCAGGGGTTAGGGTCTAGGGGCGAGGGGCGAGGGCGTCTCCGGCTCTCGGGCTTGAACACGCGCGGCGGCCGCCCGTTATCCACACATGCGTGAGGCGTCTTCCCTCGCCCCTCGCCCCTCGACCCTCGACCCTTCCTTGCCCCTTCCACCCAATCCGCTAGTGTCACGGGCCCATAGTGCAGAGGCGGCCTCTGAGTCGCCGCGGGGCGAGACCACCACATGCAGCTGACCATCGAACGTTCCGCGCTCCTCAAGGCCCTCGGGCACGTGCAGAGCGTGGTCGAACGGCGCAACACCATTCCGATCCTTTCCAACGTCCTGCTCTCGGCCGGCCGCGACAGGCTCAGCTTCGCCGCCACCGACCTCGACATGGAGATGGTCGACGAGGCCGAGGCCCAGGTGAACGTCGAGGGCCAGATCACCGCCCCGGCCCACACCCTCTACGAGATCGTCCGCAAGCTGCCCGATGGCGCCGAGGTCTCGCTCAGCTATTCCGGCGACGACCCCCGCCTGGTGGTCCAGGCCGGGCGCTCCAAGTTCAACCTGCCGGTCCTGCCGGCCGGCGACTTCCCGGTGATGTCCACCGACACCTCGGGCGCCCGCTTCACCCTCGCCAAGGAAGACCTGGCCCGGCTGATCGACAAGACCCGCTTCGCTGTCTCCACCGAGGAGACACGCTACTATCTGAACGGCCTCTACCTCCACACCGTGGCCGAGGCCGGCATTCCGCTGCTGCGCGCCGTGGCCACCGACGGCCACCGCCTGGCGCTGGCCGAGACGCCCGCGCCCGAAGGCGCCGCCGGCGGCCCCGGCGTCATCGTGCCGCGCAAGACCGTCGACCAGGTCCGCCGCCTGCTCGACGACGGCTCCGGCCCGGTCGAGGTGATGGTGTCTCCGCAGAAGATCCGCTTCGAGTTCGGCCAGGCCAGCCTGACGTCGAAGGTCATCGACGGCGCCTTCCCCGACTACATGCGCGTCATCCCCAAGGGCAACGACAAGCAGGCCGATATCGACAACGCCGTCTTCGCCTCGGCCGTCGACCGCGTCGCCACCATCTCGGCCGAGAAGAGCCGCTCGGTGAAGCTGGCCTTCGAGCTGGACCGCGTGACGCTGACGGTGCGCAACATGGAGGCCGGGCAGGGCGTCGAGGAGGTCGAGATCGGCTACTCCGAAGAGCCCTTCGAGATCGGCTTCAACGCCCGCTACCTGCTCGACGTCGCCGGCCAGATCACCGGCGAGACGGCCCACTTCAAATTCGCCGACCCGGCCAGCCCGACGCTGGTGCTGGATCCCGGCGACCCGGGCGTGCAGTACGTGCTGATGCCGCTGAGGGTGTGACGGAGCATCTGCGCGTCATTCAGGTAAAGCGCCTGCCGGAAGTTTGGCGGTTCCTGATACCTGTTCTGATCGCTCTCGCGGGGCTCTTCCTGATACGGAGTGGCGACACTCTGCTGGTCGTCATCGGTTGGGGTTGGCTCCTCGGCGCGGGCTACATCGCGGCGGTCCTGCTTGGCAAAATGCTGCGTCCGGCCAGCCTTGTCCTGTCGGGGGAGGGGTTCCAAACCACGGGTTTCCGTCAGAAGGCGGTGGTTCGCTGGAGCGACGTCGATCGCTTCTGGGTTCTTCGGACACCGAAGGGCGCCTTCGCGCTTTACGCGCTCAAAGACCAGCCCGAACGAAGGGCCTTCGGGATGTGGGTCTTCCGGGGGCTGCCATCCGAGGCCGACGGTTATTTCTCCCCGTTGCTTGAGGTGAAGCCCGATGCGCTCGTGGGCCTCCTGGACGACTGGAAGGCGCGCCACGGAGGCTGATCAAGGGACCCTTTCGTCTCGCCGGCCTGAATCGTGTAGCCAGATCTGGTGATCACCGCCCTCGCCCTCACCGACTTCCGCTCCTACGCGAGCGCGACCCTGTCCATCGAGGCGGCGTCGGTGGTGCTTCATGGCCCCAACGGCGCCGGCAAGACCAACGTCCTTGAGGCGCTGAGCCTGTTCACCCCCGGCAAGGGCCTGCGCGGCGCCTCTGCGCCGGAGATGGGCCGGCGCGAACCCGGCGAGACCGGCGGCCGGGCCTGGGCCGTCTCCGCGACCCTCACCGACGGCGACGACGAGACGAAGATCGGCACCGGCGTCCAGTCGCCGGGCGCCGCTCGCCGCATCGTGCGCATCGACGGCGAGACCGCCCCGCCCGGCCGCCTGCTCGACCACCTGCGCCCGGTGTGGGCCACGCCCGAGCAGGACCGGCTGTTCTCCGACGCCCGCGCCGCGCGGCTGAAATTCTTCGACCGGCTGGTCTTCGCCGCCGATCCCGACCACGCCGCCTCGGTGACGACCTACGAAAAGGCGCTCAAGGAGCGGCTGCGCCTGCTCGTCGACGGGGCCGAGGGGCGCGAGGCCGACCCGCTGTGGCTCGACGCGCTGGAGGTCCGCCTCGCCGAATCCGGCGCCGCCGCCGCCACCGCCCGGGCCGCGGCCCTGCGCATCCTGCAGACCGCCATCGACGCCCGCAACGACCGGCCCTTTCCCCAGGCCGACCTCGGCCTCGACGGCGAGGCCGAGCGGATGGCCGCCGACGGCGCTGACCTCGCCGCCATCGCCGCCCGCCTGCGCGAGGGCCTGCGCGTCGCCCGCCCCCGCGACGCCGCCGCCGGCCGCTCCCTGTTCGGCCCGCACCGCTCCGACCTGACGGCGCTGCACCGCGAGAAGAACCGCCCCGCCGCCGAGGGCTCCTCGGGCGAGCAGAAGGCGCTGGTGCTCAACCTCGTCCTCGCCCAGCTGACCCGCCTCGCCGGCCAGCCGGCCCCGCCGGTGTTGCTGCTGGACGAGGCCCCCGCCCACCTCGACGCCGCCCGCCGCGCGGCCCTGTTCGACGAGATCGAGGCGCTGGGCCTGCAGGCCTTCCTCACCGGCACCGAACGCGCCCTGTTCGAAGGCCTCGAGGGACACGCCCAGTTCGTCCGCGTCGAGGCGGGACGGTTCGGGTAGTCTTTCGCCGCACCCTCACCGACGGCGCCTGCGGCTCGCTTCGCTGGTTCATCACGACGAACACGACGGACCACAAAGGACACGACGGGACCGCGCCCGTCCCCACCGCCCGCGGGCCGCAGGCCCGCCATCATTCAAGGCGTCGCCCTGCGGGCGCCGCAGAAAGCGCCGGCCCCGTCGTGTTCGTCGTGCCTCGTTGTGCTCGCTGTGATGAACCAGCAGTCTCCGCCACCGCTCCGCCGCCGGAAGCAGCGGCCCCCGAACGGCGCCGGGAGTTAATGTTTGGACTGTGTAATTCCGCTCCCTCGCCCCCAGCGATTTCAACGGCTTGTAAAAAAGGCAGCGTCCGTAACGCACCGGGGATAGAACCGCCCTTACGCTCCTTCCCACCCCGTCGATGGGGAGGGCGTCGTATCCACGACCTCGACGACGGCGGGCTGTGGTCGAGCGATGAAGCCGGGGAGACGCATATCGCCCGGGGTCCTCGTCGAAGGTCGAGTGGATGGCCTTCGCTTGCTCGCCGCGCGCCTTCGGGCAGGA
>JAEYTA010000048.1 GCA_023434265.1 Pseudomonadota bacterium
CAGCGCCGCCTCCAGCTCCGGACCGCGCGCCGGCGCGGCCGCGATCTCCGCCGACAGGGCCTCCAGCGCCGCCGCCAGCCGCGCCAGCTCGCCCTCGGCGTCGCCGGCCATGGCCGTCTCGCGCTCGATGTCGGCGGCGATGCGCGCCCCCTCGGCCTTCAGCCGCTCCACCTCGGCCCGTGCTGCTTGCTCGGCCATGTCCAGCCGGTCGCGCTCCAGCGAGGCGCGGTGCAGCAGCGCTCCGGCCACCGCGTCCTCCTCGCGCGCCGGCTTCAGCGCCTCCTGGGCGTTCAGCGCCGCCGTCTGCGCCCGGCCCGAGGCGGTGGTCGCCTCCAGCACCGCCCGGTCTGCCTCGGCCAGCTCCTGCGCCGCGCCTTCCGCCGCCACGCGAGCGTCGTTCCAGCGCACGTACAGCAGCGCCGCCTGCAGGGCCCGGATCTCGGCCGAGATCTTCTTGTACTTCTCCGCCTGCCGCGCCTCGCGCTTCAGCCGGGTCAGGGTGGTCTCCAGCTCGCGGCCGATGTCGTCCAGCCGCTCCAGATTGGCCTCGGCCGCCTTCAGCCGCAGCTCGGCCTCGTGCCGCCGGGTATGCAGCCCGGCCACCCCGCCGGCCTCTTCGAGGATGCGCCGGCGGTTCTGCGGCTTGGCGGCGATCAGCTCCGAGATCTGCCCCTGCCGCACGAGAGCGGGCGAGTTGGCCCCGGTCGAGGCGTCGGCGAACAGCAGCTGCACGTCCCGGGCCCGCACCTCCTTGCCGTTGATGCGGTAGGTCGAGCCCTGGCCCCGGTCGATGCGCCGCGACACCTCCAGCATGGGGCTGTCGGTGAATGGCTGCGGCGCCCGGCGCTGGGCGTTGTCGATGGTCAGCTGGACCTCGGCGTGGCTGCGCGGCGGGCGATTGGCGGCCCCGGCGAAGATCACATCGTCCATGCCCTGGCCACGCATGGCCTTGGCCGAGTTGGCCCCCATCACCCAGCGCAGGCTCTCCAGCACATTGGACTTGCCGCAGCCGTTGGGGCCGACGATGCCGGTCAGGCCAGGCTCGATGTGGAACTCCGTCGGGTCGACGAAGGACTTGAAGCCGACCAGTCTGAGGCGCTGGAACTGCACCCGGGCGGCGTCCTCAGCGCTCGGCCAGGGCGGCGCGAACCGCGACTTCCAGCCCGCCCAGCGACCGGTCGCTCACCGGCCGGCCGTTGACGAAGAAGCTGGGCGTGTGGTGCGCCCCCGCCGCGTGGGCGCTGTCGATGTCGCGGTTGATCGCCGCGCGCGTCTCGGTCGTGGTGGCGCAGGCCTCGAGTTGCGCCTGGCTCCGCCCGCTGGCCGCGATGGCGGGGGCGTACCAGTCGGCCCGGTCGCCGCCGCGCAGCACCGCCGCCTGTCCGGCCATCAGGATCGAGGTCACCTCGAAGAACCGCTCCGGCGCGGCGCAGCGGGCCAGCGCCGCCGCCGGCAGCGACATCTGCTCCGGCTGGGTCGGCAGGTTGCGGAACACGAACCTCACCTGCCCCGTGTCGACCAGCCGCTGCTTGAACAGCGGCCAGACGAAGCGGTGCCAGTCGGCGCAGCTGGGGCAGGCGAAGGAGGCGTACTCGATCACCGTCACCGGCGCGTCGGCGCGGCCGATGCTCCGGTCGGCGGCGGTCACCGGCGCGACCTGTTCCACGGCCGTGGCCGGCGCGGCGGCCAGCGGCGCCAGCAGGGCCAGCGCCGCGATCAGCAGGGAGCGCCGCACCGCCGCCATGCCGGCCTACTTCGCCAGTTCGGCGTCGATCGCCTTCGACAGGTCTTCCAGGCTCGCGCCCTCGCCGCCGGGGGTGATCACCTGGGTGCCGTTGACGAAGAAGGCCGGGGTGCCGTTGACGCCCGCCGCCACCGCGGCGCGGGCGCGCTCGTCGGCGGCCTTCAGGCCCTCCGGATCCTTGATGCAGTCCTCGATCTGTTGGTTCGACAGGCCGGCGCCGTTGCCCACGCGGAACAAGGTGTCGCGCGGGTTCACCCCCGTCCGCCACTCGGCCTGACTGGCCATGATGTCGTGGACGACGTCGAAATATTTGTCCTCGCCGGCGCAGCGGGCGATCATGAAGCCGGCCACGGCCACGTTGGCGGGCGGCGTCGGCAGTTCGCGGAACACGTAGCGCACCTTGTTGGTGTCGACGTACTTGGCCTTGAAGGCCGGCCAGACCTGCTCCTGCCAGGCGGCGCAGTGCGGGCAGGTGACCGAGGCGTATTCCACCACGGTGACCTTGGCGCCTTCCGGCGCGCCCATGCCCATGTCGCCTTCGGCGGCCGCGCCCGCGCCGCCGGCGCCGCCGCACCCGGCGAGGGCGGCCATCGAGGCCAGGGCCGCGGCGGTGATCGCCGCGCGGCGGCTCATGGCGGCGAATTTCGAGTTCCTGGCGCTCATGGCGTCTTCCTCACTGGAACGGGATTCGGGAGCATCGCGCGATTCCCCGGAAAGTCGCGCGTCCGTGGTTTTCGAGAACAGAAAGGGCGAAGTTTTGTCAACGGGCCGCGGGGCCGCGGCGGCCCCGGGGGGCGAAGGCGATCCACCAGAACAGTGCGCCGGACGCCGCCCCGACGACGATCAGGAGGCCGAGCGGCCAGAGGATCGTCCAGGGCTCGGCCAGCGAGCCGCTCGCCGCGCCGGCCAGCACGACGGCCAGCCACGGCGTCGCGGCGATGGCTGCGCCTGTCAGCGCCGACCCCGTCAGCCGGGCCTTCACCCGCCGCCTCAGAAGCAGGTAGGCCGGGATCCCGAGCACCACCGTCAGGGGCGCGGCCACCATCAGGGCGACGACGGCGATGCCGAACGCCATCGGCAGCCAGGGCCCCATGGCGCCGCCGGTGAACGTCGCCAGGCCGGCCCCCGTCAACAGGCTGGCGAACAGCGGCGCCGCGATAAAGGCCGCGGCCACCCGGTCGAACCTCGGGGCCGGCCATTCCTCCGCCGTCACTTCCGCCCTCCGCCCAGCACCGCCCGTCCCAGCCGCTCCAGCGGTCCCTTCAGGGGATCGGGCGCGGTCTCCACAGACGTCTTCAGCTCAGCCTCGACCGCCGCCGGCAGCGGCGGCTGCACTTCCTTGCGCCGCGGCGGCGCCGGCGCGTCGGCCAGGGGCTTCACCGGCCCTTGGGCGATGCGCAGCTTCTCGACGCTGCCGGGCCCGAGGAACAGATTGACCCGCTGCAGGATCTCCTCCGACTGATGCTGCACCAGCAGCGCCGCCGGCCCGGCCACGCGCAGCTCCAGCGTCCCGCCCTTGCCGTCGCGGCCCTTGCTCAGCTTCTGCGGGCGGGTCACCCGGGCCAGCCGCTCGCCGACGATCTCGCGCCAGCGCGGCTCCAGCGCCCCGGCCCCGCGGCCCAGCTTCGCGTCCAGCTCCTTAATCAGCCCCTGCAGGGCCCGCCCCGCCTTGGGCGCCGGGCGCGGGGCCGGACGGGTGCGCCGCCGCGACAGGATTTCGCGGACCTCGTCATCGGTGGGCAGCGGGCGGCGCATTCCTGGTCTATAGCGCGGACCGATGCCCGCCGTCCCGACCGACGTTCCCGCCCTCCGCGCCGCCCTGCTCGACTGGTACGATGCCCACGCCCGGCCGCTGGTCTGGCGGGCGACCGGCGGCGCGCGGCCCGATCCCTACCGGGTCTGGCTGTCCGAGGTGATGCTGCAGCAGACCACCACCGTCCACGCCGCGCCCTACTTCACCGCCTTTACCACCCGCTGGCCCACGGTCTTCGATCTCGCCGCCGCCGGGGACGCCGAGGTCATGGCCGCCTGGGCCGGCCTCGGCTACTACGCCCGCGCCCGCAACCTGCTGGCCTGCGCCCGCGCCGTGGCCCGCGACCACGGCGGCGTCTTCCCGGACAGCGAGGCCGGCCTGCTGGCCCTGCCCGGCGTCGGCCCCTACACGGCGGCGGCGGTGGCCGCGATCGCCTTCGGCCGCGCCGCCAACGTCGTCGACGGCAATGTCGAGCGCGTCATGGCCCGGCTGTTCGCCGTCGAGACGCCGCTGCCCGCCGCCAAGCCGGAGCTGCGCCGCCTCGCCGGCGCGCTGGTCGCGGACGACCGTCCGGGCGACTGGGCCCAGGCCCTGATGGACCTCGGCGCCACGGTCTGCCGCCCCGGCCGCCCGGTCTGCCACGCCTGCCCCCTGACCGGCTTCTGCGCCGCCTTCCAGTTGGGCGCGCCCGAGCGCTGGCCCCTGAAGTCCCCCAAGCCCGAACGTCCGCGCCGCCACGGCGTCGCCTGGGTGCTGCGCGACGACGCGGGCCGCGTCGCCCTCGTGCGCCGGCCGGACAAGGGGCTGCTCGGCGGCATGCTGGGCCTGCCCACCTCGGACTGGGGCGCCCCCGCCGACCCCGCGCCCCCGGCCGCCGCCGAATGGCGCGACGCCGGCGCCGTCGAGCACGTCTTCACCCACTTCGCCCTGACCCTGTCGGTCCGGGCGGGGGAGGGGGAAGGCGACTTCCTGTGGACCGCTCCCGACGAGGCCCGAACGGCCCTGCCCACCGTTTTCCGCAAGGCGCTGGAGCGGGGGCTGGGCTGAGGTTGGGGATAGACGCGTGACAGCAGCCCCTTCATCATCGTCTGGGGCTGCAGAGCTATTCGTGGGGCATGATGACTGAAGACGTGGAAGAGCGGTCGAAGCCGTCCGTCCGGAAGCGGGCGGACGCGATCAAGCCGTTCCGGTGCAAGAACCTGATCGCGGTGCTCGAGAACCCGACGGACATCGCAAACATCGGGACCGTGATCCGCAACGTAAACGCCTTGGGCGTCGAGAAGGTCTATGTTGTCGATCCGCGCCGATCTCTGCCGGACGATTGGCAGGATTTGCGCGAGCGCCGCTCGATCTCCAAGACGTCGGTCTCGGCCGTCAAGTGGACCTTTGTTCGGCGGTTTGACACCACCGACGAGTGCTTCGACCATCTCGAACGCAAGAATTTTCGGTCAGTCGTCACGTCGCCCCACGTGAAGGGCAAGCACAGCATCTACCTGCACGAAGGCGACTACACGGCTTTCACCAAGCTCGCCGTGTGGTTCGGCAGCGAGGCTGTGGGCATCAGCGAACGGGCGGTGGAGCGCGCGGAGATGTGCGTCTCGGTCCCGATGTTCGGTATGATCGAGAGCCTGAATCTCGGCACCAGCTCCGGCATCGTACTCTACGAGGTCGCGAGGCAGCGCCGCGACTACCAGAGCAAGTATCGGTTGCGTGACCGTCGGGGCGAGCGCGCCCAGCCACTGCCTACCACCATGGCGCCGAGCGAGGAGCGTTAGAGTTAGCGCAGCAGCCGGACCCGCACGTCCCCGCGGCGGTTGCGGGGGGTGACCACGGTGTGACCGTTCATGCGGTCGAAGGCCAGGTCCACCACCGCCTCGCCGACCTGCAGGTTGGACAGCACCAGATGCTCGATGCCCGGCGGCAGGTGCGGATCGTCGATGTCGACCGTCCCGGTCAGGGCGTCGACGCCGACGCCCAGCGCCGCCTGCATCATCATGAACACCGAGCCGGCCGCCCAGGCCTGCGGCAGGCAGGCCACCGGATAGGCGATCGGCGGCTCGCCCGGCAGCCGTTCGAAGCCGCAGAACAGCTCCGGCAGGCGCAGATGGAAATGCGTCGCCGCCGCATAGATCTCGCCCAGCAGCATGGCCACCGCCCGGCGCTCGCCGTAGCGGGCCATGCCCGCCGCCGCCATCGCCGTGTCGTGCGGCCACACCGAGCCGTCGTGGTAGCTCATCGGATTGAACCGCGGCTGCCCCGTGGCCAGGGTGCGAATGCCCCAGCCCGAGCGGAACTCCGCCGACAGCATCCGCCCGGCCACCGCCGCCGCCCGCTGCGCCGAGGGCAGGCCGGTGAACAGCAGGTGCCCGGCGTTGGAGGCGATGGCCCGGCACGGCGCGCCGTCCCCGTCCAGCGCCACGGCGTAGAACTGTTCGTCCTCCAGCCAGAACCGCTCCTCGACAAGCGCCCGCGTCGCCTCCGCCTTCGCCGCCCACTCGGCCGCGTTCGGATCGCCCAGCAGCCCGCCGAGATCGGCCATCGCCTGCCATGCCGAGTAGGCGTAGCCCTGCACCTCCAGCAGGGCTACGGGCCCCTTCGGGAAGCGGCCGTCGCTGTGGAAGATGGAGTCCTCGGAGTCCTTCCAGCCCTGGTTGGACAGGCCGGTGTCCGCCGCCCGCTGGTAGGCGATCAGCCCGTTCTTCTGGATGTCGCCGTGCTCCTGCATCCAGCCCACGGCGGCGATCAGGTTGGGCCACAGCCGGCGGATGGTGTCGAAGTCGGCCGTGCGCCGCGCATAGGCGCCGGCCAGGGCCACGAACAGGCAGGTGGTGTCGACCCCGCCGTAGTAGAGGCCGAACGGCACCTCCCCCAGCGCCGACATCTCGCCGCGCCGCGTCTCGTGCATGATCTTGCCGGGGGCCGAGTCCGCGAAGGCCGAGCTCTCGGTCGCCTGCCGCATGGCCAGGTAGGTCAGCACCCCCCTGGCCAGCGAGGGGTCCAGCCACAGCATCTGCCAGGCGGTGATGATGCCGTCGCGTCCGAACGGGGTCGAGAACCACGGCGTCCCCGCATAGGGGTAGGGGCCGGTCGGCAGTTCGGTGGTCAGCAGGGCCACGTCCGCCCGCGACTGATCCAGCCAGTCGTTGAAGCGCGGGCTGCGCGGCCCGCGCAGCGACGCCCCGCGCCGGCGCTTGGTCCGCATGGCCAGCCGCGCCTGCAGGGCGTGCAGCCGCCAGCGTTCGGGGGAGGGGGCGTCGCAGCGATCGGCCCCGCATTCGATGTAGAGGTCCAGGCTGCGGCCTCGCGGCAGGCTGAACATGAACTCGGCGCGCGAGGCCGTCATCCGCGCCGGCGGCTCGGAGAAGGCCACGCAGCTGCGCCGCTCGACCCCGTCCAGCCCCATGTAGCCGAAGGTCACGCGGCGTCCGTCGGTGGTCGGCGGCGCGATCTCGCCCTTGCGCGCGCGCACGGTGCCGCGCACCTCGAAGATGTCCGCGAAGTCCGCGCCGTAGTCGATCGACATCGGCAGCAGCACGTCCTCGACGCCGTGATTGGATATGCGGATGCGCTCGAACATCCGCCGGTCCCACAGGAAGCGCCGCCGCTCGAGGTGCAGCACCCCGGCCGGGGCCGACTTGCCGCCCATCGGGGGCAGGGGGCGGTTGGTGGCGTGGCAGGTGAAGAAGACATTGTCCTGCGACACTCCCGAGCTCAGCCGCGACGGCCGGGCCTGGCCGACGCGCAGCACCAGCCGCGACAGGATGCGGGTGTCGTTGTCGAACAACCCCTCGGCGCCCTCGCGCAGGTCGCCCCAGCCGTCGGCGACCAGGAAACAGTCGCCGGCCTTGAGCGCCTGCAGCTGTTCCGGGGTCTCCTCGCCCGACTCCAGCGCGGTCACCTTCACCGTATAGGCGTCGTCCATCGAATCTCCTCGCGGGGCTTCAGGGACGGGTCGAGGTTGTCACCCGAATGTGGACACCCGAGGGCGGCCTTGCGTACGGTAATGGACGAAGTCGCGTCGCGGTTCAGGCGATGGCCGCGAAGCTGCGGTCCTCGGCGGGCCGCAGCGGCGTCACCACCTCCTGCAGCGGCTCCTCGGCGAACGGGCGGCGCGCCAGCAGGTCGCCGTAGACGTCGAGATAGCGCCGCGCCATTGCGGTGGCCGAGAAGCGCAGCTCGAAATGGGCCCGGATCGCCTCCCGATCCAGCAGGTGCGCCCGCGCCGCCGCGGCCACCGCCTGCTCCAGCGTGTCGACGACGAAGCCGGTCTCGCCGTCCTCGATGATCTCCGGGACGGAGCCGCAACGGAAGGCCACGACCGGCGTCCCGCAGGCCATGGCCTCGATCATCACCAGGCCGAACGGCTCGGGCCAGTCGATCGGGAACAGCAGGGCCTCGGCGCCGCCGAGGAAGGCCGTCTTCTGATGGTCGCCGATCTCGCCGATGAATTCGACCAGCGGATTGGCCTCGACCATCGGCCGGATGACGGTCTCCCAGTAGGTCTTGTCCTGGGCGTCCACCTTGGCCGCCATCTTCAGCGGCTTGCCCAGCTTGGTGGCGATCTCGATCGCCCGGTCCGGCCGCTTCTCCGGCGAGATGCGGCCGAGGAAGGCCAGATAGCCCTCCGACCGCGGCGAGAAGCCGTACAGCTCCGCCGGCATGCCGTGATGCACCGTCGCCTTCCAGTTCGCCGTCCGCAGCGGCCGCCGCTGGTCGTCGGAGATCGACACCAGCCCGAACTGCGGCCAGCGCTCGTAGACCGCCGGCAGATCCTTCAGGTCCAGCCGCCCGTGCAGGGTGGTGACCGTCTTGTCCGCCCAGCGGTCGAAGAACGGGAAGTGGATCATGTCGGTGTGGAAGTGGATGACGTCGAATTCGTCGGCCCGCTTCAGCACCTCGGCGAGCATGGCCATGTGGGCGGCGAGGTCGGACTTCAGGGGGCTGGGGTCCAGCCGGATGGCCTGGTCCCGCACGGGGATCAGCCGCGCCCGCGTCTCCGCGTCGGCGGCGGCGAACAGGGTGACGTCGTGTCCGAGGTCGACGAGGGCGTCGGTCAGGTGGGCGACCACCCGCTCCGTCCCGCCATACAGTTTCGGAGGAACCGCCTCGTAAAGAGGGGTCACCTGGGCGATCTTCATGGCGCGCTCGCAATGGGATGACAGCCCGGCTCAAACTTTCGCAGGTGCGAAAGGTTCCCGTTGCGAACGCCGATTTGTGTAGAGTTCCCGGCGACTTACAGAGTTTACAGCGCTTTTCGAAGCGTCACTGCATCCCGGCCCGGATTTCAGCCCGCAGGGCGTCGATCGAACGCAGGCCCTGGTCGGTCTTGAAGCGCCAGTAGGTCCAGCCGTTGCAGGCCGGCGCGTTCTCCAGCAGGGCGCCCAGCTTGTGAATCGAGCCGGTGAGCTCGCCGTAGGCCAGCGAGCCGTCGGCCCGCACCCGCGCCTCGCGCTCGCCCTTGGGGCAGTACAGCCGGTCGCCCGGCCGAAGCAGACCGGCCTCGACCAGCGCCCCGAACGGCACCTTCGGCTCGGCCCGCTTGGAGCCCATCACCGCCAGGTCCTCCGGCGCGGCCGGGATCACCGCCTTGATCCGCTTCTCGGCCACCTTCGCATAGCCCTCGTCGCGCTCGATGCCGACGAAGCGCCGGCCCAGCCGCTTGGCCGCCGCCCCCGTCGTGCCGGTGCCGAAGAAGGGGTCCAGCACCACGTCGCCCGGCCGCGTCGCCGCCAGCAGCACCCGGTGCAGCAGGGCCTCCGGCTTCTGGGTCGGATGGGCCTTCTTGCCCTCGGCGTCCTTGATCCGCTCCTCGCCGGTGCACAGCGCCAGCGTCCAGTCGGAGCGCATCTGGGTGTCCTCGTTGAAGGCCTTCAGCGCGTCGTAGTTGAAGGTGTAGCGCTTCTGCTCCCGGCTCCGCGCCGCCCAGATCAGCGTCTCGTGGGCGTTGGTGAAGCGCGTGCCCTTGAAGTTCGGCATCGGGTTCGACTTGCGCCAGATGATGTCGTTCAGCACCCAGAAGCCCAGGTCCTGGATCGCCGTGCCCAGCCGGAAGACATTGTGATAGCTGCCGATCACCCAGATCGAGCCTTCCGGCTTCAGCACTCGCCGGCACTCCGTCAGCCAGGCGCGGGTGAAAGCGTCGTACTCGGCGAAGCTGCCGAACTTGTCCCAGTCGTCGTCGACCGCGTCGACCCTGGAATTGTCCGGACGCAGCAGGTCGCCGCCCAGCTGCAGGTTATAGGGCGGATCGGCGAAGACCATATCGACCGAGGCGTCGGGCAGGGCGCGCAGCACCTCGATGCAGTCGCCCCGATGGATGACGTCGGTCTTCAACTCGGACATGGAACCCGGCCCCGGCTACTCTGAGACGGGCAAGGTGAATCCTTACGGTTAAGGCGCGGTTAGCCGGAGCCGGGCGCGGCCGCCATCGCCGGTTCATCACGGAAGGGCCACCAAGGATCACAAAGAACACAAAGGAGCTTGTGCTCCCGCGGCGCCCACAGGGCGACGCCTTCGATTCCAAGTGCAGGCCTGCGGCCCGCGCGCGGCGCCACAAGTTCGCTTCCTTCGTGTTCTTCGTGCCCCCCTTGGTGTCCTTCGTGTGAACCAGCGATCTCCCCGCCGCACCGCCGCCCAAAGGCAGCTTCCGGGCGCCGGGAGTTAATGTTTGGACTGTGTAATTCCGCCCCCTCGCCCCGAGGGATTTCAACGGCTTGTAAAAAAGGCAGCGTCCGTAACGCACCGGGGATAGAACCGCCCCTAGGCTTGCCCCCATCCCGTCGATGGGGAGGGCGTCGGATCCACGACCTCGACGACGGCGGGCTGTGGTCGAGCGATGAAGCCGGGGAGACGCATATCGCCCGGGGTCCTCGTCGAGGGTCGAGTGGATGGCCTTCG
>JAEYTA010000146.1 GCA_023434265.1 Pseudomonadota bacterium
GCACATAGCCGTCCGAGGACTCGTACAGCGCCGAGCCCACCAGCCGCGCCTCGCCCAGTTCCGCCGCGCCCGACCCCGCCAGCCGCGCCCCGCCGCGTTCGGCCAGCGAGCCGTCGAGCGTCCAGCCCGCGTCCCGCTCGCGCAGCTGGATCGTCCCCGTCAGCGCCCCCGCGCCGTACGGCCCCGCCCCGGCTCCGCGGACGATGTCCAGCCCCGACAGGCTCTCGGTCGGGACCTGGGACCAGATCACCCAGCCGCCGAACGGGTCGTTCAGCGGCACGCCGTCCAGAGTCACCAGCGTCCGCCCCGCCCCCGATGGCGCGATGGCCCGCAGCGATATCCCCTGCGTCGTCGGATTGGCCGACAGGCTGGAGGTGCGGCGGAACAGGGAGACGGCGGGGACGCTGGCCAGCGCCTCGTCCAGCCGCGGCTCGTCGCGCAGGTCGCCGGCATCCAGGCGGATGACCGCGAAGGCGGCCTCCGACGCGGCCGGCGGCAGCCGCGCGCCGGTGACGACGACTTCGGGCAGTTCGGGGGGCGGGGGGACCTGCAGCATGAAGCGCTACAATACCCCGGCGCCGGAACGGTTGCCGCGCCTCAGCCCAGCCGCGCCAGCAGTCCCGCCGCGAAACTCGACAGGGTGTCGTCGCGCGCGCCCATGACGACGATGCGGTCCCCCGGCCGGGCCAGTTCGACCAGACGGTCGCCGCACGCCTCGCGCGTCGGCAGGGCCTCGGCGTTGCGGCCGGCGGCGCGCACGCCTTCGGCGATGTCGCCGGAGCTGACCGAGCGGTCGGTGGTGCCGCCGTAATAGACCGGCTCGGGCATCAGCAGCACGTCGTCGGGCCGCAGCAGGCCGGTGAAACCCTCGATGAACTCCGACCGCATCAGCTTCAGCGGGCCGAAGCCGTGCGGCTGGAACAGCACCAGCAGCCGCCCGTCGAAGGCGTGCAGCGTCTTCAGCGTGGCGGCGATCTTGTCCGGGTTGTGGGCGAAGTCGTCGATGACCGTCACCCCGCCGGCCGTCCCCACCGTCTCCATCCGCCGCCGGATGCCGGCGAAGCCTTCCAGCGCCGCCACCGCCGCCTCCAGCGGCACGTCCAGCGCCCGCGCCGCCGCCAACGCCGCCAGCGCATTGGCGACATTGTGCGCCCCCGGCACGGCCAGGGTGACCGTCCGTCGCGCGCCCGAGGCCCGCTCGGCCAGCACGAACCGGATCCCGGTGGCCAGCGGCTCGAGGTCGTGGGCGGCGAAATCCGCGGCGTCGTTGCCCAGGGCGAAGGTCAGCACCGCCCCGCCGCGCCCGTCCTCGACCATGCGCTGCGCCAGCGCCGCCGTCTCCGGATTGTCGAGGTTCAGCACCGCCGTCCGCGCCCGCCCCGTGAAGCCGCCGAACAGCTCGCGCAACTCCTCCATCGACTTGTGGTCCAGCGAGATGTTGGACACCACCGCCACCGTCGGGTCGTAGCGCGCGATCGAGCCGTCGGACTCGTCGACCTCGGAGACGAACAGCTCCTGACCGCCGACGAGGGCGCTGGCGAAGGGATGGTCGGCGTCGGCGAAATTCTTCATCACCGCCCCGTTCATCACCGTCGGCGCGCGCCCGGCCTGGTGCAGCATCCAGGCGATCATGCCGGTGATGGTCGACTTGCCCGAGGTGCCGGCGACGCCGACCGAGGTCGGGGCGGCGTTGAACAGCTGGCTGAGCAGCTCCGGCCGGGTCACGATCCGCGCCCCGACGGCCCTGGCCCCCCCGATGTCCGGCACCGTCTCCTCGACCGCGCCGGTGGCGACCACGATCTGATCGGCCCGGGTCACGCCCGACCCGTCCTGCGGATGCAGGGCGACCCCGTGCGCCTCCAGCCAGGCGAACTTCTCCGGCGTCCGCCCCTGGTCGCGCGACCGGTCCGAGCCGGCGATGCGGTTCCCCTGCGCCTGCACGATCATCGCCAGCGGCAGCATCCCCGAGCCGCCGACGCCGCAGAAGAAATAGTCCTGATCCATGCGGCGTGACTAAGCCCCTTCCCCTCGAGGGGGAAGGGGTTGGGGATGGGGTGGAGGCACAGGTTTCGCCGGGGGCGCCGGAGGCGTCGGCGCCCATCGGAGCTCGCTGCGCTCCATCCCGCGCCTCCACCCCGCCCAACCCTCCCCCTCGAGGGGAGGGCTTTTGCAGGCGCGGGCGCCGTGCCAAGACAAGGCTCACACGGGAGGTGCGGCAGGGTGAAGATCGGCATCGTCAACGCCAGTTCGCGCTTCAGCCGCGAGCGCGGCGAGGCCATCGAGGCTTGGATCGCGGCCAATGTGCCCGACGGCTCGATCAAGGTCGTCTTCCACCCCGCGACCTTCGGCAAGCACGGCCATTTCGGCGGCGACGACGCCAGCCGCGCCCGCGCCTTCGTCGAGTTCGCCAACGATCCGCGGCTGGACGCCATCTGGTTCGCCCGCGGCGGCTACGGCTCGTGCCGCATCGCCGAGGCGGTGCTCCCCCAGCTGTCGGATGTGGCCCGCAAGAAGCGCTACCTCGGCTACTCGGACGCCGGCAGCCTGCTCGCCGGCCTCTACAAGGCCGGCTTCCCGCACGTGGCCCACGGCCCGATGGCGTCGGACGCCGTGCGCCGCGACGAAACCGCCTGGCGGGCGCTGAACTGGCTGCGCTCGGGCGACCCGGCCTCGTGGGAGCCGTCCCTGCATGACGACCCGCGCCCGGCCGTGGCCTTCAACCTGACCATCCTCGACCAGCTGATGGGGACGTATCTCGAGCCCGACCTGAGCGGCCATGTGGTGATGCTGGAGGAGGTTTCCGAAGCCCTCTACCGCGTCGACCGGATGATGTTCCACCTCACCGCCCAGGCTGGCATGAAGCGCTGCGCCGGCATCCGTCTCGGCCGCGTTTCCGACATCACGCCCAACGACCCCGACTTCGGCCTGACCCCGGAGCAGATCGTCGGCTACTGGTGCCAGCGCTCGGGCATTCCCTTCCTCGGCGCCGCCGACATCGGCCACGACGGCGGCAACAAGGTCGTCCCCTTCGGCCCGCGCTGACCGCTCGCCCCGGCGGCGAAAGCGTTCGACTCCCGCATCGCGCCGGCGCTCACTTCCGTCCGGACGGCTCCGACACGCGGGCCGCGCACGCCTGGGGGATGGGCGCGCGGACGGACCGGCCGGCGTCGGGGGGCGCCGGCCGGCCGTCTACGCCATCGATGCGCGGTGCGGCATTCATCTCGCTGTGCTATGGTCGCGCCATGTCCAACGCCGAATTCAGCGAAGTCACCCGGAGAGTTCAGGAAGTTGTCGGCAAGAGCGATCTCGCCGAACAGGTAACCGGGATTTCCGTTGCAGAGACGACAGACGAATCCGGAAGCGAATTCCTCCGGGTCGTGCTGAGCCTTCGTAGCCTCAAAAAGCTCGATTTCGATCGGATCGAGGTGTTCGTGCGCGCCATCGAGGATTCCGTCGCCGAGGTCGACGACCGGTTCGCAAGCGTCAGGTTGGCTGAAGCAGCCTGATGGCGGCTCACCACGCCGAACTGCTTCAGGCGGCCCGCCTTCTTCTCCAGCGGACGCCCGGCCAGCGAGGGAGGTTGTCGGGCGCGAGAGTGCGCCGCGCGATCTCCACAGCCTACTATGCGCTGTTCGGCTTTCTTATGAAGGAGGTGTCGGACCGGATCGTTGGAACGGACGGACGCCTGCTCGTGCGTCGCCGGATGTTCGGCCGGTTGATGTCTCATAGCGGCATGAAGGCCGCCTTCGAGAAGTTGCGGGCTCGGCAATTGGACGCTGCTGTCGCCGATTTCGTCAGACATCCGCGAGCCGTTCAGCCCGTTCCGCCATTCGCCAGGGATCTTGCGGTGGTGTTTTGCGATGCGCAGGCCAAGCGTCACGACGCCGACTACGACATGAACGCCGCCCTAAGCGAGGCCGACGCGCTGCTGCTGATCCGACGCGTGGAGCATGTCATCGGCCAATGGCTTGCCGCCAATGACGCCGTGAGCAGGGACTTCAAGCACGCCGTGTCCCTTCTCCTGCTGTTCAAGGGCAGGCTCCGGACCGAATAGGCCGTTTGGCGACGGGCCTCAGGCACGCCATCTTCTCCCCATGAACCGCCGCAGCCTCCTGATCCGCGCCGCCAGCCTGGCCGCCGTCGCCGGCGGGGCGTGGTGGGTGCGCGAACATCTGGTGTGGCCGGCCCCGGAACTGGCGTTCGGACCGCACGGCGCCACGACGTGGATGCCCTACGGCCGGCGCTCGGCGGCGCCCACCGTGCCGGTCCGCCTGGCCGGCCGCACGGTGCTGGCCCTGATCGACAGCGGCGCCCAGTATTCGGTCATCCACCGCGGCCTGTTCGAGCAGCTGCCCCCCGCCGGCCGGTCGATTTTCGACATGCCCCTGGTCGCCTACGGCGTCGGCGGCGGGGCCCAGATGGGCCGCGGCACGACGCTGGAGCTGGGCCTGCCCGGCCTGACCGTGCGCGGCCTGCGCGCCGCCATCCTCGATCTCGGGCCGCTGGCCGCCGAAGACGGCCTGCGCACCCCGCTGATCATCGGCCAGGACGTGCTGGGCGAGGCGGTGCTGGCGCTCGACCCCGCGCGGCGGCACGTGCGGCTGATCGCCCCCGACGCCTTCGTCGCGCCCCCCGACCTCTCGCCCGCCCCGGTGCGCCGCTCCGGCTCCGCCCTGTTCGCCGAGGTCACCGTCGAGGGGACGATGCTGGAGGCCGTGGTCGACACGGGCGCCTCGGCCCTGCTCGGCCTCAGCCGCGAAACCGCCGCCGCCGCCGGCTTGCTGGACGGCCGTCCGACCGGAACCGGCGTCAGCCTGGTGCTGGGCGGCGCGCTGGAGTCCCTGTCGGTAGAGGCGCGCACCGTGACCTTCGCCGACCACCTCTACCGCGACGTCGAGGTCGGCGTGTTCGACCAGCCGCCGCTGCCCAACTTCCCCGGCGGCCTCGTCGGCATGGCGGCCTTCGCCGATCGCCGCGCGGCCCTCGACCTCGGCCGCGGCCTGCTGCTGATCTCGCGCCCCCTCGACCTCACCGTGGGCTGATCGGTGGCCTCAGGCGATCGTCGGCCCGGAGGCGGCGGCCGCGCCCGCCCGCGGCCCCGGGCTCAAACCGGACGTTCGTCGGCGTCCTTGCGGCCGGCCCGGACCTTGCGGCTGAGGCCGCACCGATAGCAGACCTCGGCCTGACGCCGCTCCGACCAGCCGAACTGGTGCCGGCACAACAGACGTTCGAGGGCCTTCAGCATGTCCGGTCCCCGATCGCCCCGTGGCTCAGGCGGCCGGCGGCAGGGCCGGTTCGGCGCCGCCCAGCGCCGCGCCTATGCAGAGGATTTCGCGCACCGTCTCCTCCGCCGGCGCGGTGGCCGCGTTGCGACGCGCGCCCTGCAGCAGGTGGCGGACCATCAGCCGGCGGTCGGGAGAGGCGGCCATGGCCATCATCACCCGCTCCAGCTGATCCCAGCTGATCGGCGGCAGCAGCTCGGCCGGCGCTCCGGCGTCGTTGTCGGCCGGCGACGACCGGGGCTCGATCCCGCCCCAGCGAACCGGCGCCGTCACCCGGTCGACGGCCTCGTCGGCTCCGGCCGCGGGCGCGCGACCGCCGGATATTGAACTCGACATGACGTTTCACGGACACCCCCCGCGCCCGCCTCCCCAGGATCACTGCACGCGTCCGCGGACCGCGACGGCCCCCGCGATTCTGCGACCTTCGGCCGCCGCCGTCGCCGCCGCCATGGCCGCGTGTCCCAAAACGGCGCCCGATTATCCCAATCGGCCCGGGCGAATTTGACGGCCCTTGCGGCTTTCTCCGATAACCGTGGTCCGCCCCGAAGGTTCGCCTTTGTCCGCCCAGCGTCCGTCCGATCCGCCCTTTCCGGTCGTCGATCAGGCCTCCCGGCCCGGCGACGGGCGTCTGGGCTGGGCGGCGATCGGCCTGCTGGCGGCGGTTCAGTTCGTCGCCTACGTCGACCGCGCCCTGCCGGCGGTGACCGCGCCCCTGATCCGGCTCGAGCTCGGCCTCAGCGACGCCCGTATCGGCGCCCTGCAGGGCCCGGCTTTCGTCGTTCTCTACGTGGTCGGCCTCCTCGCCGCCGGGCACTGGGTCCGCGTCGCCGACCCGTGGCGCCTGGCCCTGGCCTGCCTCGTCGCCTGGACCGTGGGAACGGTCCTGTTCGCCCTCGCGCCCGACTACGGCTGGATGGTCGCCGGCAGGGTGCTGCTCGGGGCGGGGCAGGCGGCCTTCGTGCCGACCGCCCTGATGCTGATCGCGGGCCAGACCGATCCCGCCCGCCGGGCCCGGGGGCTGTCGCTGTTCACCACCGCCTCGGCCAGCGGCCGCAGCGGCGCCCTGCTACTCGGCGGCGCCGCCCTGATCGGCGTCGGGGGCGGCCTCGCCGGGCTCGAGGGCTGGCGCGTCGCCAGCCTCGTCCTGACCGTCCCCAACCTGGTCCTCGCCGGCCTTCTGGCGCTGGCCGCCCTGCGCGCGCCGCCGCCGCTCCCGCCGCAGAGCCACGGCG
>JAEYTA010000172.1 GCA_023434265.1 Pseudomonadota bacterium
GCGCAAGGCCGCCTCGGGCTCGGCCGCCGGGGACGGGGCGGCCGCGGGGGTCTGGCTGCAGCCGCCGACCGCCAGGGCGAGGCCGAGGGACAGCAGGAGGAGCGGACGCGCCGGAACCATGGCTCCAACAACACCATCCGCCGCCGGCTGGCAACGCCGCGCGTCTCCGCCTTTCCGGTTCCTTAACGGGCGTTCATCACGTTGGAGACAGGCGGGGCGTGGGACGATTCGATGAAGCTGGACGGCAAGCGCATCCTGGTCACGGGGGCCGACGGGTTCATCGGCTCGCATCTGACCGAGCGGCTGGTCGCGCGCGGCTGCGAGGTACGCGCCTTCGTCCAGTACAACAGCCTGGGCAGCTGGGGCTGGCTGGACGGGAGCCCGGCCGGGGTCCGCAAGGGGCTGGACGTCTTCGCCGGCGACGTGCGCGACCCGCACGGGGTGCGCACGGCCATGACCGGCTGCGACGTGGTGCTGCACCTCGCCGCCCTGATCGCCATTCCCTACAGCTACCACTCGCCGCAGACCTATGTGGAGACCAACGTCCTCGGCACGCTGAACATCGTGCAGGCCGCGCGGGACCTGGGCGTCGAGCGGGTGGTCCACACCTCGACCAGCGAGGTCTACGGCACCGCCCGCTTCGTGCCGATCACCGAGGCGCACCCGCTGCAGGGCCAGTCGCCCTACTCGGCTTCCAAGATCGGGGCCGACCAGATCGCGCTGAGCTTCCACGCCGCCTTCGGCACGCCGGTGACGGTGATCCGGCCGTTCAACACCTACGGCCCGCGACAGTCGGCCCGGGCGGTGATCCCGACGGTGATCAGCCAGATCGCCGCGGGCGCTTCCGAAATCCGGCTGGGCTCGCTGCATCCGACGCGGGACTTCACCTTCGTCGGCGACACGGCGCGCGCCTTCGAGGCCCTGGCGGAATGCGACGCGGCCGTGGGGCAGACGGTCAACGCCGGCAGCGAGTTCGAGGTATCGATCGGCGACACGGCGATGACGATCATCGAGCTGATGGGCCGCGAGGTCCGGATCGTCACCGACGACCAGCGTCTGCGGCCCGAGGCCAGCGAGGTCGAGCGCCTGTGGGCCGACAGCGGGCGGATGCGCGCCCTGACCGGCTGGACGCCGGACTACGGCGGCGGCGAGGGCTTCCGGCGCGGGCTGAAGAAGACCATCGACTGGTTCACCGACCCGGCCAACCTGGCCCGCTACAAGCCCGACCGGTACGTGCTGTGACGCGCAAGGTCGCCGTCGTCACCGGGACGCGGGCCGACTACGGCCTGCTGCAGTGGGTGATGCACGAGATCCGCGCGGCGGCCGACCTCGAGTTGCAGCTGATCGTCACCGGGTCGCATCTGGAGCCGCGCTTCGGGATGACGGTGGAGCAGATCGAGGCCGACGGCTTCGCCGTCGACGCGCGCGTGCCGCTGGGGCTGGACGGCGACGCGCCGGGCGAGGTGGTCCGCGCCATGGGGCGCTGCCTGACCGGGGTGTCGGACGTGATCGAGCGGCTGGGCCCGGACCTGATGCTGGTGCTGGGCGACCGCTACGAGATTCTCGCCGTGGCCGAGGCGGCGATGATCCACGGCGTGCCGCTGGTCCACATCGCGGGCGGCGACGTCACCGAGGGGGCCTTCGACGAGTCGATCCGCCACGCACTGACCAAGCTGGCCCATCTGCACCTGACCACCACCGAAGAGGCCGCGGCGCGAGTGGCGCGCATGGGCGAGGAGCCATGGCGCATCCACGTGGTCGGCAGTCCGGGGCTGGACCAGTTGCGCCGGCTGGAGTTGCTGGAGGGCGAGGCGCTGGAGGCGGCGCTTGGGGCGTCGCTCGGCAGGCGCAATCTGCTGGTGACGCATCATCCGGTGACGCTGGAAGCGGATCGGGGGCTGGCCGGGTTCGGGGCCCTGCTCGCCGCGCTGGACGCCCTGCCGCGCGAGATCGTGAAATGGGTCACGCGACCCAACGCCGACCCCGGCGGGGGCGCGGTCGAGGCGGCGCTGGACCGGTGGGCGGCCGGGCGGGAGGACGTGCATGTCTTCGCCTCGCTGGGGCAGCTGCGCTATCTGTCCCTGATGGCCCAGGTCGATGCGGTGGTCGGCAACTCCTCGAGCGGTCTCTACGAGGCGCCGTCGCTGGGCGTGCCGACGGTCGACGTCGGCGACCGCCAGAAGGGGCGGCTGGCGGCGGCCTCGGTGATTCACTGCCGGGCCGAGCCGACGGCCATCGCCGACGCCATCCGCCGGGCGTTCGAGATGGACTGCGCCGGGGTGAAGAACCCCTATGGCGACGGCGACAGCGCGCGGCGCATTGTCGAGGTCCTGCGCGGCGCGCCGGACCGCCCGACCTTGCTGGCCAAGCGCTTCCACGAGGCGGCGTCGTGAGCGGCCGGGTCTTCGTCATCGCCGAGGCGGGGGTGAACCACGACGGCTCGCTGGACGACGCCCTCCGCCTCGTCGACGTCGCCGCCGAGGCCGGCGCCGACGCGGTCAAGTTCCAGACCTTCGACGCGGCGCAGCTGGTCACCGATCGGGCCGCCAAGGCCGCCTACCAGGCCCGCAACACCGGCGCCGACGACGGCCAGCTGGCCATGCTGCGGGCCCTGGAGCTGGGTCGCGACGCCCACCGTGCGCTGGCGCGTCGAGCCGAGGCCCGGGGCGTGCGCTTCATGTCGACGGCCTTCGACATGGACAGCCTCGACTTTCTCGCCGGGCTGGGCATGCCGGCGATCAAGATCCCCTCGGGCGACCTGACCTGGGGGGCCATGCTGCTGAAGGCGTCGCGGCTGGGCCTTCCGCTGATCGTCTCCACCGGCATGGCCACGCTCGAAGAGATCGGCGAGGCGCTGGCGGTGATCGCCTTCGCCCTGACGCGCGAGGGCCTGCCGTCCGGCGCCGACGATCTCGGGACCGCCTTCGCCGATCTGGAGGCGCAGGCGGCGCTGCGCGAGCGGGTCACCCTGCTGCACTGCACGACCGAGTATCCGGCGCCGCTGGCGGCCGTAAACCTGCGCGCCATGGACGTGATGCGGGAGACCTTCGGCCTGCCGGTCGGCTATTCCGACCATACGTCGGGGACGACGGTGGCCATCGCGGCGGCGGCGCGGGGGGCGACGGTGATCGAGAAGCATTTCACCCTCGACCGCACACGGCCCGGCCCGGACCACGCGGCCTCGCTGGAGCCGGAGGAGCTGGCCGCTATGGTCGCCGCCGTCCGCGACGTCGAGACGGCGCTGGGCGAGGCGCGCAAGTCCCCGGCGGCCGCGGAGGTCGCCAACCGCGTCATCGCCCGGCGCAGCCTCGTCGCCGCCCGACCGATCGCGGCGGGCGAGCCGTTCAACCTCGACAATCTCACCGCCAAGCGTCCGGCGGACGGGCTGTCGCCGATGGCGATCTGGCCGCTGCTGGGCCAGCCGTCGGCCCGGGCCTGGGCCGAGGACGAGGCGATCGAGGCATGAGCCGGCGAGCGGGCGGGGCCCCGAGGGGGAGGCGAGCATGAAGGACTGGCAGAGGTCGCTGATCGGGCCGGAGGCGACGTTCCGGGACGCGCTGAAGGCCATCGACGCCACCGGCGCCGGCATGGCTCTCATCGTCGGCGACGATCGCCGGCTGATCGGGGTGCTGTCGGACGGCGACCTGCGCCGGGCCCTGATCCGCGGGGCCGGGCTGGAGGATGCGGCCGTCGGCGCCGCCAATCGCGAGCCGCTGTGCATCGACCAGCATCAGGACCGCGCCGCGACGCTGGCCATGCTGCGCGCCCACAGCCTGCGCCAGCTGCCGGTGCTGGACGGCGAGCGGCGGGTCGTCGGCCTGACCACGGTGTCGGACTTCCTGAACATCCCGGTGCGCAGCAATCCGGTGGTGATCATGGCCGGCGGCAAGGGGGAGCGGCTGGCGGAGCTGACCCGCGACACGCCCAAGCCCATGCTCAAGGTCGGCCCCCGACCGATCCTCGACACCATCGTCGGCAACCTGGCCGGGCAGGGGTTCCGTCATTTCTGGCTGGCGGTGAACTACAAGGCCGATCAGATCGAGCGCCACTTCGGCGACGGGTCTGCGCTGGGCCTGGACATCCGCTACCTGCGCGAGACCAAGCCGCTGGGCACCTGCGGGGCGCTGGCGCTGATGCCGACGCCGGACGAGCCGTTCGTGGTCACCAACGGCGACGTGCTGGCCAAGGTGGACTACGGCCATGTGCTGGACTCGCACATCGAGGCCGGGGCCGACGCCACGGTAGTGGTGCGCGACTACCAGATGCAGGTGCCATTCGGGGTGATCGACGCCGACGAGGGCCTGATCCTGCGCATCAAGGAGAAGCCGACCCAGAGCTACACCATAAGCGCGGGGGCCTATGTCCTCTCGCCCTCGGCGCCGGGTCTCGTGCCGCGCGACGCCTACCACGACATGCCCGCCCTGCTGGCCGACATGATCGCCCGGGGGCTGAAGGTGCGGCAGCAGTGGGCGGAAGGCTACTGGATGGACATCGGGCGGCCCCCGGACTATGCGCAGGCGAACGCCGATTTTGGTTCCGTGTTCGGGGGTTAGGCGCAACCGGGCCGCCCTCTTGCGGCCTCAGGATCCGGATAGCAGAGCAGTGGCGATCCCTTACTCTGGCAAGGATGACTGGCGGCCCCGCGGCGGCCGCGACCGTGAAGCATGATCTCGAGCCTTTTCAGACGCAGATCGAAGACCGCCGCTCCGGCTCATCCGGAGACGCCCCGGGGCGTCGCCGTCTGGGCCATTGGCGACGTGCACGGCCGTCTCGACCTGCTGAGGCCGCTGGTCGAGGCGATCATGGGCGACGCCGCCGCCGCGCCGGTCGAGCGCAAGGTGGTGATCTTCCTCGGCGACTACGTCGATCGCGGCCCGGACTCCCGGGGCGTGATCCGCTACCTGGTCGACCTGCCGCGCGATCAGGGCATCGAATGGCGCTTCCTGAAGGGCAACCACGAGGAGGCGATGCTCGACTTCCTCGCCGACCCCGCCGCCGGCGCCCGCTGGTGCGAGTACGGCGGCGACGCGGCGCTGCGCTCGTACGGCCTGCGGCCGCCGGACCTCAAGCACAGGGTCGAGGCCTGGGCGCGCGTGGCGGCGGACCTAGACCACGCCCTCGACGCCCGCGAGCGCGCCTTCCTCGAGGCGCTGGAGCTGAGCATCACGCTCGGCGACTATTTCTTCGCCCACGCCGGAGCCCGGCCGGGCCAGCCCCTGGACCAGCAGAGCGACCACGATCTCATGTGGATCCGCAACAGCTTCCTGCACAGCGAGGTCGAGTTCGACAAGGTGATCGTCCACGGCCACACGCCGACCCGCGACGTCCACGTCGACCGCCGGCGCATCGGCGCCGACACCAAGGCCTACGACAGCGGCGTGCTGAGCGCGGTGCGGCTGGCGGGGCGGACACGGGTGGTGGTGCAGGCGATCCGCCAGGCGGACGCCGAACCGGGCGAGCCTGTCCACATCCGCGCCCAGGCGCTGGACGCGCCGGTCGCCGCCGCCTGAACCGCCGGCGGCCGGGCCCTCAGGCGGAGCGTCGCTGCGGCGCCGGTCCAGCCAGTTCGGCGTCGGTGCGGCCGGCCAGTTCCAGCAGGGCGCAGCACAGGGCGAACATCACGGCGATGGTCTCGGTGCGCAGCGGGTAGTCGACCGCCGAATGCAGCAGGATCGCGCCGATGGCGATGCTGGCGGCGCGCTGCAGGTCCCGGGCGGTCGACGGGCGCGCCCGCCACGCCGTCCACGACCGGCGGCCGAACCAGACGAGGAAGGCGACCAGCACGCCGGCGCCGAGCCAGCCCGTCTCCAGCCAGGTCTCGAGATATTCGTTGTGGGCCTGGTTGAAATAGGTGGCGTCCAGACGGGCCAGCGGTTCGACGGAGCGATAGACGGCGTCGAACGACCCGATGCCCGAGCCGAGCGGCAGGTAGGCGTCGGCGGCCTGGGCGACCACCGGCCAGTTCTCGAAACGGCCTTCCTGGCTGTCGATGAGCTCGAAGCGGGCGAGGATGGGGTCCAGGGCGAAGACTCCGACCGCGATCAGGGCGGCGGTGACCGCGCCGACCATGACCAGCAGCAGCGGCGCCGGCCGCCCGCGGCCAGAGGCGATCCACGCCGCCAGCAGACTGCCGCCCAGCACCGGCCAGACCAGCAGGATGCCGGCCCGCGAGCGGATCACGCCGATGGCGATGACGATGACGGCGATGACGACCGTGGCCAGCCACAGTCGGGACTTCGCGCCGTCGTGGCGCAGCCCGGCGGCGCCGAGGACGGCCGCGAAGGGCAGGGCGACCAGGCACAGGGTGGCGAGATGGTTGCGGTTGGCGAAGAAGCCGACGACGCTGCCCCGGTCCGTGGTGGGCCACGGGTACAGGCCGACGCCGCCGCTGGCGAGCTGGGCGGCGCCGAATGCGATCGAGGCGAGCGTCAGGCCCAGCGCCAGCAGGACCAGACGTCGGCGGGTCTCGCCGCTGACGGCCAAGGCGCCGAGGAAGGCGGCGACCGGCGGCAGCAGGGCCAGGACGGAGCGCCAGGTCTTGTCGGGGGTCAGGCTGAGCGGGGTCCAGCCGGGCGCGACGCCGGCCAGCTCGAGCGCCAGCGCGGGCTCGGCGCGTCCGGGCAGACCCGTCCAGACGGCCGGCGGCAGCGGAACGAGCTGGAGCAGGGGAAGGGCCGCGGTGGCGGCGAGGATGCCGAAGGCCAGGGGATGACGGTTCAGCTCGCCCTGGCGGAGGAGGGCGAAAACGGCCAGCACCAGCAGGGGAAGGGCGGAGAGTTCGACGAGCGCCAGACGCAGCTCGTGCAGCCGGCTCGCCCCACCGGCCAGAAACGCGAAAGCCAGCAGGACCGCTGTTGCGATGGCAACGGAATCCCACTGGCCTTGTCTCGTCGCGATCAACCCGCGCACGGAAGAACGATCATCCCGGCGGGCTGGGGCGAAACTCAGTCGCTCTCGCTGTCGTCGTCGGTGGCGACGACGATCGTGGCGACGACCACGGCGGCGCCGATGATCAGGACCGGAAGCGGAATGCCAGCGAATTCGCTGGATTCGCCCGAAGCAGCGCCGACGCGATCGCCGACGCGGGCAACGGCGCTGTTCGACCCGGCGGCGGCCGCCTGGCCGGCCACGAGCAGCAGACCCGCCGTGACGGCGGCGATAGTCTTACGCATGCTAATCCCCTTCAAAAAGTTGACTGACCGATCGCTAAGCAGCCGGCCTTCGATTGCCTATAAGCGGCCAAGATTTGGGAGGCAAGCGAAAAAGTGTCGGATATCGCACGCAATGGTTGCGGGTGGAGCGGGTCGCAGCCGCCGCTATAGGCCGCCGGCGGGGGCCGGCCGGATGGCCAGGTCGTCGAACCATCCCGTCAGGGAGGTCGGGCGGTCGCCCGGCCGGGTGGTCAGGCTGACGAATTGCGCCGGGCAGCCGTCGGCGGGGACGGTGAATCCGACCGACGCCGTCTCCCATCCCGAGCCGCGCGAACCTCCCGACGCCGGGTCGAGGGCGGCCAGCGCCGCGCCCGTCGCGGTGCAGGTGACGCGCAGCGCCAGACGGGCGTCGCCGTCGCCGCCGTCGATCCGGCGACGCGCGCTGAGAACCCAGGAGCCGGGCCGCAACAGCAGGTGCTGGACGGCGGCGATGTGCTCGCCGCGCCCGTTGTAATGGACCAGCAGGGCCTGGTTGTCGGGGTCGAGGTCGTCGGTGGTGACTTCCACCGCCAGTCCGGCCCCGGTCCCGAGGCGCCAGGCGAAGGGCAGGATCTGCCGCTCGGGCGGGTCGGAGAAGCCTCCGTCCTGGAGGGGGAGGTCCGGCGACGGCCGGCGCAGCTGGTCGCGCAGATAGCGCGCCGCGTCGAAGCGCCGTTCTCCCACCCACTTGCGGTAGAGTTCGGACAACTCGTCCCTGTCGAACGGATGATCGGTCTGCTCGAGCGCCACGGCGAGGGTCAGCAGCAGGGCGTCGCTGCCGTCGCGCTGGTGGAGGTAGTCCCAGTAGGCGGCGCGCCACGGCGGCGCGGCGGCGAGCAGCCGGACGAGAGTGCCGGTCGCGCGCGGGTCGTGCAGCGCGGCCGTGGTGTAGAGGTCGAAGATGCGCGGATGCAGGTCCGGCCGTCGCCGCGCCAGGGTGTCGGCGTGCGCGAAGGAGGAATTATAGTCGCCGCGTCGCAGCCGGTACTCGACCAGCCAGGCGTGGGCGGGATCGTCGCGCAGGCTCCAGTTGCCGGCGAGGGTCAGCATCTGGTTGGCGGCGAATTCGTCGCCGGCGCGGGCCGCGGCGAGGCCGCGCACCCGCAGCGCCCGGGCGTTGAACGGAGCCCGCGCCAGCGATTCCTGCGACAGGGAGATGGCGTTGTCGTTGCGTTCCGCCAGCAATTCGCGTTCGGCGGCGCGGCGCAGCACCTCGGGCGAGGCGGGGGCGACCCGGACGGCGAGAGCGGGCGGGGCCCTCACGGCGACCGGCGCCTTGACGACCTCCCAGCCCAGCCAGACGGAGGCCGCGACGAGCCCGTAGCCGAGGAGTTCGCCGCGCCGCCCCTTGCGGGCGGCGGGACGGTCCCCGGCCGCGGGCCCCGGCTGCCTCAACGGCCGGCCTTCCGCCGCGCCGTCGCGCCGTCGGACGCGCCGTAATTATAGTCGTACGCGTAGTCGTAGCCGCCGTACTGCGCCGACTTGACGTTGAACTTGGTCAGCACGGCGCCGAGGATGCGGGCGCGGCCCAGCGACAGGCGGCGCAGGGCGCCGCGGACCTGGGCGCGGCGAGCCCCCTTGGCCTCGATCACCAGGATGGTTCCCTCCACCGCCGAGGCGAGCAGCGGGGCGTCGGCGAAGCCCAGCACCGGCGGACCGTCGATGACGACGTAGTCGTACATCCGCGAGGCCTCGTCGAGCATGCGGCGCAGGCGGTCGCCGCCCCACAACTCCGCCGGGTTCGGCGGCAACGGTCCGCAGGCGATGAAGTCCATCCCTTCCTGCGGAGTCCGCTGGGTCAGGGCGCGGAGTTCGGCCCCGCCGGACAGCAGGTTGCTCAGGCCGGCGTCGTTGTTGGCCCCGATGACGCGGTGCATCGACGGGTTGCGCAGGTCGCCGTCGGCGAGCAGCACGCGGCGGCCCAGACGGGCGAGGTTGAGCGCGGTGGCGTAGGCGGTCGTCGACTTGCCCTCGGCCGGCCGCGAGCTGGTGACCAGCAGGCTGGCCGGGACGCCGTGGGCCGTCGAGAACTGCAGCGCCGTGCGGATCGAATAGTAGGCCTCGGAGAAGCTGGAGCGGGGATTCGCCAGCGCCTCGACCGGGGCCTCCGTCTTGTCCAGCAGCGGCACGACGCCGAGCACGGGCACGCCGACCTTGGCTTCGACGTCCTCGGGCTTCTCGAGGGACTCGTCGAGCGCCTCGAGCAGCAGGGCGGCCAGTACGCCGATGCCGAGGCCGAGCAGGAGAGCGATGGCCAGATTGATCAGCATCTTGGGCGACGAGGCGGTGCGCGGCGCGTCGGCGCGGTCGACGATCGAGATGTTGTTGACGGTCACGCCGTTGGTGGCGCTGACTTCCTTGTAGCGCTGCAGCAGGGCGTCGTAGAGCGCGCGACTGGTGTCCACCTCGCGCTGGAGGATGTTGTACTCGATGCTGCGGTCGCGCAGGTCGAGCACCTCGCCGGTCAGGCTGCTGACCTGGCCCTGCAGGGCGCGCTCCTGATTGAGCGCGACCTCGTACTGGCCGCGGATCGACGAGCGGATGCTGCTGGCCAGGGCGTTGATCTGGCGGTCCAGTTCGTCGATCTGCGCCTTCAGCTGCACCATGGCCGGGAAGTCGGGTTTGAAGACGCCCAGCTTCTGCTGGTACTCGGCGTCCAGCTGGGCGCGTTGCTCGGTGAGGCTCTGGATGGTGCCGTTCTGCAGCACCTCCGGCAGGCTCATCAGGGCCGCGGTCTGGGCCTGACGCCACTTCTCCTGGGCGGCCACGCGGGCGGCGCGGGCCTGGGCCAGGGCGCTGTTGAGGGCGACGAGGTTGTTGCCGGCCAGCGACTGCGCGCCGTTCTCGGTCTCCGCCACGTTCACGATGGACTCGCCGGCGGCGTAGCCGACCAGTTCGCGCTCCGCCTCCTCGAGCCGGCTCTTGGTCTGGGCGATGCGTTCTTCGAGGAACTCGCGGACATAGGCGGTCGACTCGAACTTCCGGTCGAGGTTCGACTGGATGAAGTTCTCGGCGAAGGCGTTGACCACCCGGGCCGACAGTTGCGGGTTGGGGCTGTCGAACGAGAGGGTGGCGAGGCGCGAACCGCGAACCGGAGCGACGCCCAGATTGTCCTGGACGACCTTCAGGACGGCGTCGCGGCGAGCGGCGGTGCGCTGCGCGGCGGTTCCCTCGCTGCGGGGGGGCGTTTCGCCCATCTGCTCGAGGAAGGCGTCCGAGGTCGCGAGGCCGAGGCTGTCGATCACCCGCTCGGCGAGCGAGCGGCTGCGCAGCAGTCCGTACTGGGTCTCGAAGAACTCCATGCCGGCGATCATCGACTCTTCCGGAGCGACGCCCTCGCCATCCAGCACCCGGGCCGCCTCGCGGTCGATCTGGATCGTCGCCGTCGCCGTGTAGGTGGGAGGCGTCAGCAGGGTCAGGATCAGGCCGATCAGGACGGCGGCGATGGCCGAGCCGAGGATCAGGAAGCGGTGCTTGACCGCCATCCGGAGATAGCTGGTCAGGTCGAATTCCGAGCCGCCGTCGGCGGCGGAGGCCGCCGCGGGGCCGCCGCGCACGACCTCGTCCTCCAGGCCGGCGGGCCGTCGATCGTCAATCCGGGATGCGTGACCGTCGCCCAGCATGTCTAGTCCAATCTACTCTTGCGGAAGAGCCGCGCCCGCCGATCGTCAAGCTGATATCCCAAGATCACGGGGCGGGCGAGCCGGAACGCCCCGTTTTCCGCGCCATCATGCTCGCACGACGCGAGCAAGGGGAGTCGATACGGCCGGTCGACCGATCCCGGCCCGGTCGGGGCCGACTCCCGTTGGCGAAGCGGATGCAGCCGTATGCTCCGTCAGAAGAAGCGGAAGACCGCGAAGCCGGGCACCGTCTCGATGACGGCGCGCATGGCGGCGTTGAGCCGCGAGGTGTCCACCACGATGACGTCGTCGCCGCGCACCAGCGGATCCTCGGCCTGGCCGTTGCGGATGGCGGCCAGGTCGAACAGGGCGACCATGCGACGGCCTTCGACGGTGCGGAACACCGCCACGCTTTCGAGATCGGCCAGGCGCGATGGGCCTTCGGCCATGGCGACCGCCTGCAGCAGGGTGGTCCGGCCGCGCATCTCGTAGACGCCCGGCTTGTTGACGGCGCCGTCGACGGTGATCTTCTCGCTGGCCGCCTGGGTGACGGTGACCGTCACCTGGGGGTTCTGCAGGTAGCGGGCGCTCAGCAGCCGGGCGATCTCCTGCGACAGCTCCGGCGGGGTGCGGCCGGCGGCCTGGACCGAGCCGATCAACGGCATCTCGATCTGTCCGGCGGTATCGACGCGCACTTCGTCGAACGACAGGTCGGGGACCTGGAACACGGTCACCTTCAGCAGGTCCGTCGGCCCGATGCGGTAGTCCCCGGTCACCGGCCCGTCGTCGGTGGCCTGGAGCGCCAGCGGATCGATCAGGGCGGCGGCCGGCATGTTCGAGGGATCGCGCCGGGGCCCTCCACACGCCGCCAACGTCGCCGCCAGAATCGTGATCCATACAACGCGCATCGTTTCGAGACCTCTAGGCGAACACGGGGCCGTGTGCGGCCGTCTCCGGCGCACGCTCCGCCGACCTACGCTGACCGGGCGAGCCTTGTCCAGCATCAGTTGCCGCCCGCCGGTCCTGGCGACGAGTGCGCGAGTCGGTTCCGAGGTTCCCGCCATGCTTGCAGGATCGCGGCTGGCGCTGGCGATCGTCGCCCGCTATCGATCGCGGCATGACTCGTCCCGTTCTCGTCACCGGCTCGGCCGGCTTCATCGGATTCCACACCGCCCGCCGGCTTCTCGAGCGCGGCGAGGCCGTGGTCGGGCTGGACAATCTCAACGACTACTACGATCCGGCCCTGAAAGAGGCCCGGCTGGCGGCGCTGAAGCAGCACCCGAACTATGTCCATCACCACCTCGACCTGGCCGATCGGGAGGGCATGGCGGCCCTGTTCTCGCGGCACAGGCCGGATCGCGTCGTGCACCTCGGCGCCCAGGCCGGCATCCGGTACAGCGTCGAGAACCCCGAAACCTATGTCGACTCCAACGTTACCGGCTTCCTGACGGTGCTGCAGGGGTGCCGCGACGTCGGGGCCCGTCACCTGGTCTTCGCCTCGACCAGCTCGGTGTTCGGCGCCAACGCGCGCCTGCCGTTCTCGGTCAAGCAGGGCGTCGCGCACCCGCTCAACGTCTATTCGGCCACCAAGATCGCCAACGAGGCCATGGCGCATGCCTACGCCTACATCTTCGGCCTGCCCTGCACCGGCCTGCGCTTCTTCACCGTCTACGGGCCGTGGGGACGGCCGGACATGGCCCTGTTCAAATTCACCCGTCACATCCTCGAGGGCCGGCCGATCGACGTCTACGGCGAGGGTCTGATGGAGCGCGACTTCACCTATGTGGACGACATCGTCGACGGCGTCGTCGCGGCGCTCGACGCGCCGGCGGCCGCCGATCCGGCCTGGTCCGCCGAGGACCCGGACCCGTCGACCAGCGGCGTCGCGCCCTGGCGGATCCTCAACCTCGGCGCCGGCCGCCGGGTCGAACTGATGCGCTACATCCGCGTGCTCGAGGAGAAGCTCGGCCGCAAGGCGGTGCTCAACCTGATGCCGGTGCAGGACGGGGAAATGGTGCGGACCGAGGCCGACGTGGCCGAGACCCGCGCCGCGCTCGACTACGCCCCGTCCACGCCGGTGGAAGTCGGGGTCGGCAGGTTCGTCGACTGGTACCTCGACTTCTATGGCGAGGGCAAAGGCCCCGCCTGAGCCCATCGTTGTCGTCCGCGGCCCGGGGTCTGGTCCGGCGCCGTACGCGGATTCGCTTACGGGTTGTGTAACCGTTCACAACAGGCGCGCGACGCGCGCATGGGGTGGCGAAGATGCCTTGGAACTACTGAAAGCTTGGCGTGTTGGGGGAAGGGCGTGCCCGTCAGCCACGCTTACGGGTTGTATTTTCGCACGGGTTGCGGCTATCGGGGGCCGTGTTCCAAAGGGGCGGCGAAGCTTTTCATCTTGCATGTATGCTGGATGCGGTCGCGCTCCGACGTGTCCACGCAATGAACAGCAGCTCGCCCGGGGGTGTCCGTTTGGTCGATCAATCCACCAGTTTCGCGTCGCGAAGGCTCACGCACCTCGAACGTCTCGAGGCCGAGAGCATCCACATCTTCCGCGAGGTCGCGGCGGAATGCGAGCGACCGGTGCTGCTCTATTCGATCGGCAAGGACTCCGCGGTGATGCTTCACCTGGCGCGCAAGGCCTTTTATCCCGCCAAGCCGCCCTTCCCGCTGATGCACGTCGACACGACCTGGAAGTTCCGGGACATGTACGCGCTGCGCGACCGCATGGCGGCCGAGAGCGGCATGGAGCTGCTGGTCCATCGCAATCCCGAGGCCGAGGCGAAGGGGATCAACCCGTTCGACCACGGCTCGGCCCTGCACACCGACATGTGGAAGACCCAGGGCCTGAAGCAGGCGCTGGATCTGCATGGCTTCGACGCCGCCTTCGGCGGAGCGCGCCGCGACGAGGAGAAGAGCCGCGCCAAGGAGCGCATCTTCTCGTTCCGCTCGGCCGGCCATCGCTGGGATCCCAAGGCTCAGCGGCCGGAACTCTGGCAGCTCTACAACACCCGTATCGGCAAGGGAGAGTCCATCCGGGTCTTCCCGATCTCCAACTGGACCGAGCTGGACGTCTGGCAATACATCCAGCTGGAGAACATCCCGATCGTGCCCCTCTATTTCGCCGCCGAGCGGCCGGTGGTCGACCGCGACGGCACGCTGATCATGGTCGACGACGAGCGCATGCGCCTGCGCCCGGGCGAGACCCCGATGATGAAGAAGGTGCGTTTCCGCACCCTCGGCTGCTACCCGCTGTCGGGCGCCATCGAGAGCGAGGCCGACACCCTCAGCGCCATCGTCCAGGAGATGCTGCTGGCGACCACCTCGGAGCGCCAGGGGCGGATGATCGACCACGACCAGGCCGCCTCTATGGAGAAGAAGAAGCAGGAGGGCTATTTCTGATGGCCCACGTTTCCGATCTCATCGCCACCGACATCGACGCCTATCTGTCGGCGCACCAGCACAAGAGCCTGCTGCGGCTGATCACCTGCGGCTCGGTCGACGACGGCAAGTCGACCCTGATCGGGCGGCTGCTCTACGACTCCAAGATGGTCTTCGACGACCAGATGTCGGCGCTGGAGGCGGACTCCAGGCGCGTCGGCACCCAGGGCGGCGAACTGGACTTCGCCCTTCTGGTCGATGGCCTCGCCGCCGAGCGCGAGCAGGGCATCACCATCGACGTCGCCTACCGCTTCTTCTCGACCGACCGGCGCAAATTCATCGTCGCCGACACCCCCGGCCACGAGCAGTACACCCGCAACATGGTCACCGGCGCCTCGACCGCCGACCTGGCCGTGGTGCTGATCGACGCCCGCAAGGGCGTGCTGACCCAGACCCGCCGGCACAGCTTCCTCGTCTCCCTGATCGGCATCCGGCATGTGGTGCTGGCGGTCAACAAGATGGACCTCGTGGACTGGTCGCAGGAGGTGTTCGACACCATCGTCGGCGAGTACCGCGAGTTCGCCGCCCAGCTGGGCATCGAGGACATCGTCTGCATCCCGATCTCGGGGCTGCGCGGCGACAACATCACCGCGCCCAGCGACAACAGCCCGTGGTACGACGGCCCCACCCTGATGGGCCACCTCGAGACGGTCGAGATCGACGAGGACCGCCTTCGCGCCCAGCCGTTCCGCATGCCGGTGCAGTGGGTCAACCGGCCGGACCTGAACTTCCGCGGCTTCGCCGGCCAGATCGCTTCCGGCCGCGTGGTTCCGGGCGACCGCATCCGCGCCCTGCCGTCGGGTCGCACCAGCACCGTGTCGCGCATCGTCAGCTTCGACGGCGACCTGTCGGAGGCCATGGCGGGCCAGTCGGTGACCCTGACCCTGGACGACGAGATCGACGTCTCGCGCGGCGACGTCATCGCCGCCGCCGACAGCCCGCCCGAGGTCGCCGACCAGTTCGAGACCACCCTGGTGTGGATGGCCGAGGAAGAGCTGCTGGCCGGCCGCTCCTACTGGCTCAAGATCGGCTCCAAGCTGGTCCCGGCCCAAGTCACGGACATCAAGCACAAGGTCAACGTCAACACGCTGGAGCAGCTGCCCGGCAAGACGCTCGAGCTGAACGAGATCGCGGTCTGCAACCTGTCGGTGGGCCAGCCGATCGCCTTCGATCCCTACCAGGACAACCGCGCCATGGGCGGTTTCATCCTGATCGACCGGATCACCAACGCCACGGTCGGCGCGGGCATGATCCGCTTCGCCCTGCGCCGGTCGCACAACATCCACTGGCAGTCGCTGGACGTCTCCAAGGCCAACCGCGCCGCGATGAAGCACCAGACCCCGGCGGTGCTGTGGTTCACCGGCCTGTCCGGGGCGGGCAAGTCGACCATCGCCAACCTGGTCGAGAAACGGCTGCTCAGCGAGGGCAAGCACACCTACCTGCTGGACGGCGACAACATCCGCCACGGGCTGAACAAGGATCTCGGCTTCACCGAGGCCGACCGGGTCGAGAACATCCGCCGCGTCGCCGAGGTGGCCCGGCTGATGGCCGACGCCGGCCTGATCGTGCTGGTGTCCTTCATCTCGCCGTTCCGCGCCGAGCGCCGCATGGCGCGCGAGATGATGGAGCCGGGCGAATTCCTCGAGGTGTTCGTGGACACCCCGCTGGAGGTGGTCGAGGCGCGCGACGTCAAGGGCCTCTACGGCAAGGCGCGGCGCGGCGAACTGAAGAACTTCACCGGTATCGACAGCCCCTACGAGGCGCCGGAGAACGCGGACATCCGCATCGACACCACGCGGCTGTCGCCGGAAGACGCCTGCGAGGAGATCGTTCGCGCCCTGCGCGCCGCGGGACGCCTCAATGGCTGACGACGCCCGCCATCGCCGGCCTCGGAGGGGATGATGGAGGACTTCCTCCTCTTCGCCGCGGTGGGATTCGCCGCCCAGCTGGTCGACGGCGCCCTGGGCATGGCCTACGGCGTGGTCTGCTCGACGGTGCTGCTGAGCCTCGGGGTGCCGCCGGCGACCTCGTCGGCCAGCGTGCACGCCTCGAAGGTGTTCACCGGCGCGGCCTCGGCCCTGTCGCATGTGGGTCATCGCAACGTCGACTTCCGCACCCTGGTCCCGCTGGCCGGGGCCGGCGTCGTAGGCGGTGTGGTCGGCGCCATGATCCTGACCTCGATCGAGGGCGCGGCCATCAAGCCCTACGTCATCGCCTGGCTGGGGCTGATGGGGCTGGTCATCCTCTATCGCGCCTGGCGCGGGGTGACGCCGCGCACCGCGCCGTTCAAGGCCCCGCTGCCGCTGGGCTTCGTCGGCGGCGTGCTCGACGCCATGGGCGGGGGCGGCTGGGGCCCGACGGTGACCACCACCCTGGTGGGCTCGGGCACGCCGCCGCGCCAGGCCATCGGCACCTCGAACACCTCGGAATTCTTCGTCGCCGTCGCCGTATCGTCGGCCTTCGTTTTCGCGCTCGTCACCGGCCATTGGCAGGATGCCGAGGGGCTCGAGGGTCACGCCTGGGCGGTCGGCGGGCTCGTCGTCGGGGGCGTGGTCGCCGCCCCCCTGGCCGGCTGGATCACCAAGGTCCTGCCGGCGCGCGGACTGACCTGGGTGGTCGGGACGCTGGTTCTCGGTCTCGCCCTCTACCAGGGCGCACAAATGATGGGTCTCGTCTGATGCTCGCCAACGCTCCCGCCGCCGCGGCCCACGACCTGGAGGCCGACGCCGACCTCGCCGAGCGCCTCGCGCGCACGGCCGGGGAGCTGCTGACCGTGCTGCAGCGCTCCGGACATTTCGAGGGCAAGGCGCTGGGCGCGGCCGGCGACGCCGTCTCGCACGCCTTCCTCGTCCGCGCCCTTGCCGAGGCCCGGCCCGGCGACGGCCTGCTGTCGGAGGAGGGGGCGGCCGACCCCGCGCGCCTGACCAATTCCCGCACTTGGATCGTCGACCCGCTGGACGGCACCCGAGAGTATTCGGAGGGACGCACCGACTGGGCCGTGCACGTCGCCCTGGCCATCGACGGCGAGGCGGTGGTGGGGGCGGTGGGCCTGCCCGGACTCGACGCCGTGCTGTGCACGCGCGCCCCGCTGCCGGCGTGCGAGGCGGCGGCCCGGCCCCGCATGCTGGTCAGCCGCACCCGCCCCGGCGCGGACAGCGTCGCCGTCGCCGAGGCCATAGGCGCCGACCTGGTGGCCATGGGTTCGGCCGGCGCCAAGGCCATGGCCGTGGTCCGCGGCGAGGCGGAGATCTACCTGCACAGCGGCGGCCAGTACGAATGGGACTCCTGCGCCCCCGTCGCCGTGGCCCGCGCCTGCGGCCTGCACGTGTCGCGCGCCGACGGCTCGCCGCTCCGTTACAACTGCGAGAACCCCTGGCTCCCCGACCTGCTGATCTGCCGTCCCGAATGGGCGCAGCCGGTGCTGGCCGCGCGGGCCGCGCTCGACCACACGCAAGGGAGCGCCCGGTCGTGATCTCCCAGCTGCTCCGCGGACTGGACTCGAACACCAAGTGGGCGGTGAAGGCGCTGCTCCACGTCGGCGCCCTGTTCGTCGCCTTCCTGCTGGCCTACGAGCTGCGCCGGGCGCTGCCGATCGAGTGGTGGTTCACCGATCCCGACGCCACGCGCGTGCTGCGCTGGGCGGCCCTGTTCGCGGCCTTCGGCGGGCTGGTCGAACTGGTCTTCCAGACCGAGCGCTCGGCCTGGCGCTTCGCCTCGATGCACGAGGTCGTCGGCATCGTCCGCAACGTGACCATCGCCACCGGCATCTTCCTCGCCGCCATCTTCATCATGGACCGCGGCGTCGAACTGCCCCGCTCGGTGCTGCCGCTGGCGTGGGTGCTGGGCATCATCGCCCTCGTAGGCATTCGCCTGATGTGGCGGCTGCGGCACGACCGCGAACCGCTACGCCAGCTCCTGCCGCGCTGGTTCGGCAAGGACGCCGCACGCGGCGCGCCGCTGCTGATCGTCGGTTCGATGGAGGCCGCGGACCAGCAGCTGCGCCACATCCGCGCCGACGCCGCCTCGACCTACCGCCCCATCGGCGTCATCAGTCTCGACCCCAAGGACATCGGCGTGCGCATCCACGGCGTGCCGGTCCTCGACACGGTCGACCGCTGGCGGCCCGGGCGCCTGGAGAGCGGGCGGGGCGGCGCGCCGGCCATCCTGTTCGTCGACGATCCCGTGCGCACCATCGGCCTGACCCCCGGGCAGATCGGCGAGCTGCGCAAGGGCGGGCACGTCCTGCTCCGCCCGCAGAGCATGGGCGAACTGGGCGCCGACGTTTCGGTGCGGGACGCGCTGAAGGAGATTCCGCTCGAGGAGTTCCTGCCGCGCAAGCCGATCGACCTCGACCCCGAGCCGGTCCGCGCCCTGGTCGCCGGCAAGCGCGTGCTGGTCACCGGCGCCGGCGGCAGCATCGGATCGGAGATCGCCCGCCAGCTGGTCGCCTTTGGCTGCGCACACCTGACCCTGGTCGACCACTCCGAGTTCCTGCTGTTCGAGATCGACCGCGAGCTCTCGGGCCTGCGCGCCCAGCCGGGCCGCAGCGCCGTGCTCGCCAATGTCCGCGACGAGGCGCGCATGGCCGAGGTGTTCCGCACCGAACGGCCCGACATCGTCTTCCACGCCGCCGCCCTGAAGCATGTCGCCCTGGTCGAGAACAATCCGGCCGAGGGGGTGCTGACCAATGTGCTGGGGACGTGGAACGTGGTCGCCGGCGCGGTCGCCGCGGGCGCCGAGCAGGTGGTGCTGATCTCCACCGACAAGGCCGTCGCCCCGACCAGCATGATGGGCTCGACCAAGCGCATCGCCGAGGCCCTGATGGAGCTGGTCGCGCCCGGTTCGACCCGGCTGGCGGTGGTCCGCTTCGGCAATGTGCTGGGCTCGGCCGGCTCGGTGGTGCCGATCTTCCGCGACCAGATCGCCGCCGGCGGGCCGGTGACCATCACCCACCCGGATGTCGAACGCTATTTCATGACCATCCCCGAGGCGGTGCAGCTGGTGTTGCACGCCGCCAGCCTGAACGCGCGGGCGCCGCAGCGGAACGTGGGCAAGTATGTGCTGGAGATGGGCCAGCCGGTGAAGATCATCGAACTGGCCCGCCAGATGATCCAGCTCAGCGGCAAGACGCCCGACGTCGATATCGAGATCCGCGTCACCGGCCTGAAGCCCGGCGAGAAGCTGACCGAGGCCCTGCTCGACGATGACGAACAGGCCGAGCCCTGCCTCGAAGGGGTGAACTGCATCACCTCGACCGGCGGCTCGCCGCTGACGGCGGCGGCCATGGACGACCTGCTGCGGGTCGCGCGCGCCGGCGACGCCTGCGCCGTCGCCAAGGGCGTGCGCGAAACGGTGCGCCGGCTTCGCGAAGCCCCTCCGGATCGCGCCTGACCTCCACAACCCCAACGATACGCCGCCCTTCCGACCGGGCCGAAGACCGAGCAAAGACCATGACCCAATCGTCCACCTCTCCCACCGTCGCGCCTGCGGTCGACGACCTGATCCGCCGCCTCGCCGCGCGTGACGCCACGCTGGCGGTGGTGGGTCTGGGCTACGTCGGCCTGCCGCTGTCGGTCGCCGCGCACCGCGCCGGCTTCCGGGTGCTCGGCTTCGACGTCGACCAGACCAAGATCGAACGGCTTTCCGCGGGCGGCAGCCCGGTCGGCACCGTGCCCGACGAATACGTGCGCAACATGCTGGCCGACGGCCGCTTCCGGCCGACCGCCGCCGTGGCCGAGCTGGCCGAGGCCGACGCCCTGATCATCTGCGTGCCAACCCCGATCGACCTGCACCGCAATCCGGACCTGTCCTATGTGGTCAACACCACGGAGATGCTGGCGACCGTGCTGCGCCCGGGCCAGATCGTGGTGCTGGAGTCGACGACCTGGCCGGGGACCACGGACGAGGTGGTCAGGCCGATCCTCGAGCGCGGCGGCATGAAGGCCGGCGTCGACTTCCTGCTCGCCTACGCGCCGGAGCGCGAGGATCCGGGCAATCCGAATTTCGAGACCTCGACCATCCCGCGTGTGGTGGGGGCCGACGACGACCATTCGCGCAAGGCCGCCGAACTGATCTACAGCGCCGTGGTCGAGCGCGTCGTGCCGGTGTCCTCGACCCGTACGGCCGAGGCCGTGAAGCTGACCGAGAACATCTATCGCGCGGTCAACATCGCCCTCGTGAACGAGCTGAAGCTGATCTACGGCAAGATGGGCATCAATGTCTGGGAGGTCATCGACGCCGCCCGGACCAAGCCCTTCGGCTTCCAGGCCTTCTATCCGGGGCCCGGCCTGGGCGGCCACTGCATTCCGGTCGACCCCTTCTACCTGACCTGGAAGGCGCGGGAGTTCGAGGTGCCGACCCGCTTCATCGAGCTGGCCGGCGAGGTCAACGCCGACGCCCCGCGCGAGGTGATCGCCGCCCTCGGCGACGCCCTGGGCGAACGCCTGCGCAAGAGCGTCGCCGGCTCGCGCATCCTGCTGCTCGGCCTGGCCTACAAGAAGAACGTCGACGACATGCGCGAGAGCCCGTCGCCCAAGATCCTCGAGGATCTCGAGGGGCGCGGCGCCCAGGTCGACTTCCACGACCCGTTCATTCCGACCATCCCGATGACGCGCGAGCACGCCGGCCTGGCCGGGCGGGCCAGCATCGAATGGACCGCCGAGAACCTCGCCGCCTACGACGTGGCCCTGATCTGCACCGACCACGACGCGGTGGACTACCAGCAGCTCGTCGACAGCGTGCCGCTGGTCATCGACACCCGCAACGCCACCCGGGCCATCACGCGCGGGCGGGAGCGGATCGTCCTCGCCTGATCGACCGGCGAGGCGGCGGCCTTCAGGCCGTCGCCTCGGCCAGCACCGCGTCCAGCACGACGCAGGCCCTGTCGACCTCGGCGTCGGTCAGGGTCGGGTGCACCAGCATGGCCAGGCTGGTCTCGCCCAGCATCCGGGCGTTGTGCAGGCGCTGTGCGGGACGCCAGCCCGTGTCGTCGAAGGCCTTCTCCAGATAGACCTCCGAGGCCGAGCCGTGGAAGCACGGCACGCCGCGCTCCGTAACGGTGTCGACGATGCGGTCGCGGCTCCAGCCGTGCGCCAGCCGTTCGGGCCGGACGAAGGCGTAGAAGCGATACCAGGCGTGGACCACATGCTCGGGCACGGCGGGGATGCGAACAACGTCGTGACGGGCGCACGCCGCCGTCAGGGCCTCCGCGATCTGCGTCCGGCGCCGCGTCCATTCCGGCATCCGCTCCAGCTGGATCAGGCCGATGGCGGCCTGCATCTCGATCATCCGCCAGTTGGTGCCGAAGCTGTCGTGCACCAGCCGCGGACCGGGCGGGTGCTCACGCTCGTAGACC
>JAEYTA010000009.1 GCA_023434265.1 Pseudomonadota bacterium
GTGACGGGGCTCGAACCCGCGACCTCCGGCGTGACAGGCCGGCACTCTAACCAACTGAGCTACACCCGCGTTTCCCGGCCGCGAAGCAGTGCGTCGCGGCGAGGGGCGTCGTTTAGGCGGGGGCGCCTCACGCTGTCAAGCGAGGATGCGAGGGCGTTCGACAGTTTTTCTCGCGCCCCGCGCCAGGCCGGAAAAGCCGGCTATCCGCGCCGGATTTCTGCGAACGGTTCGCAAGAAAAACCTTTCGCCGCATGGGTTTGAACCCCGGCGGCTCCCGGTCTAGAAAGCGCCGATTCCGCCCCTCCCTCCGCGGCGGACGAGGTCCATCCGGATGAATGCATTCCTGCTCGAATATCTGCCGATCGTGATCTTTCTCGGGATCGCGGCGGTTCTCGGTCTCGGCTTCATGCTCGCCGCCTGGGTGCTGGCGCCGAAGAACCCCGACGCCGAGAAGCTGTCCGCCTACGAGTGCGGCTTCAACGCCTTCGACGACGCGCGCATGAAGTTCGACGTGCGCTTCTACCTGGTGTCGATCCTGTTCATCATCTTCGACCTCGAGATCGCCTTCCTGTTCCCGTGGGCGGTGTCGATCTTCGATCTGAGCCGCGCCGGCATGGTGTTCGCCTTCTGGTCGATGATGGTCTTCCTCGGCGTGCTGACCGTCGGCTTCATCTACGAATGGAAGAAGGGCGCGCTCGAATGGGAGTGACGACCAACAACGTCCCGCTGATCGGGGCCGGCAACCAGGGCGCGTCGCCGGTGAAGTTCGGCGCGAGTTCGCCGGTCGCCTTCGGCCAGGGCGCGCGCTCCATGGTCGAGGGTTACGATCCTGCGATCCACGACAAGTTCTTCGAACAGGTCAACATGGAGCTGGGCGAGCGCGGCTTCCTGACGACGTCGCTGGACGACGTGATCAACTGGGCGCGCACCGGCTCGCTGATGTGGATGACCTTCGGCCTGGCGTGCTGCGCGGTGGAGATGATGCAGGCCTCGATGCCGCGCTTCGACATGGAGCGCTTCGGCATGGCTCCGCGCGCCAGTCCGCGTCAATCCGACCTGATGATCGTGGCGGGGACGTTGACCAACAAGATGGCGCCGGCTCTTCGTAAAGTATACGACCAGATGCCGGACCCGCGTTACGTGCTTTCGATGGGTTCGTGCGCCAACGGCGGCGGGTATTACCACTATAGTTACAGTGTTGTGCGCGGCTGCGACCGCGTTGTGCCTGTGGATGCTTATGTTCCCGGGTGCCCGCCGACGGCGGAGGCGCTGCTGTACGGGCTGCTGCAGCTGCAGAAGAAGATTCGCCGCACGGGGACCATCGACCGATGACCTCTCTGGTGAAGCAACAGGAGCTGGAGACGGCGCTGACCCCGCTCGGGACCGAGATGGTCGGGGCGCTGGGCGTGCAGGCGCACGTCGCCTTCGGCGAGCTGACCCTGATCGCCGAGCGCGAGCGGATCGTGGAGGTGCTGACGGCGCTGCGCGACCGCTTCGGCTTCCAGCAGCTGCTCGACATCTGCGGCGTCGACTATCCCGACCGCGAGGAGCGCTTCGAGGTGGTCTACCACCTGCTGTCGCTGACCCGGAACGTGCGGGTGCGGGTCAAGGTGTCGACCGACGAGGTCCAGCCGGTGCCGAGCGCGGTGTCGGTCTATCCGTGCGCCGACTGGTTCGAGCGCGAGGCCTTCGACATGTACGGCATGCTGTTCTCGGGCCATCCGGACCTGCGCCGGCTGCTGACCGACTACGGCTTCCAGGGGCATCCCCTGCGCAAGGACTTCCCGATGACCGGCTACACCGAGGTCCGGTACGACGAGGAGCAGAAGCGCGTGGTCTACGAGCCGGTGCGGCTGACCCAGGAGTTCCGCCAGTTCGACTTCCTGTCTCCGTGGGAAGGCGCTGACTATCCGGCTCCCGTGCTGCCGGGTGACGAGAAGGTGAAGGGCTGATGGCCGAAGGCGACACCCCCGCCGTGCGCGCGACCACCGGCGTCGGCCTCGACACCGGCGCGTTCGACGACATGCCCGATACGCGCAGCGAACACGCGCGCGCCATGGACGACCGCAAGTTCACCATCAACTTCGGCCCGCAGCACCCGGCCGCGCACGGCGTGCTGCGCCTGGTGCTGGAGCTGGACGGCGAGCTGGTCACCCGCGTCGATCCGCACATCGGCCTGCTGCACCGCGGCACCGAGAAGCTGATGGAGGCGCGTACCTACCTGCAGAACGTGCCCTACCTCGACCGCCTCGACTACGTGGCGCCGATGAACCAGGAGCACGCCTTCTGCCTGGCCATCGAGAAGCTGCTCGGCGTCGAGGTTCCCTACCGGGGCCAGCTGATCCGCGTGCTGTACAGCGAGATCGGCCGCATCCTGTCGCACCTCCTGAACGTGACGACCCAGGCCATGGACGTCGGCGCCCTGACCCCGCCGCTGTGGGGCTTCGAGGAGCGCGAGAAGCTGATGGTGTTCTACGAGCGCGCCTCGGGCGCCCGTCTGCACGCCAACTACTTCCGCCCCGGCGGCGTGCGCCAGGACCTGTCGCCCGACCTGATCGACGACATCGCCCGCTGGTGCGCCGAGTTCCCGGCGGCGCTGAAGGACATCGAGAGCCTCGTCACCGAGAACCGCATCTTCAAGCAGCGCAACGTCGACATCGGCGTGGTCTCGAAGCAGCAGGCGCTGGACTGGGGATTCACCGGCGTGCTGCTGCGCGGCTCGGACGTCGCCTGGGACCTGCGCAAGTCGCAGCCGTACGAGTGCTACGCCGATCTCGAGTTCGACATCGTGGTCGGGAAGAACGGCGACTGCTGGGACCGCTACCTCTGCCGCATCGAGGAGATGAAGCAGTCGGTGCGGATCATGGAGCAGTGCATCCACAAGCTGCGCAACTGCCCGGGCGAGCCCGTGCTGGCCGAGGACAACAAGATCACGCCGCCGCGTCGGGGCGAGATGAAGCGCTCGATGGAGGCGCTCATCCACCACTTCAAGCTCTTCACCGAGGGCTTCCGCACGCCGGAAGGCGAGGTCTACGCGGCCGTCGAGGCCCCGAAGGGCGAGTTCGGCATCTACCTGGTGTCGGACGGGACCAACAAACCCTACCGCGTGAAGATCTCGGCCCCGGGCTTCCGCTCGCTGCAGGCCATGGACTGGCTGAACCGCGGCCACATGCTGGCCGACGTCTCGGCCATTCTCGGCTCGATCGACATCGTGTTCGGGGAGGTCGATCGATGAGCGACAAGCCCCTGAGCGACGCCGTCCGGCAGGGCTGGGAAGTGGTCGGCTACTCGGTCACCGACAGCAGCGGCGAGGTCTGGCAGCACAACTTCGTCCTGCGCCGCCAGGGCCAGCACAAGATCCTGACCGTGCGCAAGAAAATGCTCGGCGACGGCGTCGTCGCCTCGGAACTGGAAGTCTGATGTCCGTTCGTCGCCTCGCCAAGGAACAGCCGGCCTCGTTCGCCTTCTCGAAGGCGACGCGGGCCAAGGCCGACTGGTGGATCAGCAAGTATCCGGAGGGCCGCCGCGCCTCGGCGGTGATCCCGATCCTGTGGCTGGTCCAGAAGCAGGAGGGCTGGGTCTCCGAGCCCGCCATCCGCGCCATCGGCGAACTGCTGGGCATGCCCTTCATCCGGGTGCTGGAGGTCGCGACCTTCTACACCATGTTCCAGCTCGAACCCGTCGGAACCGCCGCGCTCATCCAGGTCTGCGGTACGACGCCGTGCATGCTGCGCGGGGCCGGCGACCTGATGAAGGTCTGCGAGAAGAAGATCGGCCCGAAGGACACGCTGTCGAAGGACGGCAAGTTCACCTGGCAGGAGGTCGAGTGCCTCGGCGCCTGCGCCAACGCGCCGATGGCCCAGATCAACGACTACTATTTCGAGGACCTGACGCCCGAGACCATCGGCCGGATCATCGACGACTTCGCCGCCGGCAAGTCGCCGCAGCGGGGCTCCTACGTGGGCCGCAGCAGCTCGGAGCCGGAGGGCGGGGCCCTGACCCTGACCGATCCGAAGCTCTACGACGGATCGGCCGCCCAGCCGATCCGGAAGCTGCCCAACAGCGATCCGGTCCCGGCATGACGCCCGACCTGAACACGGAAGAGGGACGCGCCGCCTACCGGCGCGAACTGCGCCGCGTGGCCTGGCCGATCCGCTGGGGCGGGCTGGGCCTGATCGTGCTCGGCGCCCTGCTGGCGCTGGGCGCGCGCCAGGGCGTGATGGGCCTCGACAACGGCGTCATGACTTTCGCCTACGGCTGCCTGGCGGTCGGCTGGGCGATGGTGCTGGCCGCCATCTTCATGCGTACGCAGCACCACAAGCGTCGTCTGCGGGAAGGACTGTAAGCGACCATGGTCGGAATCCTCGAGGACAAGGATCGCATCTTCACCAACCTCTACGGGCTCCAGGACTGGGGTCTGGAGGCGGCGAAGTCGCGCGGCGCGTGGAACGCGACGAAGGACATGCTCGACCTCGGGCGTGACTGGATCATCTCGAACGTCAAGAACTCGGGCCTCAGGGGCCGGGGAGGCGCCGGCTTCTCGACCGGGCTGAAGTGGTCCTTCATGCCCAAGGAGGTCCGCGACCGTCCCCACTACCTGGTGGTCAACGCCGACGAGTCGGAGCCCGGCACCGCCAAGGACCGGGAGATCATGCGCCACGATCCGCAGCTGCTGATCGAGGGGTGCCTGATCGCCAGCTTCGCGATGCAGGCGCACGCCTGCTACATCTACCTGCGCGGCGAGTACGTGCTGGAGCGCGAGCGCATGGAGGCCGCGGTCAAGCAGGCCTACGAGGCCCGGCTGATTGGCAAGAACAACGTCCACGGCTGGGATTTCGACGTCTACATCCACCACGGCGCCGGGGCCTACATCTGCGGCGAGGAGACGGCGCTGCTGGAGTCGCTGGAGGGCAAGAAGGGCCAGCCGCGCCTGAAGCCGCCGTTCCCGGCCGGCGCGGGCCTGTACGGCTGCCCGACCACGGT
>JAEYTA010000038.1 GCA_023434265.1 Pseudomonadota bacterium
GCTCAGGCCGCGGCGCCGGAGGCGTCGGGGCCGGCGGCGTCGGCTCGGGCGGGACCGGCTCGGGCGGCGTCTCCACCGGGGCGGTGGCGGCGTCGTCGGTGACCAACTCCTCGGAGGGGTTGTCGGCCGCAGCGGCCTCGATGACCACGGTCTCCGAGACAATCGAGACCGGCACGGCGCTGGTCATGTCCAGCGGGGCGCGCGCCTTCGCATTGAGCAGGCCGAAGGCGAACAGGCCGACCACGGCGGCGTGGACGACGATCGATCCGACCAGGCCTGCGCCGGGACGCTCCACGCTCAGCCCTCCCCGCCCGAGACCGTCTCGCCGGTCGGGGCGGTGTCGGTGATCAGGTTCAGCTTGGTGAAGCCGGCCGCCGACAGGCGCGCCATGACCCGGGCCACGGCCTGGTAGGGGGCGCGGCCGTCGCCGCGCACGAACACCGGATTGTCGCGCGCGCCCTCGCCGCCCTCTTCGGCGACGGTGAGGACCAGCCGTTCCCAGTCGACCGGGCTCTCGCCGACGAAGATGGCGCCGTCGCGGTCGATGGACACCGTCACCGGCTGGCTTTCGGTGTCGACGGCGCTGGCCTCGGTCTTGGGCAGTTCGACCTCGACGCCGGTGGTCAGCAGCGGGGCCGAGATCATGAAGATGATCAGCAGCACCAGCATGACGTCGACCAGCGGGGTGACGTTGATCTCGCTCAGCGGGCGCCTGCGCGCCCGTCGCCGGCCGCGGACGTGTCCACCCCCGCCGGCCGCGCCTCCGAGAGCCATGGCTCAGACCTCCCGACGGACGTCGGCCGGGGCGGCGCCCAGGCGACGGGCCACGGCGGCCTGAAGGTCGTCGGCGAAGCTCTCCAGCCGGCCGGTGAACTTGCCGGCGCTGACCGAGAAGGCGTTGTAGGCGATGTAGGCCGGGATGGCGGCGGCGAGGCCGATGGCGGTGGCGAACAGGGCCTCGGCGATGGCCGGGGCCACAGTGGTCAGGTTGGTGTTGCCGGCCTCGGCGATGCGGCCGAAGGCGTTCATGATCCCCCAGACGGTGCCGAACAGGCCGATGAAGGGCGAGGCGGTGGCGACCACCGACAGCACGCCCAGGCCGTTCTCGATGCGCTGGCCCTCGCGCGCGATCAGGCTGTCGAGGGCCCGGTCGATGCGGGCCATGAGCATGGCCCCCTGCCCTTCCGTCAGCGGCCCGCGGGTGCGCGCCTCGCGCCAGTCCGACAGGGCGATGGCCAGCATGCGCGGCAGCGGATGGCTGGGGTTGGGCCCCGCGCGATGGGCGATCTCCTCCAGCGGCCGGCCCGAACCGACCTCGGCCTCGAAGGCCGCCGCGTGGCGGTTCATCGAGGCGAAACGGAAGGCCTTGTCGATGATCACCGCCCACGACCACAGCGAGGCGAGCGCCAGCCCGACCATCACCGCCTTCACGACGATGTCCGCCTCCATGAACAGGCTCACGGGGTTGAGGATCGAGGCTTCGGTCATTCAGAGTCCTTCCGGCTTTGCCGCCCTGTGCAGCGGACGGAGGTGGCGGATATGTGGCGGTTCCGCCGTGCTCTAGCGGGGCGCGGGCGGCGGGTCGACCGTCTGCACCTGACAGGCTGCAGAACGGCTCAGTCTTCGCCCGTCAGCCACGGCGCGATCCGCTCGCGCAGCAGGGGCGTCGGCCGGCGGGGGCGGCCGTCCATGTGGATGCAGACGGCCTCGACGTGGGCCCGGCAGAGCACCTCCTCGCCGCGCATCACCTCCTGGTCGATGAGCAGGCGCGGGCCCTTCACGGCGCGGTAGCGGGTGCGCACCACCAGTTCGTCGTCGATACGGGCCGGCTTCAGGTATTTCAGCCGCAGCTCGGAGACCACGAAGGCCATGGGCTGATCGCCGTCCAGCAGTTCGGCATGGCCGACGCCCATCAGGCGCAGGGCGTCCGACCGGCCGCGCTCCAGATAGCGGACGTAGTTGGCGTGGTAGACGAGGCCGGTGAAGTCGGTGTCCTCGTAGTAGACGCGGATCGGCAGGCGATGCTCGCGCCCCTCGAAACGGCCGGCGGAGGGCTGGTCGGTCATGAGCGGGCCGCGCCTCCCGGACGGGTCAGGAAGCCGGGGCAGAAGTCGGCCTGCATCTGGTCGTACTCGGCCCTCAGCGGGTCGGTCGACAGCATCAGCCGGTTGGGGCGGGAGATGAAGGCCACGGTCCGGCCGCCGTCCTCGACATAGCCGCACACCGCCAGCCGCCGGCCCGCCTCGGTGTAGCGGACCCGGGCGTCCGTCCCGAGGATGTCGCGCACCTGGGCGGCGGCGCGCTCCTCGGGCGTGGGCGCCTCGGGGGCGAAGGCGTTGCGGCTGACCAGCCAGAGGATCAGGGCGCCGAGCGCCAGCACAGCGAGGCCGAGGACCAGGATCAGGCGGTCGGTGGAGAGGCGGCGGGTCACCCGCCGACCATGCCGGGCTTCGGCCGCAAGGTGAAGCCTACTTGCCCCCGAACAGGTCGCCCGCCTGCGGGACGCGCGGGGGCTCGGTCAGACCCAGATGGCTGTACGCCCGGGCGCAGGCCATGCGGCCGCGCGGGGTGCGCTGGATGAAGCCCTGCTGCAGCAGATAGGGCTCGATGACGTCCTCGACGGCGTCGCGGGCCTCGGCGATGGCGGCGGCGAGGGTGTCCATGCCGACCGGGCCGCCGCCGTAGTTCTCGATCAGGGCGCGCAGGAAGCGGCGATCGAGGCTGTCCAGCCCGGCCTCGTCGACCTCGAGCCGGGCCAAGGCCCGGGCGGCCTCCAGCTTGCCGATGGTCGCGGCGCCGTCGGCGCTGGCGAAGTCGCGGACCCGGCGCAGCAGGCGGCCGGCGACGCGCGGCGTGCCGCGGGCGCGCGCGGCGATCTCCAGCGCTCCGTCCTCGGTGATCGGCGCGCCCATCTTGCGGGCCGCGCCCATGACCACCCGGGTCAGCTCCTCGGGGGTGTAGAATTCGAGCCGGAGCGGGATGCCGAAGCGGTCGCGCAGCGGCGTGGCCAGCAGGCCGGCGCGGGTGGTGGCGCCGACGAGGGTGAAGGGCGCGAGATCGATGCGCACCGAGCGGGCCGAGGGGCCCTCGCCGATGATCAGGTCGAGGACGTGATCCTCCATGGCCGGGTAGAGGATCTCCTCCACCTGCGGGTTCAGCCGGTGGATCTCGTCGATGAACAGGACGTCGCGCGACTCGAGATTGGTCAGGATGGCCGCCAGATCGCCGGCCTTGGCGAGGATCGGACCGGAGGTGGCGCGGAAGCCGACGCCGAGCTCGCGGGCGACGATCTGGGCGAGGGTGGTCTTGCCGAGGCCGGGCGGGCCGAAGAGGAGAACGTGGTCCAGCGCCTCGGACCGGGCGCGGGCGGCGTCGATGAAGACCTTGAGATTGCCCCGCGCCTGCTCCTGGCCGACGAACTCGGAAAGGGTCTGGGGCCGCAGGGCGCGGTCGTAGGCCTCGCCGGGGGCGGGCTCGGCGGAGATGAGGCGGTCGTCGGTCATGGCTTGGCCGAGGGGCGAGGGGCGAGGGGCGAGGGGCGAGGGGAGACCGCATCATGGGTCGAACGTCCTCGCCGCGCACGGCGGAAGCCCACACGCGTCTGGCGCCACGCGAAACCCTCGCCCCTCGACCCTCGCCCCTCGACCCTCATCGGCCCAGCTCCTGCAGCGCCGCGCGGATGACCGCCGACAGGTCGGCGTCGTCGCCGAGGCGGATCAGGGCCTGGTCGACGGCGCGCCGGGCGTTGACCTCGGCGACGCCGAGGCCGAGCAGGGCCGAGACGGCCTCGCCGGTCAGGCTGGGAACCGGGGCGGCCGCCTCGGCCTGCATGCCGGGGGCGGAGGGGGTGAAGCTGACATCGCCCAGCGGCTTGCCCTTCAGCTCGGTGACGATGCGCAGGGCCAGCTTGGGGCCGACGCCGTTGGCGCGGGCCACGGCGGCCTTGTCCTCTCGGGCGACGGCGGCGGCCAGCTCGCCCGGCGGCAGCACGTCGAGCACCGACAGGGCCGCCTTGGGCCCCACGCCCTGGATGCCGGTCAGGGTGGTGAAGGCGCGGCGCTCGTCTCGGGTCAGGAAGCCGTACAGGCGCGGCCCGTTCTCGGCCGACCAGACGCTCTCGATGAACAGGGTCGCCTCGTCACCCGGCGCCGGCAGGCGGCCGAGGGTGCGCGCGCCGCAGGCGACGACATAGCCGACGCCGGCGCAGTCGATCAGGCAGTGGTCCGGCTCGACCTCGGCCAGCACGCCTCTCAGCCGGCCGATCATGCGGCCCCCGCGAGCAGGGCGCGCTTGCGCAACTGGGCGTGGGTGATGGCGACGGCCAGGGCGTCGGCGGCGTCGGCCCTGGCGTCGCCGGCGGCGGGGAGCAGCCGCTTCACCATGAAGGCGATCTGGCTCTTGTCGGCGTGACCGGCCCCCACCACCGCCTTCTTGATCAGGTTGGGGGCGTATTCGGCGACCGGCAGGCCGCAGCGGGCCGGGGCCAGCATGACGGCGGCGCGGGCGTGGCCCAGCTTCAGCGTCGAGGCCGGGTTCACGTTGACGAAGACCTCCTCGATGGCCGCCTCGTCGCAGGCGTGGGCGGCGCAGACCTCGGCCACCGCCTCGAGCAGGAACAGCAGCCGCTCGCTGAACGGGGCCGCCTCGGGCGGAGTCACGACGCCGTGGGCGATCCAGCGCAGGCGCGAGCCCTCGGCGGCCACCACGCCCCATCCGGTGCGCCTGAGGCCGGGGTCGAGCCCGAGAATGCGAGTCGCTTCGTTCGCCATCCGTTCCGTTCATGCCCGATAGATGGCTAACGGACAATGACCGGCGGCGCGGACCGGCCTATTCGGTCGTGGTTCCGTCGAAATGCTCTTCCGAGGCGTCGGCCTCGGCCTTCGTCCGGTGGACCACGCCGTCGCGGTGATCGGGCGGGCCGTAGAGGGTGTAGAGCGTCAGCGGCCCGTCCCCGGTGTTGATCACATTGTGTCGGGCGCCGGCCGGGACGATGACGGCGTCGTCGTCCTTGATCGGGGTGCGCACGCCGTCGATCAGCACCTCGCCCACGCCGCTCTCGATGCGGAAGAACTGGTCGTGGTCCTCGTGGACCTCCTCGCCGATCTCCTCGCCGGCCTGCAGCGCCATCAGCACCAGCTGCAGGTGCTTGCCGGTGTAGAGCACGCGGCGGAAATCGCCGTTGCCGGTGGTCAGTTTCTCGATGTCGGCGATGAAGCCCTTCATGGCGGTGTCCTTGCGTCGGGTGTCAGCCTCAGATGTGCAGCCCCGCCGTCCGGTCAAGGTCGCCGGAGCTATTCGTCGCGGGGCAGGACCGAGAAGCCCGCCAGCCCCGGCTCGTTCCCGAGGCGGGCGACGAGGCCGTCGATATCCATCGGCATGGGGCCCTTCACCTTGACGTGGTGCTCGTGCAGGGCGGAGTCGGGGCAGACCACGTGGCCGAGGCGCATGGCGCGCAGCCCGGAGGCGCGCAGGATGTCGCGCACGCCCGGCTCCGACGGGACGGCGTCGCGCCGCCAGCGCAGGATGACGTCGGCGACGCCGACGTGGGGCAGCTTGGCGTCGAGCAGGCGCAGCACCGCCAGCACGCCGATGGTGGCGCCGGCGCCGAGCAGGGCGAGGTCGAGCATGCCGACGCCGAACAGCACGCCGATCGCCGAGGTCACCCACAGCGAGGCGGCGGTGGTCAGGCCGTGCACCGAGAAGCCCTCGCGGAAGATCACCCCGGCGCAGAGGAAGCCGATGCCGGTGAGCAGGCCGTGCGACATGCGGGTCGGGTCGATGACCACCGTCTGGCCCGGCAGGGCGAGAAAGGCCCAGGTCGACTGGTGCATGGCGGCCAGCATCAGCACGCAGGAGGTCAGGCAGACGAGGATGTGGGTGCGGAAGCCGGCCGGGTGACCGTGGTAGGTCCGCTCGATGCCGATCAGGCCGCCGGCGACCATGGCCGCCGCGACCGGCCACACCAGATCCAGGTCGATCAAGAATTCGCTCCGCCACCAGACGAATCAGGAGCGTAGGCCCCGCCGCCGGGCAGCGGCAAGCGGCTCAGTCGTCGCGCGGATCGAGGCGGTAGCCGACGACGCCCTCGATGCCGCGCAGGCGGGCGGCGAGCGCCTTGAGCGCCGGTTCGCCGTCGACCTTGAGGCGGAAGCTGCGGCGCACCGCCTCGCCGCCGTCGACCAGTTCGAAGCGGTCGGCCCGGCCGCGCCGGTCCATGCCGGCGAGAGCGGCCTCGACGCGGTCCTCGGCCGAAGAGGCGTCGCGGCGCCAGACCACCTCCGCGTCCACCACCACCGCCTGCGGCAGGCGCCGGCTGATCAGCCGCAGGGCGGTGAGCACGCCGACGGTCAGCACCGTGCCGGTCGCCCCCATGGGGAACAGGCCGGCGCCGAACATCAGGCCGATGGCGGCGGTGATCCACAGCGAGGCGGCGGTGGTCAGGCCGTGGATGGAGAAGCCGGCCCGGAAGATGACGCCGGCGCAGAGGAAGCCGATGCCGGTCAGCACGCCGTGGGCCATGCGGGTCGGGTCGCTGACGATCTGCGTTCCCGGCAGGATGTCGAAACGCCACGAGCCCTGCGAGACCGCCGCCTCCATCAGCAGGGCCGAGGCGAGGCAGACGAGGATGTGGGTGCGGAAGCCGGCGGCCCGGCCGCGCCACTCGCGCTCGAAGCCGATCAGTCCGCCGGCGATGACGGCGGCGAGCAGGGGCAGGGCGAAGTCGGGAAGGGAGTCGGGGTCCATGGCTGCGGCAACGGTTGCGGCGGCGGGCGCGTTCCGCGCCGCACAGCCTTGGCCGTATTGAACCTGGATCGACGTGGGCCGTTGCGCCCTCGCGGGACTCCGCCCCGATCCCGCGAGGAGATCGCCGCATGCCCGACCCGGCCCACAGGGAGCTGCCGCCCGCAGCCTACGCCACACTGAAGACCGAGGTGGTCCGGGCGGCCGTGGAGCTGTCGGACGCCCAGCTGATGGACCTTGCCGACTCGCTGCACAGCCTGATGCGGCTGCGCCGGCCGGGGCGGCCGATCGGGCGGCCCGAGGGGTGGCTGGAGGCGGAGTCGCCCTATTTCGCCTGAGGCGGCTCAGCCGGCGTACTTCGCCGCGTCCTCGTCCGAGATGTCCTCGTTCGAATAGACCTGCTGCACGTCGTCCTCGGCGTCGAGCGCGTCCATCAGCTTCATCAGGGTGGCCACCTGGTCGCCGGAGACCGGCACCTCGGACTGCGGCTTCCAGACGATGGCGGTCGACTTCGGGTCGCCCAGGGTCTTCGACATGGCGTCGGCGACCTCGTTGAGATCCTCGAAGGCGGTCCAGATGGTGTGGCCGGGGGCGTCCTCGTAGATGTCGGGCTTGACCAGATCGCTCTCGACGTCCTGCGCCCCGGCCTCGATGGCGGCCTCCATGACGGCGTCCTCGGAGCCGGCCTCGGCCGGGTAGACGATCTTTCCGACGCGGTCCCACATGAAGGTGACCGAGCCGGTCTCGCCCAGCGCCCCGCCGTATTTGGTGAAGGCGGAGCGCACCGCCGAGGCGGCGCGATTGCGGTTGTCGGTCAGCACCTCGACCACGAACTGGACGCCGCCGGGGCCGCGGCCCTCGTAGCGGATCTCCTCCATGGCGTCGATTTCGCCGCCCGAGGCCTTCTTGATGGCCCGGTCGATGTTGTCCTTGGGCATGGACTCGGCCTTGGCGTTGTTCACCGCCAGGCGCAGGCGCGGGTTCATGGCCGGGTCGGGCAGGCCGGACTTGGCCGCCACGGTGATCTCGCGCGACAGGCGCGAGAACAGCTTGGAGCGGACCGCGTCGGCGCGGCCCTTGCGGTGCATGATGTTCTTGAATTTGGAGTGGCCGGCCATGAGCGGTCTCTGGGTCTGGCGAAGAAGGAGGGGCGCCGTCTAGCCGATGGCGGGCCGGCTGTCACCGGGGCCGGAACCGGGGCGGCGGGGCGGGTGTTCTGCGAGCGTAACCGGAGCCGCCCCATGACCGCCGACGACGCCATCTACGAAGCCGAGGGCAGCCTCGACGACGACCTGCACGACGCCGACATCGTCGAGTGGTACGAGGCCCGGCCGATGACGGTGTCGACCTATGTCGCCACCGGGGCGGTGGTCGGCGCCTTCGCGCTGGGCGTGCTGACCGCCGTGGGCGCGTTGGCGCTGATGGGGCGGCTGGACGACTAGCTTCTCAGACCCTCGAGGAAGCCGCGCATCTTGTCGTCCACGGGCACCGGGCGCTTGGTTTCGCGGTCGACGTAGACGTGGACGAAATAGCCGACGGCGGCCGCCTCGGGCTCCTTGTTGCGGAACAGGCCGATCTCGTAGCGCACCGAACTGGCGCCGATGTGGGCCACGCGGACGCCGGCCTCGATCTCGTCGGGGAAGGCGGTGGGGGCGAAGTAGCGGCAGCCGGTTTCGGCCACCAGACCGATGACCGGGCCGTGGTGGATGTCGATCAGGCCGTTGACCACCAGCAGCCGGTTCACCGCGGTGTCGAACCACGAATAGTAGACGACATTGTTGACGTGGCCGTAGACGTCGTTGTCCATCCAGCGCGTGGAGATGGTCTGGAAGCGGCTGTAGTCGCCGCGCTTCGTCCGCTCGATGGTGCCGCTCACACGCGATCTCCCCTGTTGTCGTCGGGCGAGCCTTGGGCTTGGCGGACGCGGCGTCAAGCGCATAGCGTCCCCGCATGATCACCACCCGCGCCGCCGTCCTCCGCGCCATGGGCGCCGCCCGCCCGTACGCCGCCAGCCGGCCGCTGGCGATCGAGACCGTCGAGCTGGATCCGCCCGGGCGGGGCGAGGTGCGGGTGCGCATCCGCGCCGCCGGCCTGTGCCATTCGGACCTCAGCGTCATCAACGGCGACCGGCCGCGGCCGATGCCGATGGCGCTGGGCCACGAGGCGGCCGGCGAGGTCGAGGCGGTCGGTCCCGGCGTCGACGACCTGAGGCCTGGCGACCGGGTGGTGATGGTGTTCATGCCGTCCTGCGGCCACTGCGCCCCTTGCGCCGGCGGGCGGCCGGCGCTGTGCGAGCCGGGGGCGGCGGCCAACGGCAGGGGCGAGCTGCTGGCCGGGGGGCGGCGGATGCGCCTCGGCGCGGAGACGCTCAACCACCACCTCGGCTGCTCGGCCTTCGCGGAGCGGGCGGTGGTGTCGCGGCGCTCGCTGGTGAGGGTTCCGGACGACCTGCCGTTCGAGCACGCCGCCCTGTTCGGCTGCGCGGTGCTGACCGGGGTGGGGGCGGTGGTCAATACGGCCCGGGTGACGGTCGGCCAGTCGGTCGTGGTGGTCGGGCTGGGCGGGGTCGGGCTGGCCAGCGTGCTGGGGGCGCTGGCCAGCGGGGCCAGCCCGGTGGTGGCGGTCGACCTGTCGGAGGACAAACTGGCCCTGGCCCGGTCGCTGGGGCCGGTGCGGACGGTCAATGCGGCGGATCCGGACGCGGTCGAGCAGGTGCGGGCCCTGACCGGCGGCGGGGCCGAGGTCGCGCTGGAGATGGCCGGCTCGGCGAAGGCGCTGGAGGCGGCTTGGAAGATGACGCGGCGGGGCGGGACCACGGTCACCGCCGGCCTGCCGCCGCCGGAGGCCGCGCTGGCGGTCAACATCGTCTCGCTGGTGGCCGAGGAGCGGACCCTGAAGGGCTCGTACATCGGGACCTGCGTGCCCTCGCGCGACATCCCGCGCTTCATCGCCCTGTTCCGCGAGGGCCGGCTGCCGGTGGACCGGCTGCTGTCGGGGACCGTGGCGCTGGAGGACATCAACGCGGCGTTCGACGCTCTGGCGGAGGGGAAGGCGGTCAGGACGGTGGTGCGGCTGTGACGCCCTTCTCCCTCCCCGCACGGGGAGGGTGGCCGAGCCGCAGGCGAGGCCGGGTGGGGGCGGCGCGGCGACCCAAGCGCCGTCGCTGCGTCGCCTTGCCCTCCCCACCCCGTCGTCGCGGGGCGCCGCCGCCC
>JAEYTA010000085.1 GCA_023434265.1 Pseudomonadota bacterium
GGAGACGTTACGCCGTTCCTGAACCCTGCGCAAGAACAAAGCAAGAACATCCCGGGCCCGCGCCGCCGAGGCCCGGGCGCAGACGCCGGTGGTCATCGAGCGCGAGGTCCCCGTGCCCGCGCCGGCCCCGACGGCGCCGGTGGTCAGCCCCACGGCCCCGCAGAACTGAGCCTTTCCCTTCCCTCGTACGGGGGAGGGGCGCCGCAACATCGAAAATCCGCCGCCGGCGCTGCCCCCTCCTGACCCGCTGCGCGGGTCTGTCCTCCCCATTCGCCTTCGCGAATGGGGAGGTGAATCGGCCTCCGGCTCACCTCCCCATCGCAGATGGGGAGGGGGACCGCCCGAAGGGCGGTGGAGGGGGCGGCGCCGGGGGAAGACGTTCGCGCAGAACGCGGACGATGAAGGCGAGCACGCCGTCCAGCTCATCCCGGACGTCCACCGCCGCGACCCGGATGACGCGGACGCCCTGCGCCCTCAGCCAACCCGTTCGCCGACGGTCCCGCGCCAGCCGCTCCGGATCCTCGTGGGCCCGCCCGTCGATCTCGACGGCCAGCCGCCCGGCGGCGCAGTAGAAGTCGAGGATGTACGGTCCGATCGGGTGCTGGCGGCGGAACTTGTATCCGTGCAGGCGCTTTCCCCGCACCCGGCTCCACAGGCGCGCTTCCGGCGGCGACATTGGGCGGCGCAGGCTCTTGGCCTGGGCGTAGGTTCCTTGCGGTTCCATGGCGGGAGACGTTACGCCGTTCCTGAACCCTGCGCAAGAACAAAGCAAGAACATCCCGGGCCCGCGCCGCCCCCTCCTGACCCGCTGCGCGGGTCTGTCCTCCCCATTCGCCTTCGCGAATGGGGAGGTGTGTGTGCCAGCCTCTCCACATCGGCCGGGCGCCGGTGCTAAGCGTCGGGGATGCGCCAGTCATTCGATGAAACCACCGATCCGTCCTTCGGGGCGAAGCACCTGCCCCGACTGCGGGCGAAGATGGCCGAGCAGGGGCTCGACGGCTGGCTGGTCCCGCACGAGGACGAGCACCAGAACGAGTACCTGCCCGAGGCCAACGAGCGGCTGGCCTGGGTGAGCGGCTTCACGGGCTCGGCCGGCGCCGGCGTGGTGCTCAAGGACCGCGCCGCCGTCTTCGCCGACGGCCGCTACACGGTGCAGGTGAAGGCCCAGGTCGACCCCGCGCAGTTCGAGATCCACGCGCTGGAGGACAACGGTCTGGCGCGGTGGCTGGAGACTGTCCCGGCCGGTTCGGTGATCGGCTACGACCCGCGGCTGCATAGCCCTGATTCCCTCGCCGGCCTGCAACGCGCGGCGGAGAAGGCCGGCGCGACCCTGAAGCCGGTCGAGGCCAATCCGCTGGATCTGGCCTGGGGCGACGAGCGCCCGGCCCAGCCGACGGCGCCGGTGGTCCCCCACGAGGCGCGTTACACCGGCGAGGACAGCGCCGCGAAGCGCGCGCGCATCGGCGCGGCGATCGCCGACAAGGGGGCCGAGGCGGCGGTGCTGACCGCGCCGGCCTCGCTGGCCTGGCTGTTCAACATCCGCGGCGGCGACGTCATCCGCACGCCACTGCCGCTGGGGCAGGCCGTGGTGCGCGCCGACGGCACGGCGCGGCTGTTCCTCGACCCGCGCAAGGTGACCAACGAACTGCCCGGATGGCTAGGCGACGCGGTGACCCTTGAGGCGCCCGAGGCGCTCGAAGGGGCGCTGGACGGACTCAAGGGGCAAAAGGTGCTGATCGATCCGGCCCAGTCCTCGGCCTGGTATTTCGACCGGCTGGCGGCGGCCGGGGCCGAGGTGGTGCGCGCCATGGACCCCTGCACCCTGCCGCGGGCGACGAAGAACCCGGTCGAGATCGAGGGCAGCCGGCAGGCGCACATCCGCGACGGGGCGGCGCTGAGCCGCTTCCTGCACTGGGTCGACACGGTGGCGCAGGAGACCCTGCCGGACGAGCGCGAGATCGCGGAGACGCTGGAGCGCTTCCGCGAGGAGACCGGCGCGCTGAAGGACCTGTCGTTCGACACCATCGCCGGGGCCGGCCCCAACGGCGCCCTGCCGCACTACAAGCCGGTCGGGGCCAAGATCCGCCGCATCGAGAAGGGCTCGCTGCTGCTGGTCGACGGCGGCGGCCAGTACCTCGACGGCACCACCGACGTCACCCGCACCATGGCGGTGGGCGAGCCCTCGGCCGACCAGCGCCGAATGTTCACCCTGGTGCTCAAGGGCCATGTGGCCATGGCCACGGTGCGCTTCCCGGCGGGGACCACGGGCCACCAGCTGGACGCCCTGGCGCGGCTGCCGCTGTGGATGCAGGGCTTCGACTACGACCACGGCACCGGCCACGGCGTCGGCTCCTACCTCGGCGTGCACGAGGGGCCGCAGCGCATCGCCAAGATGGTCAACACCCAGCCGCTGCTGACCGGCATGATCCTGTCCAACGAGCCCGGCTACTATCGCGAGGGGCACTGGGGCATCCGCATCGAGACGTTGCAGGTGGTGACGCCGGCCGAGCCGATCCCGGGCGGCGAGCGGCCGATGCACGGCTTCGAGCAGCTGACCTTGGCGCCGCTGGACCGCAAGCTGATCGACGTCGATCTGCTGACGCCGGACGAGCGGGCCTATGTCGACGTCTACCACGCCGAGACCTGGGCCAAGGTCGGCCCGCTGATGGACGGTGAGGCGAAGGCCTGGCTGGAACGGGCCTGCGCCCCGCTCTGAGGCCCCCTTAGCCGCCGATCAGGGCCAGCCACTCGTCCTCGGTGAGGACCTGCACCCCGTGCTTCTGCGCCTCGGCCAGCTTGGAGCCGGCGCCCGGACCGGCGACGAGGAAGTCGGTCTTCTTCGAGACGGAGCCGGAGACCTTGGCCCCGAGGCTCTCGGCGCGTGCCTTGGCCTCGTCGCGGGTGAAGCGCTCCAGGGCGCCGGTGAAGACCACCGTCTTGCCGGCGACGGCGGTGTCGGTCTTCGGCTTCTCGGCGTCCTCGATGCGGTCGAGCTCGCCGACGAGGGCGTCGACCATGGCCCGGTTGTGCGGCTCGCGGAAGAACAGGGCGAGGGCGCGGGCGGCGACGGGACCGACTCCGGCCACGCCGGCGATCTGGCCGAGCGCGTCCGAGGGGCCGTCCTCGCGGGCGACGCGGGCCAGTTCGACGAGGCCGGCCCAATCGTCGGCGAGCGAGGCCAAGCCGCGGCGCGCCGGGGCGGCGAGACCGGGGAAGGCGAGGGCGATCTTCTGGTCCAGCGGCGCCTCGGGCCAGGGGTCGTCGGGCGGCGGGGTGGCCGCGGCGAGCGCGTGCAGCACGCGTGGGGAGACGGCGTGGGTCTCGGCCAGGCGGGTCCAGGCCTCGCCGGGAACGCCTTCCGCCGCGGCGATGCAGGCGGCCTCGAAGGCGGCCCAGGTCTCGAAGGCGCGGGCCAGGACGATGGAGGTCTGCTCGCCGATGTCGCGGACGCCGAGGCCGTAGAGGAAGCGGTCCAGCGTGATGGTCCGCCGCGCGTCGATCCCGGCCACGAGGTTGCGCACGCTGGTTTCGCCATAGCCGTCCTCGGCGCGCAGGGCGTCGAGCTTTTCCACGTCGCGGGCGAGACGGAAGATGTCGGCGGGCTCGTTGATCCAGCCACGCTCGTGGAAGGCGATCAGCTGCTTTTCGCCAAGACCTTCAATGTCGAAGGCGCGGCGGCTGACGAAATGCTTGAGGTGCTCGATGCGCTGGAAGGGGCAGGCCAGTTCGCCGGTGCAGCGCCGCACGACCGACTCGACGCCCGAGGCGTTGGTCTCCTTCACCAGCGGCGTCTTCAGCGGGCAGACGCAGATGTGGGGGAAGTCGTAGGGCGCGCCGCGATCCGGGCGGTCGGGGTTCACCACGCCGAGGATCTGCGGGATCACGTCGCCGGCGCGCTGCAGGGTGACGGTGTCGCCGAGGCGGACGTCGAGGCGGGCGATCTCGTCGGCGTTGTGCAGGGTGGCGTTGCGCACCACGACGCCGCCGACGGTGACGGGGTGCAGGCGGGCGACAGGCGTATGCGAGCCGGTGCGGCCGACCTGGATGTCGATGCCCTCCAGCACGGTCTGCGCCTGCTGGGCCGGGAATTTGTGCGCCACCGCCCAGCGCGGGGTGCGGGCGACGAAGCCGAGGCGAGACTGCCAGTCGAGGCGGTCGACCTTGTAGACGACGCCGTCGATGTCGTAGCCGAGCGTCGCCCGGTCGGTCTGCAGGCCGTCGTAGACCGCGATCAGGCCGACGCCGTCCTCGACCCGGCAGGAGCGATCGTTGACGGGGAAGCCCCATGACCGCAGCGCCTGCAAGGCGTCCCATTGGGTCGCGGCGAAAGAGGCGGACGCCTCACCCCAGGCGTAGGCGAAGAAGCGCAGCGGGCGAGCAGCGGTGATCGCCGGGTCCTTCTGACGGAGCGAGCCGGCGGCGAAGTTGCGGGGGTTGGCGTAGGTGCGGCCGCCGGCCGCCTCGGCGGCGGCGTTGAAGGCGTCGAAGGCGTCGTTGGGGGCGTAGACCTCGCCGCGCACCTCGATCACCGAAGGCCATCCCGAGCCGGAGAGGCGCTCGGGGATGTCGTCGAGGGTGCGCAGGTTGGCGGTGACGTCCTCCCCGGTCCGCCCGTCGCCGCGCGTGGCGCCGCGCACCAGCACCCCGTCCTCGTAGCGCAGGCTGGCCGACAGGCCGTCGATCTTGGGCTCGGCCACGAAGGCGACGGGCTCGTCGCCGGGCAGTTTGAGGAAGCGGCGGATGCGGGCGACGAAGTCCGTCACTTCCCCCGGGGCGAATGCGTTGTCGAGCGACAGCATCGGCACGCCATGGCGGACGGGGGCGAACTGGCTGGAGGCGGCGGCGCCGACGACCTGGGATGGCGACTCCGGGGTGGTCAGGTCGGGGAAGGCGGCCTCGATCTCGAGCGCCCGGCGCTTGAGGGCGTCGTAATCGGCGTCCGAAATCTCGGGGGCGTCCTGGCCGTGGTAGAGGGCGTCGTGGCGCGCCAGCTCGGCGGACAGGCGGTCGAGCTCGGCGCGGGCCTGGCTCTCGCTCATCTGGTCGACGGGCTGGTCGGACATGCGGGTCTCCGGAATCGCGTCGCCGTTCTAGCATCGCCGGCGGGGCGGTCATGACAGGAAGTTAAACTGACGCGCTGGAAACGGACCGCTAGCGTCGCCGCCTCGCAAGGAGTCGCCATGAGCCCGTTCCGCCGCCTGATCCTGTCGTCCGCCGCCGCCGGCCTGCTGGTGGCCGGATGCGCCGCCGCGCCGACCCCGGTGGTTCCGGCCGCGCCGTCGCCGCCGGCCTTCCAGGCCCAGCTGCTGGAGGACGTGCGCGTCCTGGCCTCGGACGAGATGGCCGGCCGCGACACCGGCTCGGCCGGCGGCGAGGCGGCGCGCGCCTACATCGTGGGGCGGCTCGAGGCGCTGGGCGTGCAGGCCCCGATGGTGGGCCGGCTGCAGGCGTGGGAGATGACCGGCCGCACCCGCGAGGGGCCGAAGCTCTGGAACGGCGTCAATGTGCTGGGCCTGATCCCGGGCACGCGGGCGACCGACCGCTACATCGTGGTCACCGCCCACTACGACCACGTCGGCGTGCATGACGGGCAGATCTTCAACGGCGCCGACGACAACGCCTCGGGCGTGGCGACCATGCTGGCGCTGGCCGCCGAACTGAAGCGCCAGGCGCCGGAGCACAGCGTCCTGTTCGTGGCTCTGGACGGCGAGGAGCGCGGACTGCTCGGGGCGAAGCATTTCGTCGAGGCGCCGCCGGTGCCGCTGACCTCGATGGCCATGAATCTGAACTTCGACATGACCGCGCGCGCCGAAAGCGACGGCAAGCTGTGGGTCACCGGCACCTACCAGAACCCGCAGTTCCGGCCGATCCTCGAAACCCTGCCGGCGCAGGGCGCCATCGCCCTGGCCTTCGGCAAGGACACGCCGCAGGACACCGGCGCCGACAACTGGGTCGAGGCCTCGGACCATGGCGCCTTCTACCGCGCCGGCGTGCCCTTCCTGTACCTGGGAGTGAACTACCACCCCGACTATCACCGCCCGTCGGACGATTTCGAACGCATCGACCCGGCCGTGTTCACCAGCTCGACCCAGCTGGCCATCGACTCGTTCCGGGCGCTGGACCGGGCGCTGGACCGGTAGGGGCTCGACAGGCGTCGGCGGGCGCCGCAGCCTGATCTCAGGAGGCTCATCCATGCGCATCGTCCCGTTCCTCGCCGCCGCCCTGGCCGCGGCGGCCCTGGCGTCCTGCGACCGTCCCGGGGGCGGCGACGACGCGCCCGCCGCCCCGGCGGAATCGTTCGCCTACAACGCCGCCGGGGACGTCTCGGGCTACTACCTGCCGATGGACGAGGTTCGCTTCGACAAGTGGACCCTCGACCACCTGTTCGTGGGCCAGGCGGCCGAGTTCCAGGCCTGGCAGGGCGGGGAGCGCGGCGAGACCTTCGGCCCGGTGATGCTGACCTTCGAGGACGCCACCAGTTCGATGGTGCAGACCGAGCTGGGCGAGACGCGCAGCGTCTCGGTGCGGGTGCTGCCCACCGTCTATGCCGTCGACGACGTGCAGGTGCGCTTCGAGGGCCAGTCGCCGGAGCTGGGTCGGGTGATCTTCGACGGCCGCATGGACCAGGGGGCGCTGGCCACGTCGCGCCGCAACCTCGGCGACGAGGGCGTGGTGATGACCGGGTCGCTGAAGGTCGGCGACGCGGCGCCGCGCGCGGTGCGACTGCGCTGGTGGATGGGCGACTAGAGCCTGATCGGCTGAGGTGGAATCGCTACGCGATTCCGCCGATGTCGTGAATCAGGCTCCGGGATACGCTGGACCGAAATCTGAGCTTTGTTGGACTGCGTCCAACAAAGCCTATTTCGGTCTAGGCCGTTCCGGCCCCGGCGAGTTCCAGCTTGAGGCCCATCGCCTCGGCCACGGCCTTGCCGCGCTTGCGCGTCTGCTCGCCGAGCAGGACATCGGCGTAACCGTCGGCCGCCGAGAGGATCAGCCGCCCGTCGCGCACCGCCGCCTCGGCGTTGGCCAGCAGCTGCGGCGAGCGTCCGGACAGGTCGCAGGCCAGACGGATGGCCAGGCCGGTGGCCCGGGCCGTGCGCCGTTGCTCGTCGGTCAGCAGGCGGCGGATCAGGTCGGTGGCCGGCGTGGCCGACGGGCCGCCGTAGCGGGCGTTGATCGCGGTCGCCAGCCAGGCGCGTTCGGCATGGGTCTGCCCCGGAATCGGCGCGCGCAGGACCTGGTCGAAGGCCAGTTCGACCCGGTGATCCGGGTGCAGACGCGCGCCGAGGTCGGCGAGCCGGCAGGCGGCGTCGGCCAGCACGGCGTCGCGCGCCGTCCCGAAGGCGGTCGGCAGGGCGGCGGTGATGGGTTCGATCCAGGCCCGCAACGCGCCGGGCAGGGTGGGGGAGACGCCCTGTCGCACCCCGAGCGCCGAGCAGCCGGCCAGCAGCGGATCGGTCGCCGCGGTTTCCGGGTCGAGGGACTCGAACAGCAGGCCTTCGCGCACGCCCCAGGCCGACAGCACGATCTGCTCCAGCCCGAGCCGGTCGATGAGGCCGTCGAGGACAAGGGCGGCGTGCGGCAGGGTCTCGGCGCGCTTCTTCGTCAGGCCGGGCCATTTCTCCAGCGAGGCCCGGGACTGGCGCGCCACAAGGCGGGCGGTCTCGCGCGCCTCGCCCGCGTCCATGCGGTACTGGTGGACGATGTGCAGGGGATAGCCGGTCAGGCTCATGTGCGCCTGGGCGAGGGTCCGCCAAGCGCCGCCTACGGCGTAAAGGGTGGCGGCCCGGAATTCTTTCGCCGACTTCAGGCGCCGGGCGATCTCGGCGCCGCGGGCGTCGATGTCGGTCGCGTCGATGTCGGCCAGCGAGAAGGGGCCGAGCGGCAGGGTGACGCCGCGTCCGGCCTCACCCGGGCCGATGCGCACGAGCTCCAGGCTGGAGCCGCCCAGGTCGCCGACGACGCCCTCCGCATCGGGAATGCCCGCGAGCACGCCGAGCGCCGCGCGGCGCGCCTCTTCCTCGCCGGTGAGCACCCGCACACGAAGTCCGGTCTCGGCGGCGATCCGTTCGCAAAAGTCGACCCCGTCCGCGGCCTCGCGCACGGCCGCGGTGGCGGCGACGAAGGCGTGGGCGGGGCGGACGCCGTCGATGACGGCGGCAAACCGCTTCAGCGCGGTCACCGCCTGCTCCACGCCCTCGACCGACAGCCGGCCGGTGCGCGTCAGGTCGCGGCCGAGGCCGGCCAGCACCTTCTCGTTGAAGACGGTCCAGATGGCCCGGCCTTCCAGCCGGTAGAGGACGAGGCGGATCGAGTTGGAGCCGATGTCGATGGCGGCGACGTCGCGCGGCGCGCCGAGGGTCGAGGCGAGCACATCCGGCATCAGCGCTTCTTCCGTTCCGGACGGTCGTAGCGAAGCTCGGCCGGCAGGGTCTTCACCTTGCGACCGCGGCCCGACAGGCTGGGGTTTGTCATGAAGTAGCGGTGCGCCGAGAACGGCCGCTCGGGGTCGACCGGGGCGAGCCGGCGGTAGCCGCCGTCCGGCTCCAGAACCCAGCTCTGCGCATCGTCCTTCAGATTGGCGACCATGATCTGGTCCAGCACCTGGTCGTGAACGGTGGCGTTGCACACAGGCGTCATCAGCTCCACCCGCCGGTCGAGGTTGCGCGGCATCCAGTCGGCCGAGGAGATGAACACCTTCGCCTTGTCGTGGGGCAGGTCGCGGCCGTTGGCGAAGGCGACGATCCGGCTGTGCTCCAGAAAGCGGCCGACGATCGACTTGACCCGGATGTTCTCCGACAGGCCCGGCACGCCCGGCCGCAGGCAGCAGATGCCGCGTACGATCAGCTCGATGCGGACGCCCCACTGGCTGGCGCGGTAGAGGGCATCGATGACCTCGGGGTCGACCAGGGCGTTGAGCTTGGCCCAGATGGCGGCGGGGCGTCCCTGCGCGGCGGCGGTCATCTCCCGGCCGATCAGGTCGATCAGGGTCCGCTTCATGTTGAGCGGCGAGACGACCAGGGCCTCCAGCTCGTCCGGGCGGGCGTAGCCGGTGATGTAGTTGAACACCCGACTGGCGTCGCGGCCGAGCGCGGGGTCGCAGCTGAACAGGCTGAGGTCGGTGTAGATGCGGGCCGTGATCGGGTGATAGTTGCCGGTGCCGAAGTGGCAGTAGGTCTTCAGCCCCTCGCCCTCGCGACGGACCACGACGCTGAGCTTGGCGTGGGTCTTGTACTCGACGAAGCCGAAGACGACGTGGACGCCGGCGCGCTCCATGGCCCGGGCCCAGCGCAGGTTGGCCTCCTCGTCGAAGCGGGCCTTGATCTCGACCAGGGCGGTGACGTTCTTGCCGTTCTCCGCCGCCTCGATCAGGGCCGCGACGATCGGGCTGTCCCGCGAGGTGCGGTACAGGGTCTGCTTGATGGCGATGACGTGGGGATCGCGCGCCGCCTGGCGCAGGAACTGAACCACCACGTCGAAGCTCTCGAACGGGTGGTGGATCAGCATGTCCTTCTCGCGGACCGCGGCGAAGATGTCCCCGCCGTTGTCCCGGACCCGCTCGGGATAGCGGGGCTCGTAGCCGGGGAATTTCAGCTCCGGATGGCCGCCGGGGATCAGTTCGGCCACCTGGGCCAGCCCCAGCATGCCGTCGACCAGGACGGTGTCCTCGGGCGCGGCCTCCAACTGGTCGGTGATGAAGGTGCGCAGGTCGTCGGGCATGCCCGCCTCGATCTTGATGCGCACGACCGAGCCGAGGCGACGCTGCTTCAAGGCCTCCTCGTATTCGATGACCAGATCCTCGGCCTCCTCCTCGATCTCGATGTCGGAATCGCGGATCAGGCGGAACACGCCCCGCTCGACCACCTCGCAGCCGGGAAACAGGTGGTCGATGAACAGGGTGAGCAGGCTCTCGAGCGTGATGTAGCGCTTGCGGCCGGGACGGGAACGCCCGTCGGTCGGCAGCGGCCAGAACCGCTTGACCTGGGTCGGCACCGGCACGAGGGCGTAGAAGGTCCGCCGGTCAGAGTCCCGCTTCAGCTTCAGGGCCAGGGAGAAGCCGAGGTTGGGCAGGAAGGGAAAGGGATGGGCCGGGTCGATGGCCATCGGCGTCAGCACCGCGAACAGGCGGTTGAGGAACTCCGGCTCCAGCCGTTCGCGCTCGGTCCGGCTGATCCGCCCGGGGTCGACGACCTCGATGCCGGCCTCTGCCAGTTCCTTGCGTAGCTTGCGCCAGCGCCGCTGCTGTTCGGCCATGAGGGCGCCGGCCGCTGCATTGACCCGCTCGAGGGTCTCGGCGGGGGTCAGGCCGTCCGGCGACACGACCCGCACCCGCTCCCGCACCTGGCCCTTGAGGCCGGCCACGCGGGTCATGAAGAATTCGTCGAGGTTGTTGGCCGAGATCGAGAGGAAGCGCAGCCGCTCGAGCAGGGGGTGCCCCGGGTTGGCGGCCTCTTCCAGCACCCGGCTGTTGAACGCCAGCCAGGAGGCCTCGCGGTTGAAGAACCGCGCCGGCGAGGCCATCAGCTCTTCCGAGAGGTGAAGCTGCGGCGCGCGGGAGGAAGGAACCTCCACGCCGGAGGTGTCGTCGCTGATCGCCGCGTGGCTCATGCACCGCTTCTGACGCGCCGCGCGGGCGGCTGCAACCTCGGTCTGCGGGCGGAAAAAAGCCGGCCGGTCACGGGACCGGCCGGCGAATTCTCCGTGAACGGACGGCCTGTTACCAGGCCCAGGCGTCGTAGATCACGTCGATGATGTACCCGTCGAACTCGTCGATCAGGTAGATATTGTTGTCGACCAGCACCCAGCGGGCGCCCGGCGGCGGATAGCCGAGGCCGTAGGTCCGCCAGTCGTTCAGCTGGTAGCGCCAGAAGATCGACGGCAGGTACTGACCGACGTGCCAGCGCTGGTTCCAGTAGCTGCGGGGCACGCTGTAATAGCCGTGGCCGGGGGCGAAATAGAAGCCGATCCGGAGGCCGGAGAACCCGCGCCAGCGGCGGTCGTGACGCCACCAGTCGCGGGCGTGACGGCGGTTCCAGTCGCGGCGCCAGTGGTCGGCGTTGAAGCGGTTGCGGAACTCCCGGTATTCCCGCCGGTCCTCGCGCCGTTCGCGCCGTTCGCGCCGGTCCTCCCGCCGGTCTTCGCGCCGGTCGCGGCGGTCTTCACGCCTGTCCTGACGACGCTCACGCCGGTCTTCGCGTCGATCCTGACGGATGTCGGGACGGTCGGCGCGGCGTTCCTCGCGCCGGTCCTGGCGATCCTCGCGACGATCCTGACGCCGGTCGCGCCGATCCTCGCGACGATCCTGGCGGTTGTCGGGGCGGTCGGCGCGCCGGTCCTCGCGACGATCCTGCCGGTCTTCACGACGGTCCTGGCGGTCCTCGCGCCGCTCTTCCCGTCGCTCCTGGCGGTCTTCACGCCGCTCGGTGCGAGGCGTTTCGGCGCGCGGCTGACGCGGCCGCTCGGCGCGGGGCGTGCGGTCCTCGGCCTGACGCTGGCGACGTTCCTCGCCGCCGTTCTGCTGGGCCGCGCCGCGCCGGCCCCCGTTTCGCTCGCCGTCCTGGGCCAGGACGGTGAGCGGCGCCGCGGCCGGGATGGCGAAGGACGCCAGCGCCACCGCGACCATGAATGAGCGTTTCATTCTCGTATCTTGTCTCCGCACGCCCCTGTCAGACGGCTTGCCGTCAGGGTCGCCCCCGCATCCTGAACCGCGACTGAACGAAACGGCCCAGCCGGCGGCCGGACAGAAAAAACGCCCCGCGACCGGGAGCCGCGGGGCGTTGAGATCGAGACGGCCGCGCCGGCGTCAGAACACGTCGTAGAGGACGCTGGCGATCAGGCCGGTGGCGATGGCCATCAGGACGATGTCGTCGCCCGCGTGGACGTAGCGGTAGCCCCGCGGGGCCGGGCCGAGACCGTACACATACGGATCGCGCACATAGTAGTGGCGATAGGCCGGCGGCAGGTAGGAACCCCGTTCCCAGCGATAGCCGTAGTAGCGCGGCTCGACCCGGTAGTAGCCGTAGCTGGGGGCGTACCAGTAGCCGTTGCGGCGGCCGCTGTAGTCGCGGAAGTCGGCCCGGCCGCGCCACCAGTCGCGATCGCTGCGGTCCCAGCGGCGTTCCCGGCGGTCGTCGCGACGCTCGCGCCGGAAGTCGCGGCGATCCTCGCGCCGCTCCTCGCGGAACTCGCGCCGGTCCTCGCGGCGGTCGCGTCGATAGTCGCGGCGGTTGTCGTATTCCCCGCGACGCCAGTCGCGACGATCGTCGCGGCGTTCGCGGCGGAAGTCGCGGCGATCCTCGCGGCGGTCCTGGCGGTATTCACGTCGGTCTTCGCGACGGTCCTGGCGCCATTCGCGCCGGTCGCCGCGGCTCTGTGCCTCGGCCGCCAGCGGCGCCGCCGTCGTGGCCAGGGCCAGGGCGACGATGGCGGCTCTCGTGAAGCGGTTCATGGTCGATCTCCTGCGGCGGATGCGGCGGGGCCGCGTCGCGATCATGGCAGGATCGGCTCCCGCCGATGAACTGCGTCTGAACGGGGCGGTCAGGTTCGGCGGTTGCGGGGTCCGCCGCCCGCGCCCATGTCGTGGCCAGCCGAGGAGCCGACATGACCCGACCGATCGAACTCTGGTACTGGCCCACGCCGAACGGCTGGAAGATCTCCATCGCCCTGGAGGAGATGGGGCTCCCGTACGAGATGCACCCGGTCAACATCGGGACCGGCGAGCAGTTCGCGCCGGCCTTCCAGGCCATCAGCCCCAACGGCCGCATGCCGGCCATCGTCGACCCGGACGGTCCGGACGGCCGGCCCCTGTCGATCTTCGAGTCCGGGGCGATCCTGCAATATCTCGGCGTCAAGTCCGGCCGCTTCTATGCGCAGGATCCGCGCGGCAAGGCCGAGGTCGACCAGTGGCTGTTCTGGCAGGTCGGCGGCCTCGGGCCAATGGCGGGGCAGACGCACCACTTCCGCCAGTATGCCCCGGCCATGACTCCGGACCAGCGCCACCTCGCCTATGGCGTGCGCCGCTACACCGACGAGACCAACCGACTCTACGGGGTGCTGGATGGGCGGCTGGAGGGCCGCGACTTCGTGGCCGGCGACTACTCCATCGCCGACATGGCCATCTGGCCGTGGATCCTGCCAGCGCTGCAGGGCCAGGATCTGGCCGACTTCCCGAACCTGGCCGCCTGGCACGCGCGGGTGGGCGAGCGGCCGGCGGTGCAGAAGGGGCGGGCGCTGGGCGAGGAGCTGCGCCGCAACCTCGCCGCCGCGGGCAAGGACGCGGAACAAGCCCGCAGGGTGCTGTTCGGCCAGCGCGCCCGCTAACCCTTCGGCAAGCTTCGGCTGACGCTTTGTTAGGTCGGGTGAATCGAGGATTACCGAACGATTTCAGAGGTGTTTATGGGCGACCAGGATTCGCGTCCGCCAGGGTGAAAAGCGACTTCGCGGCCTGGTCTGTTAACTTTAACTTCAATCCGCGGGGCATTTCATTCGTGTCAGAGGGCGGGGCCAGAAGGGCTCCGGTTCGGGAGACACGGTGATGAACGCGCACGAAACCGCGCCGAAGACCAGCGAGGAGCAGGGCCTGCCCCTGCCCACGCCCGAGATGAGCGGCGACGACCTGTTCCGTCTGGGCATGATGTACTCGACCGGCCAGGGCGGCTGCCCCATGGACCGCGTCTCGGCCCACATGATCTTCAACCTGGCGGCCCTGAAGGGCTCGATCGAGGCGCGCGTCTACCGCCGCGAGATGAGCCAGGAGATGGACCGCGAGGAGATCAGCGAGGCCCAGAAGGCGGCGCGTCGCTGGATCGACGCGGGCGTGGTGACGCTCGCGGCCTAGAAGTGGCGAGTGGCCCGTGGCCCGTGGCCGGTAGACAGTGGCCAGTGACGAGCCGCCAGCCACGGGCCACGCCTAGAACGACTGATACTGCCCCCCGATCGCATACGAGAAGCCGATGGGGAGGGCGTTGCGGAACTGGGTGACGAAGTTGGCCACCTCGCCGAGGGTGGAACGCGGGACGTAGAGGATGTCGCCGCGGCGGAGGGCGACGACCTCGCCGCGGCGGGGGCGCAGGTCGACGGCGCGCATCATGCGCACGCCGCCGGGGCCGCGGCGGATCAGGGCCACTTCCTGGGGGCGCGCCGACGGCAGGAAGTCGCCGGCCTGGATGATGGCCTGGTAGGCGTCGAGGTCGCCGGTCATCTCGATCATCCCGGGCGTGCGCACTTCCCCGCCGACCCAGACGCGGATCGGGCCGGCGGCCTTGAGGGTGACCTCGACGGCGGGGCGGCGCAGGTGCGGGGCGAAGGCGTCGGAGGCGTCGGCCTCGACCTCGGCGATGGTGCGGTCCGCGGCCATGATCTGGCCGGCCAGCGGCAGGGAGATGCGGCCGTCCGGTCCGACCCGCTGGGTCCGGGTCAGCTCGGGCGCCGTGGGGGTCGCCACCTCGATCTCGTCGCCGGGATAGAGGACGTACTCGGGCTCCATGTCGGTCCAGTCGGCGAAGCCGATCTCCGGGAAGGAGGTGCGGCCGACGGACTGGATCCGGCCGGCCGGGCCGCCGCCGGCGCCCGCCGGCAGGGGCAGGCGCGAGTCGTAGTCGCCCGTCAGCCCTCCGCCGCAACCCGACGCCATGGCGCCGCCGACCCCGATCAGGCCGAGGAGCATGGTGCGGCGGTCGAGGGACATGGCGGAATCGCTCCGTAAAAATCGGTGTCCGGGGCAGGGTGGTCCGGCGAGGGGTAACCCATGGTTAACGCCGGTAGGCGAAGGCTGGCGCCGTCAGTGTTTTCCGATGGAATCAGTCCGCCGCATGCGCCCGACGGCCTACACCACAGTCCGCCCGCGCTATGGCTTCGCCGACGTCGTCGGCCTGCTGTTTCGCGAATTGCTGCTGATGGCGGTCATCTTCCTGGCGATCTTCGCCATCGGCACGGCGGCGGTGCTGACGCTGAAGAAGTCCTACACCGCCTCCGCCAGCGTCTACGCCGGGGTCGGCCAGGAATACGTCTACCAGTCGCGCGTCGCGGGCCAGGCCGAGCGGATCGGGCAGGCCCCCGAGGCCGACGCCGTGGCCCGGTCCGAGGCGGCGATCCTCGGCAGCCTCGAGGTCAAGCGCCGCACCGTGCGGGCGCTCGGCGCCGAGGCCATTCTCGGCGCGGGCGCGGGCGGAACCGAGGCGGAGAAGGAGACGGCGGCGCTCAGAGTGCTGGACAACAGCCTCGGCGTCGGGGTCGAGCCGGGCAGCGCCATCATCGCCGCCTCCTACCGGTCCGGCGACCCGCAGCGCGCCGCGCGGGTGCTCAACGCCCTGATCGACCAGTATCTGGTGCGTCGTCGCGAGGTGTTCCGTGACCGCGCCGACCCGGCTCCGTACGCCGCCCAGCGCGAGGCGTTCGAGGATGAACTGGCCTCCGCCGACGCCGCCTACGCCGCCTTCCTGCGCTCCAACAACATCGGCGACTTCGCCACCGCCAAGGCGACCACGGCGGCGAACTTCCAGACGGTCTCCGCCGAAACCCTGTCGGTCCGCGCCCAGCTGAACCAGGCCAGCCAGCGGCTGGCCACGCTCGAGGCCCAACTGGCGCAGCAACCGACGGAGGTGGTGCTGCAGCAGGACCTGAACATCTCGGCCCAGGACCAGATCCTGCAGCTGCGAACCCAGCGCGAGAACCTGCTGGCCCGCTATACGGAGGACGCCCAGCCGGTGCGCGACATCGACGAGCAGATCGCCCAGCTGCAGGCCTTCGTGGCCACCGGCACGGCGGTGGGGCCCAAGGAGGTCCGCACCGGACCCAGCGCCGTGTTCACCGAGATCGAGACCGCCCGCATCAACGCCGCCGCCGACCGCGACGCATTGGCGGCTCGCCTGCGGGTTCTGGAGGGCCAGCTCGCGACGCTGCGCGGCCGGCTGGCCGACATGACCCGGCTGGAGTCGACCAACGCCACCCTGGCCGGCGACCGCGAGACCCTGACCGCGGCCATCCGCGACTTCCAGCAGCGGGAGAGCCAGTCGCGGGCCGACAGCGCCCTCGTCGCCGCCGGCGCCGACAACGTCACGGTCATCGAGCGGGCCCAGGCTCCGACGCGCGGCAGCAGCCTGAAGGCGCCGCTCCTGGCCGTCGTCTTCCTGTTCGCCGCCTTCACGGCCCTGTGCATCGGCTTGCTGCGGGTGTTCACCCGCCGCGGCTACGCCACCCCTGCGTCGACCGGGCGCACCCTCGACCTGCCCGTGCTGGCGGTGGCTCCGGTGAAGGCCCATTAGGTCCGCCGTGCTACCGTATGGGTCGGTGAGCGGCGCGTAGCGATTCGATGGTCGATCTGACATCCGAGATGGCGGCCCTCTGGGCGGCGCTGGGGCCCGCTCCCGCCCATCGGGGCCGGGTGATCCAGATCGCCGCCGCCAACACGGGCGAGGGGGTCTCGACCGTGGCGCGGGAGTACGCCCGCCTCGCCGCCGTGCGCGCCCGCAAGCCGGTCTGGCTGATCGACGCCGACCTCGCGCAGCAGGGCCAGATGGAGGCCATGGCGGCCCAGCCCGAGCGCTTCGGCCGCATCGGCAAGGCGGCGATGGCGACGCCGGACGGCTCCATCTTCTTCGCCGTCACCCCGCGCGTCATGGATCGCGAGGGCAAGCCGGTGCATCCGGCCCGGCTGGTCACGGCCCGGCCGTTCCTCGGCGGCCGACTGTGGGCCACCCGCTTCGCCGGCGAGAGCCTGCGATCCGGCCAGCGCGCCGAGGTGGTCGCCGACGCCCGCTACTGGGACGCCCTGCGACGCCACGCAGACACGGTGGTCATCGACGCGCCGGCGGCCGATCGCAGCGACACCGCCATCACCCTGGCCCCCTTCGTCGACGCCACCGTGCTGGTGGTCGCCGCGGGCAGCACGGCGGCCGGCGAACCGCTGGTGCTGCGCGACGAGATCGAGGCGGTGGGCGGCCGGATCGCCGGCGTGGTGGTCAACCGCTCGACCTATCAGCCGCCGGCCTTCCTGCGGCGGTTGACGGGTTGATCGCGGCCCGCGGCCCCGGGTTGCGCCAGACCCCAACCTTGACGCGAACCATGATCAGGCCGACGAATACGCTGTCCGCGGTCTTCGCGGGCGTCCGCAGGAGCCATATCATGCGTCCGCTGATCGTCTGCCTCGCCCTCATTCTCGCCGCCCCGCTTGCCGCCTGCGGCACCTTCGGCGAGCCCTCCAGCCGCACCGCCGCAGCCAACGCCCCGAACGCCGCCGACGCCTCCATGCAGGCGGGGCGGGCCCGGGCCACGGCGGACATGAACTCGGCGGTCGGACGCTCGCTGCGCGGCGACTGAGGCCTGCGGGGCCTCAGGCGGTCGCCTCCCGGTTCAGCCGCGCCACTTCCCGCGCGCCGTAGAATTGCGGCTCGAGGCCCTTCATCCAGAACAGCTTGCCGATCCCGCGCGCGGTGCGGTCGTACATTTCCGCGCGGCGCGGGCTGCCGACGAGGGTCAGCCCGGCCGCGGCCGCGCCCCAGACCACGGCCTGTCCGGCGCCGATGACCATCCAGCGCAGCACCCCGGCCCAGTCGCGCGCGGCGGCGGCGGTCTGGCTGGGCCCCTGGCCGTAGGCGAAGGCGCGGGCGAGGGTGTAGCGCAGGGTGGCGCGGTGGACGGGGGCGAACTCCTCCACCCAGGCGTCGGCGGCCCAGCCGAAACGGCCGCCGCGGCCTTGCAGCGCCGCGAACAGGACGTCGTCCTCGCCGCCGACCTGGTCCGACGCGGCGCTGAACGGGGCCGGGCCGGGCAGGGCGGTCTGGCGCACCATCAGGGAGTTGCCGCAACCGAAGGGCTGTTCGAGCAGGCCGGTCGCGGCCGGGCCCTCCCGCCCGAAAAAGCGCTCCAGGTAGGGCCGCAGCCACGGCGCGGCCTCGGGCGCGCGGCCGGCGATGGGGCCGAAGACGACGTCGGCTCCGGTGTCCGCCTGGGCCGCCAGCAGGGCGGCCAACCAGCCGGGCGAGGCGGCCTCGTCGTCGTCGAGAAAGGCGATCAGCGGCGCGTCCGTGGCGGCGAGGCCGGCGTTGCGGGCCGTCGCCACGCCGGGGGTCGGCGCATGGCGGTAGACAAGCGGCCACGGCGCGTCGGCGCGAAGGGACTCCACCATCGCCGCGGCCGAGCCGGTCGGGTCGTTGTCGACGACGACGATGGCCGCGACTCGGTCGGCGACGCGCGCCTGGGCGAACAGCGAGCGCACGGCGCGGGCGAGGCTGTCCGGCCGCCGCAGGGTGGGGACGAGGATCGCGACGTCGGCCATCACACGGCGTCCGCATAGAGGGCGGCGCGGTAGAGGCGCAGGGAGAAGGCGCGTGCGCCGACCGGCAGCCAGCCCGCTCGCGCGGCCGTTCGCATCAGCCGGCGCAGGCCCGGCAAGGCAGGGACGCGTTTGAGCAGGCGAGCGACGCGGTAGCTGGGGTAGGCCGCGACGATTTCAGGGTGGCGCGACGCCATGCGGCCGAAATTGGGGGCCGACTGCTCGTACTTGCCGGCCAGCGCCTCGACGGTGTCCAGCCCCATGTGAGTGGCGGGGTTGTCGACGTGGACGACGGGGAACCGGCGCGACACGCGCATGGCCCACTCGACGTCCTCCCAGCCCCAGCCGGTGAAGGCGGCGTCGAAGGCCTCGGCGGCGAAGACGTCTCGGCGAACCAGCAGGTTGGAGGTGTAGACGTACTTCTCCGGCTGGAGCGCCCGCACCGCTGCGGGCACGCACTCCGAGCGGCCGGCGATCGCCCGGTGCACGGCGAAGCGCGGCTCGTCCGGAGCCTGCAGCAGGGAGAAGCCGCCGAAGGCCACGGCGGGGGCCTCGCCCGCGACCAGGTCGGCCCAGACGCGCAGGAAGTGCGGCCGGTCGGGGCGCATGTCGCTGTCGAGGAACAGCAGGCTGCCGCCGCGCGCCGCCGAGGCCAGTCGGTTGCGGCCCCGCGCCCGGCCCTCGTTGGCGGGCAGGGTGATCAGGCGCACCGGCAGGGCCATGTCGGAGATTCGCCGCGACAGGCGGTCGGTCAGCGCGGGGTCGGCCGTGCCGTCGTCGAGGACCACGACCTCGACCGCGCCATGCAAGGCCGGCGCCTCGGCGTCGAGGCGGCCGAGCAGATCGGTCGGGTCGTCGCGGAGGAAGGGCATGAGCACCGAGAGGGCCGGGAGTGCGTCCGGCCAGGCGGCGTTGTCGAGGACGGCGGCGGCTCCGCTCATGCGGCGGCCCTCCGCGAGCGCAGCCGTTGAAGCAGGCGGACCGCGACGTCGCGCACCCCGGCGGCGTTGAGGGTCAGGGCGACGGCGGCGTAGACCACCGCCCCGGTGGCGGCGTCCAGCGCCAGTTCGGCGAACCCGCCGACGGACGGGAGGAGAGCGACGACGGCGGCCATGATCGCGGTCGCCGCGGCGCAACGGACCAGGCTGTCCCAGGCCACCGGCAGGGCCAGCACGCGCCGGCCCATCAGCAGGGTCGCCGCCAGCCCCAGCGCGAAGCTCGCCGCCGTCGCCCACGCCGCGCCCATCAGGCCGAAGCGCGGCACGAGGATGAGATTGAGGATCACATTGGCGACGGCCGGAATGGCCATGGCCGCCAGCAGCCGCTTCGTGCGCCGGCCGAGGGTGAAGGCCTGGCCGAAATAGTAGGCCGTCAGCCCGTAGAGCAGGGCCGAGAGGGCGATCCACGGGGTGATCGAGGCGGCGGCGACGCGGAGCTCTTCGCCGATCAGGACCTCGGCCAGCGGTCGCGCCACCAGCGCCACGCCGGCGGCGGCGGGCAGGCCGATCAGCAGGAAGGTGGACAGCTGTTCGCGCGCCGCGCTCTTCAACCGTTCCGGGCCGCCGCGTTCCAGCGCCATGACCAGGGCCGGCTGGCCGGCCGAGCCGAGCCACAGGAACAGCACGTCGAGGGTGCGGTTGGCGATGGAATAGCCGGCGTGATAGGCGCCCACCGCCGCCTCGTCCATGAAGGCGGCGAGCAGGAAGCGGTCGGTCGAGGCCAGGACCACGGTCAGGGCCAGCGAGGCCGCGATCGGATAGCCGTAAAGGGCGTAGCCGCGCACCCTCGCGGGCTCCAGCCGGCCGCCGCGGGCCTCGCGCAGCTCGCCGGGCAGGACGAAGGGCAGGGCCAGCAGGGGGGCGATGCCGAGACCGAGCAGGGGGGCGGCGCCGCCGGCCCCGGCGAGGGCGCAACCGACGCCGATGACCAGACCGCCGGCGGTGGTGGCCATGTCCAGGGCCGCCGCCTTGCCCACCTCGCCGGCGGCGCGATAGCGCTCCTGCCCCAGCTTGAGAAGGCAGCGTGCCGGCACCCCGGCGAGACCGGCGGCGAGGGCCAGACGGAACAGCACGTCGCCCGGCCACAGCCAGAGCAGCAGGGCGCAGACGGCGAGGAAGCCGGCCGAGAGGGCGAAGGCGACGCGGTAGAGGCTGGCGAAATGGCCACGCAGGCCGTCGCCCGGCGTCTCGGCGGCCCAGAAGCGCGCCATCGCCGCCTCCAGCCAGCTGAACGCGGCCACATGGGCCAGCGTCACCACCGAGAAGGCGAGCGCGTAGAGGCCGAACTCCGCCGGCGCGAGCAGGCGGGTGAACAGGACGATGGTCAGGAAGCCGACCACGCCCTGCACGATGTTGGCGGGCAGATAGCCCCAGACGCCCTTCCAGAACATCAGCCGCTCCGGCTCACCGGACCGCCGCGCGGTCGCCCAGCAGGACCGGCACGGTGATGGCCATGATCCACAGATCCATCCACAGGCTCTGGCGCTCGACGTAATCGATGTCGAGTTGCACCCGGCGGCGCACGTCCTGGGCGGTGTGCAGGGGGCCGCGCGAGCCGTTCACCGCGGCCCAGCCGGTCATGCCGGGCTTGATGCGGTGGCGGTGGGCGTATTCGGCGACGAGGCGGGCGGACTCGACGTGGCCGGTCTTCATGCCGATGGCGTGGGGGCGGGGGCCGACGAGGGACATCTCGCCGCGGATGACGTTGATCAGCTGGGGCAGCTCGTCGAGGCTCGTCTTGCGGATGAAGCGGCCGACGCGGGTGACGCGGTCGTCGTCGTGGGTCACCTGCCGGCTGGCGGTGGCGTCGGCGGCCTCGTGGCGCATGGAGCGGAACTTCCACACCACGATCTCTTCCTGGTTGAAGCCGTGGCGGCGCTGGCGGAACAGGATCGGGCCCGGGCTGTCGAGGCGGATGGCCAGGGCGATCAGAGCCATCAGCGGGGCCAGCAGGACGAGGGCGATCAGGCCGAGGACGAGATCCTGCAGCCGCTTGTTGAAGGCGCGGCGGTCCGCATCCACGGGGCCCTGCACGTCGGCGAGCGGGGCGGCGGCCAGTCGGTCCAGCGCGGAGGCCGTCTCGGCGGGGCCGTCCGGCTCGACCAGCAGCGTGACCTCGTTGGGCAGCACGCCGAGGCGGGCGGTGAGGTCGCGCACCCGCGCCTCGGCCTTCGGGTCGATGGCCAGCACGACGCGGTCGACATAGGGGGTCATGCGATGGGCCAGCAGGTCGTCCGAGGTCCCGAGCACCGGCACGCCGGCGATGGCCTTCGGGGCGCGGGCCATGCGGTCGTCGAAGATGCCCAGCACATTGAGGTCGCGGCGCTTCAGGGCCTCGCGGATCAGACTCTCGGCGCGCCGGGTGGCGCCGACCAGCACGATGTTGGGCGTCAGGGCCCCCGAGGCGCGCCAGCGGCCGACGAGATCGCTCCAGCCGGTGTGCAGGGCGTTGAGCGTCACGAGCGTCAGCCCGGCCCAGATCAAAACGGCGGTCCACGGCGCGTCCGCGCCGCCGAGCACGACGCCCGTGGCGAGGGCCGCCGCGGCGCCGACGCCGACGATGGCGGCGACCGACGCGAGGTGCAGCGCGGTCCGTTGCCCGCGCGCGAAACGGTAGCGGCCGGTCGAGCGAAGCAGGGCGAGGGTGGCGACCGCGCCGACAGCGAAGGGGGCCACGTGCGAGATCGCGACGTGGGCGAGAGGCCCGGGCGCCGAGGCCCAGGCGCACAGCAGGGTGAGGGCGACGACGGCCAGCACGTCGAAGGCGCGGAAGTAGTGAGCCGCCAGTCGGGAGGCGTGCCGCTGGCGCGCGTTCAGCCAGGCCTCCGGCCGGAACGGGCCCCGCCGCGCGGCGCCCATCCCTGCCTCGGGAGCGGCCGCGACCCAGGCGCGCAGGCGCGCGGCGTCCGCGCCGGGCGGCGGGGAGTCGGCGACGATCAGGCGGCTGGCGGCGTCGGTCATGCGGTCCGGCGGGGAGGTTCGACCCCAGCTTGCACGTCCGGCCTCACTGTCGCGTTAACGGCCCGCCGCCGCCTGACCCGTTGCGCCCGCCCGCGCGCTCCGCTAAGCACGCCGCCTGCCGGAGACGTGGCCGAGTGGCTGAAGGCAACGGTTTGCTAAATCGTCGTACCCTGTAAGGGGTACCGAGGGTTCGAATCCCTCCGTCTCCGCCAGAACCTCCCCGGCAATCACCCCTTCGACTTCCCGTCCGATGTGTACGGAACCGTACGCCGCGCGGCGGTGAACGTGTCCCTGATACCTCTATGACGGGAAATAGCGGGGTGTTTTCAGCGGGTCATCTTTCGAATGCTTGACATAACATTAATCGGCGAGCCTTGTTCCTGCGCAAATCCGGGTGCGGGACGATGGGGTTCATGGTCAAGGTTCTGAGGCGGCTGATGTGCCGCCATCGCTACAGCTGGTCCGAACGCCGTCAGGCCGAGGTCTGCTGCGAATGCGGACACGAGCATCGCATTCGGGGCGTGCGATGCTGATCCGGCGCGAGGTCGCGCGGATTGGAGACATCGCCCTGACCAAGGTCCAGTTCGCCGGCGTCAGCGGGCAGATCTGCAGCGTCACCTACGAGCTGTCGGGCCCCGAACCCATGCGCTTCACCGATCGCGGCCGGGCGGAAGAGGCGCTGCGCCGCGCCGCCGCGCCGGACGCACCCGCGGCGGCCTGAGGACGGACGAAAGGCCACGCTCGAACCAAACCGCTCCCCGGGGATTCCAGACGGGCCAGTCCGAGGAGTCCCGTCATGTCCGTTGCGTCAGGTTCGTCCCGGCCGCCCGTGAAAGCCTCGCGTCGCCGCTGGATCGTCGCCGCGCCCCTGGCTGTCGTGGCGGCGCTGGGGCTGGGGGCGGCGGGCGTGGCCCGCCTGCCCGCCGACCCGGTTTCGGCGACGCCCGGGGAGGCGCTGCGGATCGAGGTGGTGCAGCCCCCCGCGCCGAAGGTCGCGCCCGGCCCGCGCATGGAGGTCGGCGAGCTGGTCGACGGCTACCGGCATGTCGCCTACCGCGCCTCGGACGTCGGCGATCTGCTGGGCGAGCTGTACGCCGAGGCCTGGCTGGAGCCCCTGCCGGACCTGCCGCCGCCGCCGCGCTGGCGGGATGAGGAGCCGCCCGAGCCGCGGGCCGTGGCCGAGGTGCGGCCCACGGCGCCGCAACCGGCTTCGTTCGAGGTCGAGACAAGCAATCCCTACGGCTTCGACGGCCCGGCCCCCGACTACGCGGCCGAACGTCGCGCGCGCCGGGAGCGGATCGAGCGGATCGAGATGGAGCGGATGGCCCGTCGCGAGGAACGGGCGCCGTGGAACCGGGTCGGCGACTACGCCCGGCCGCCGCGCCTCGAGGTGGAGACGGCCTTCTACTGACCGTGGCCCGCCACGCGAACTTGACCCGGCGTGATCTTGGCACGGCGGCGGGCCCGGTCTAGGTCGGAACCTCCACCGTCCTCAGGGAGAGACGCCCATGGCCGATCTGGCCTCCGTCACCGAACACATCCGCGGCGCCGTCGGCGACAATTCCGGTCTGGGCAAGACCGTGAAGATCGACCTCGGCGACACCGGCAAGATCTTCATCGACGGGGCATCGGTCCCGAACACCGTGACCAACGAGGACAAGCCGGCCGACGCCACCGTGTCGATCTCGTGGGACGACTTCATGGCCCTGTCGGAAGGTCGGCTGGACCCGATGATGGCCTTCATGCAGGGCAAGCTGAAGATCGCCGGCGACATGATGATCGCCCAGAAGCTGGCGCCGCTGCTGAAGCGCTGAGCTTGAGCTGAAGCAAGGACCTCCAACGGCGCGGCGTCTGACGATGCCGCGCCGTTTCCCTATACGGACAGGATCGTGCCCATGGACTTCCGTCACAGCGACCGCGCCCTCGATTGGCAGGACCGCCTGCGCCGTTTCATGGACGCCGAGGTGCTGCCGCGCTCGGCGGAGTACTGGGCCCAGGTGCGCGAGGATCACACCCGCCAGGCGCCGGTGATGGAGGAGTTGAAGGCCAGGGCGCGCGAGGCGGGGCTGTGGAACATGTTCCTGCCGGGCGAGCACGGGGCTGGCCTGACCAATCTCGAATACGCCCCGCTGGCCGAGATCATGGGCCGCGCCCTGTGGTCGGCCGAGGCCTTCAACTGCAACGCCCCGGATACCGGCAACATGGAGGTGCTGCACCTCTACGGCGACGCCGCCCAGCAGGACCGGTGGCTGAAGCCGCTGATGGCCGGCGAGATCCGTTCGGCCTTCCTGATGACCGAGCCGGAAGTGGCCTCGTCCGACGCCACCAACATCCAGACACGCATCGAGCGTGACGGAGACCACTACGTCATCAACGGCCGCAAATGGTGGTCGACCAACATGGGCCATCCGAACGTCGCGGTGACCATCGTCATGGGCAAGACCGACCCGGACGCCGCCACTCACGCCCAGCAGTCGATGATCATCGTCCCGGTCGACACGCCCGGCTTCCGCGTCGAGCGCATGCTGTCGGTGTTCGGCTACGACGAGCGGCCGATCGGCCACGCCGAAGTGGTGCTGGAGAACGTCCGCGTGCCGGCGGACAACCTGATCGCCGGCGAGGGACGCGGTTTCGAGATCGCGCAGGGCCGGCTGGGGCCGGGCCGCATCCACCACTGCATGCGCACCATCGGCGCGGCCGAGCGGGCGCTGGAGCTGATGACCGGGCGGCTGCTGTCGCGCACCGCCTTCCGCAAGACCATCGCCGAGCATTCGGTCTGGGAGCAGCGTGTGGCCGAGGCGCGCACCAACATCGAGATGTGCCGCCTGCTGGTGCTCAAGGCGGCCTGGATGATGGACGAGGTCGGGGCGAAGAACGCCAAGTCCGAGATCGCCCAGATCAAGGTCGCCGCGCCCCGCATGGCGCTGAAGGTCATCGACGACGCCATCCAGGCCTTCGGCGGGGCGGGCGTATCGGCCGATACGCCGCTGGCCGAGATGTACGCCATGATCCGCACCCTGCGCATCGCTGACGGCCCGGACGAGGTGCACAATCGCACCATCGCCCGGCTCGAATATGCGAAACACGGCGGACGGGGCTGAGGCCCCTGCCATTGCGCCGCCCCGGCATCGGTCCATATCGGAGCCATGGCGATGCGAGGTGAGCGGTCCGGCCGCAAGTCGGACCCGGTAGCGAAGGCTGCGCGGGCGGGCGTGGTGGAACGGTCCGATGGACCGCCCACGCTGCAGGCGCTGGCCGATCTTGCGCGCCTTGTCGGTCGCTCAAGGGCGCCGCAGCTGAGCCTGCGTCTCGCGGCGGCCGTGGGCATGACCCTGGGCGGCAAGGCGCTGAACGTCCTCGCGCCGCTGGTGCTCGGCGCGGCGGTCAACCACCTGGCGGCGGGGCAGGGGGCCGGCGTCGCCTTCGGCCTCGGCTTCGCCGCCTTCGCCCTGGGATGGGCCTTCGTCCGACTGCTGGCCGCGGTGGCGCCCAACGCCTCGGACGTGGTCTTCGCCCCGGTGCGCGCCGCCGCCCAGCGCACCGCCGCCGCCGAAACCTTCGCCCACGCGCTGAGCCTGTCGCTCGACTTTCACCAGACCAAGCGGTCCGGCGCCCTGTCGCGGACCATGGACCGCGGCTCGCGAGCCGTGGACTTCCTGCTGCGCATTCTCGCCTTCAACCTTGTCCCCACGGGCGTGGAGCTGGTGCTGGCGGCCGGCGTGCTGGCCGGGAAGTACGACTGGCGCTTCGGCGCAGTGGCGGTGGCCGTGGTGGCCATCTACGCCGTGTCGACCTTCGCCCTCTCCAACTGGCGGATCGAGCACCGGCGGGAGATGAACACCGCCGACACCCAGGCGGCCGGGGTCTCGGTCGACGCCCTCCTCAACTATGAGACGGTCAAGTCGTTCGGGGCCGAGGCGCGGGCGGCGCGGGCCTACGACATGGCGCTGGGCGACTACACGCGAGCGGCGCTGAAGGCGAACAGCTCGCTGGCCCTGCTCAACATCGTCCAGGCCGTGATCATGAACGTGGGTCTCGGCGTCATGGCCGTCATGGCCGGCTACGAGGCGGCCGCCGGGCGGATGGGGCCGGGCGACGTCATGGCCGCCGTGCTGATCATGATCTCGCTCTATGCGCCGCTGAACATCCTCGGCTTCGCCTATCGCGAAATCCGCCAGTCCTTCATCGACATGGAGGAGATGCTGAAGGTGACGCGGCAGACGCCGCAGGTGGCGGACGCCCCGGACGCCGCGCCGCTGGTCCGCGCCGCCGGCAGCCGCGGCGCGACCCTGTCCTTCGAAGACGTGGGCTTCCGCCACGACGCCCGCGCCAACGGGCTGGAGGACGTGACCTTCCATGCGCCGGCCGGAACGACCACGGCGCTGGTCGGGCCGTCGGGCTCGGGCAAGTCGACCATCGTCAAGCTGGCCCTGCGCCTGCTCGACCCGCAGGAAGGCCGGGTGCTGGTCGACGGACAGGATGTCCGCGCCGTGACCCAGGAGTCGCTGCGCACCGCCGTCGCCCTGGTGCCGCAGGATGTCGCCCTGTTCAACGACACGCTGCGGGACAACATCGGCTTCGCTCGCCCCGACGCGGACGAGGCTGCGATCTGGGCCGCGGCTGAAGCCGCGGAGCTGGCGGACTTCATCGGCGCGCTGCCGCAGGGACTCGACACGGTGGTCGGCGAGCGCGGGCTCAAGCTGTCGGGCGGTGAACGCCAGCGCGTCGGCATCGCCCGGGCCCTGCTGGCCGATCCTTGCATCCTGATCCTCGACGAGGCCACGAGCGCGCTGGACAGCCGCACCGAGGCGGCGATCCAGAAGACGCTACGCCGGGCGAGAGCGGGACGCACGACCCTGGTGGTGGCGCACCGGTTGTCGACCATCGCCGACGCCGACCAGATCCTGGTGCTGAAGGGCGGCCGCATTGTCGAGCATGGGGCCCACCACGAACTGGTGGCGCGGCAGGGCGGCGAATACGCGGCGCTGTGGCGCAAGCAGACCCGCGGCGCCCGGGTCGCGCCTCAGCCGGTCTGAGGGAATTTTCGCGCCACCATCTCGGCGAGCTGATCGATGATCTGGGCCCGCTCCCCGGCGGCCTCGGGCGGCAGGGCGTTGAGCAGGCGCAGCGACCGGGCATGCACCTCGACGACGCGCCAGTCCGGGGACGAGCTGTCGGACATGCGATCGACCACGTCGCACAGGCTGATGGCCACCGCGCAGGTCTCTTCCAGCCCGAAGGGGGCGGCGGCGTCGACGACGTCGCCGGCGGCCCGGTAGACCTGCTGCAGGACCCCCTCCGCCGGCGCCGCGTCGCGGGGCAGGGGGATGGCGGCGAGCTCCTCGATACGGCGCGCCACCTCCTGCAGGCCGCGCTCCCTCAGACCGGCGATGTTGGCGCGGGCCTGGTCGAGGGCGACGCCGACGCTGACGCCGCCGGCGCTGTCTATCAGCCTGGCGAGCCGCGACTTGCGGCGGGCATGGGTGATCACGGTCATCCGGCGGCCCTCGCCGCCTTCTCGGCTTCGAACTGCGCCCGGCGGATGACGTCCGCGCGACGCTCCTCCGCGGGCGGCTCGGCCTCGCGGAAGCGACGGTCCGGTCCGAAATACTCACCCACCTCGAGGAAGGGGCGGCCGTCGCGCGCCACCCACACGATCCGCTCCAGCAGGCTGGCGGCGCTGAACGGCTTGGTGATGACGAAGTTGGCGCCGCAGTCGCGCGCGCGCGCGACCATGGAGCGGCGAATGTGGGCGGCGGTCATGATCACCGGCGCGAAGGCGTTGGGCGGGCCCGAGCGGCGCAGCCAGTGAACCAGCTCGAAGCCGTCCATGCCCGGCATGTCGCAGTCGACCACCAGCAGGTCGACCTCGGTCGTCTGCAGAATCTCCATCGCCTCGGGCGCGCTGCGCATCGAGTAGCGGGTCTTGATGCCGAAGCCGAGGAGGGCGCTGGAGGTGATCTCGGCGGCGAACGAACTGTCGTCGACCACCATGGTGACCGCGCCGGTCAGGTTGATGATCGCGTTCTCGCGCAGCGTCTCGCCGACCACGCCCATGGACTCTCACTCCGGCTGGCCCGCCTGTCGCAACCCAGCATGGAGTCAGGATTCGCAGACAAACCGTCGCCGAAGGGTTAACGGCGCCTTAGGCTAACCGGCCGATGGCGTAGAAGCGGTCGGCGCGGGCGCGGCGGAGCTGTTCCGGGGACAGGGAGCCCATCGCCGCCAGTTCTTCGGCGAGGGCGTCGCCGACGCCGGCCAACGCCGCCTCGCGGTCGGCGTGGGCGCCGCCGACCGGTTCCGCGATGATGCGGTCGACGATGCCCAGCTCGACCAGGTCGGGGGCGGTGATCTTCATGGCCATGGCGGCGTCGCGGGCGCGTGCCCCGTCGCGCCACAGGATGCCGGCCGCCCCCTCGGGCGAGATGACCGAATAGATCGAATGCTCCAGCATCAGCACCCGGCTGGCGGCGGCGATGGCGATGGCTCCGCCCGACCCGCCCTCGCCGGTGATGGTGGCGATCGACGGCACGCCCAGGGTCAGACAGCGCTCGGTCGAGCGGGCGATGGCCTCGGCCTGGCCACGCTCCTCGGCCCCGAGGCCCGGATAGGCGCCGGCGGTGTCGACGAAGCTCAGCACCGGCAGGCCGTACTGCTCGGCCATGTCCATCAGACGCACGGCCTTGCGGTAGCCCTCCGGGCGGGCCATGCCGAAATTGTGGGTCAGGCGGGTCTGGGTGTCGTGGCCCTTCTCATGGCCCATGATCACCACCGGCCGGCCGCGGAAGCGGGCGAGGCCGCCAAGGATGGCTTGGTCGTCGCCGAACTGGCGGTCGCCCTTCAGCTCGACGAAGTCGGTGAACAGGCCCTCGACGTAGTCGACGAAATGCGGCCGCTGCGGGTGGCGCGCGACCTGGGTCTTCATCCACGGGTCGAGGCCGGAATAGGTCTTGCGGCGCAGTTGTTCGGCCTTCTTGCGCAGCCCCTCGATCTCGGCGTCGAACGATCCGGCCGAGGACGAGAGCAGCGACAGCTCCTCGATCTTGGCCTCCAGCTCGGCGATCGGCTTTTCGAAATCGAGGTAGTGCGTGGCCATCAGGCGTCCGGTCAGGTCGCGCCGCGGCGGCGCATCGGAAGGCGGCGGAACCTAGTCAGGTCAACGCCGGGGAGCAAGCGGCGGTTCAGCCTTCCCGCCCCAGGGGATGCTTGTCGCGCACCGTCTGC
>JAEYTA010000091.1 GCA_023434265.1 Pseudomonadota bacterium
GGCCCCGGCGGCGAGGTCTCCGCCGCCGAAGCCGCCACCATCGCTCCCGCGCCGCCGCCCCCGCCGCCGCCCACCGTGACCACCGGCCCGCGCCCCTATCTGTCGGAGCCCCGATGACCGCCTCGGCCCTGACCCGTCCCGGCGAGCGCGACCGGCTGTCGACCAAGATCGGCGAGCTGGACTGGCGGCTGATCGGCCTGCTGTGCCTGATCGCCGGCGTCGGCGCCGCCATGCTCTATTCGATCGCCGGCAGCAGCTGGTCGCCGTGGGCGCTCAACCACCTGATCCGCTTCGCCTTCCTGCTGGTGGTCATGCTGGCCCTGGCCATGGTCCACCCGAAGTGGTGGTTCCGGGCCGCCTACCCCCTCTACGGGGTGGTGCTCGTCCTCGTGCTGATGATCGAGATCACGCCGCTGGGCTACATGCCCGCCGGCGCTGGGGCGAAGAACTGGCTCAACCTCGGTTTCACCCGCATCCAGCCGGCCGAGTTCATGAAGCTCGGCCTCGTCCTCGCCCTGGCCCGCTGGTATCACAACCACACGGCCCAGGAGGCGCGGCTGTCGTGGAAGCTGCTCATCCCGGCGGGGATGATCGGCGTCCCCTTCCTGCTCATCGCCAAGCAGCCCGACCTCGGCTCGGCCATGATCGTGGGCCTCACCGGCGCCGCCATCATGTTCGTGGCCGGCCTCAGCTGGCGGGTCATCGCCGCCGGCCTGATCGCCGCCGTCGTCGCCATTCCGCCGTTCGTGATGTTCGGCATGCACGACTACCAGCGGAACCGGGTGCTGACCTTCCTCAATCCGGAGGCCGACCCCTCCGGCACGGGCTACAACATCATCCAGTCCAAGATCGCCCTCGGCTCCGGCGGTTTGCTCGGCAAGGGCTACGGCCTCGGCAGCCAGAGCCAGCTGGAGTTCCTACCCGAGCGCCACACCGACTTCATCTTCTCCACCGTCTCCGAGGAGTTCGGCTTCGTCGGCTCGTTCACGGTGCTGGCCTGCTACGTGGCGGCCATCCTGATCGCCCTGCGCATCGCCTCGCTGGCGCACAGCCACTTCGGCCGGCTCGCGGCCGCCGGCATGACCGCCTTCTTCGCCCTGTTCGTGCTGATCAACGGGGCCATGGTCATGGGCATGGCCCCGGTCGTGGGCGTGCCGATGCCGCTGCTGTCCTACGGCGGCTCCTCGATGATGACGGTGATGTTCGGCTTCGGTCTGGTGCTGGCCACCCGCGTCCACCGGTACGCCGAACTGCCCAAGGGCCACGGCCTGTTCTGATCGCCGGTCTCGCGCGTTAGGGTCGGACATGACCCAGGCCAAAACCGATTCCGCCCTGCCGAAATTCGTGCCCGACTGGGGCGAGGAGCCCTGTCCCCAGCCCATGCTGCCGACGGCCTCGCCCGAGCAGACGGCCGCCCTCACCGACGGCGTCCGCATGCGCGAGAATCCCGCCGAATGGGCCTTCGTGCGCCTGTCCAAACTGATCGAGGATTTCGAGAAGGGGCTCGACCGCGACGAGGAGATCGCCGCCCACCTCGTCGGCGCCCCTGGCGACACGACCATGCAGATCGACGACGTCGGCTTCTGGGGCCCGGACTTCATCCTCTTCAGCGGCAAGAACCCCGAGGGCCGCCCGGTCCGCCTGATCCAGCACTACGCCCAGATCAACGTCCTGCTCAACGCCCGCAAGAAGCCCGAGGAGCGCGAAGCCCGCCGCATCGGCTTCCAGCTCTCCGAAATGGTCCGCAGCACCAACCCGAAATAGCCGGGGCCCGTATCCGACCTCGACGACGGCGGGCTGTGGTCGAGCGATGAAGCCGGGGCGAAGGAGAGTCCCGGGGTCCTCGGGGACAGGGGAGTGGATCCTGCCCGCTTGCTCGCCGCGCGCCGCTGGAAGCGGGCTGCTGACGTGCCCTGAAGAGGCCCGTCATGTCCGCCCCGCGTCGGGCCCGGCAACGGTCCCGGCGGAGATCCGGCTAGGCCCGAATGTCAGGGCCGCCAACCGGAGAGCGCGTGGAAAACGGCCACGCGGGGCGTCAGTCTCGTCGAACGGTAACTCTACTCACAGACCGGGCGAGGCCCGGCGCCCCGCACCCCTTCCCACCCGCCTGTCGCGCAGGCGGAGCAAAGTCATGCCTTCTCCCCTTGGGGGAGAAGGTGTCAGGCGAAGCCTGACGGATGAGGGGGACGCCGGCACCACGCTCGCCGGCGCGACAGATGAACCGACCAGCCCCCTCATCCGACGCGCTCCGCGCGCCACCTTCTCCCCCGGGGGAGAAGGAAGCTCAGGTCTTTGACAATCGAACTATAGCCCCGCCGCCCAGTCGGTGCCGCGCACCAGGCTGTCGATGATGCCCGGTTCGCTCGAGGCGTGGCCGGCGTCGCCGATCAGGTCCAGCTTCGCCTCCGGCCAGGCCCGGTGCAGCGCCCAGGCGCTGGTCATCGGGGTGACCACGTCGAACCGGCCCTGGGCGATCCAGCACGGGATGTGGCGGATGCGCTCGACGTTCTTGAGCAGCCAGCCTTCCTCGGGGAAGAAGCCGCCGTTCATGAAGTACCAGCATTCGATGCGGGCGAAGGCGACGGCGAACTCCGGCTCGGCGAACTTCTCCGGCCGGGCGTCCGGGCCCTGCACGCTGACCGTCTCGCCCTCCCAGCTCGACCAGGCCACGGCGCAACGCTCGCGCTCCGCCCGGTCCTCGCCGGTCAGCCGCCTGTAGTAGGCGCCCATCAGGTCGTGGCGCTCGTCCTCCGGGATCGGGGCGACGAACCGCTCCCAGGCGTCCGGGAAGATGTGCGAGGCCCCGTCCTGGTAGAACCAGTGCAATTCCGGCTTCGTCAGCAGGAAGATGCCGCGCAGCACCAGGGCGGAGACGCGCTCGGGATGGGTGATGGCGTAGGCCAGCGACAGGGTCGAGCCCCAGCTGCCGCCGAACACCACCCATTTGTCGACGCCCAGCAGCTCGCGCAGCCGCTCGATGTCCTCGATCAGGGTCCAGGTGGTGTTGTCCTCCAGCGAGGCGTTCGGCCGGCTGTTGCCGCAGCCGCGCTGGTCGAACAGGATGATGCGGTATCGGGCGGGGTCGAAGTAGCGCCGCATGCCCGGATTGACCGCGCCGCCGGGGCCGCCGTGCAGCACCACCACCGGCACGCCCTGGGGGTTGCCGCACTCCTCGTACCACACCTCGTGCACGCTCCCCGTCTGCAGATAGCCGGTGGCGTAGGGTTCGATCTCGGGGAACAGGTCGCGGCGCGGGGTTTCGGGCGCGGGAAAAGCCATACTCGGTCGGGTCTCTGTACGTGCCGCTCGGGCGGGGTTGGTCCGGGTCCGCAATGCGGCATGGGCGATCGAAAGCCAAGCCGCGACCCCCCACGAGGGAACGCTAGCCGACAGAATCCCTCCCGTCTGCTATCGGCGCGCCATGACTCCCGCCGCGCGAATGGCTTTGCAGTACGTGTTGCTCTTCGGCGCCAGTGGCGTGTCCCTTCCGTTTGCAGGCCTGTGGTTCCGCGCGCAGGGGTTGAGCGGCGCCGAGATCGGGGCCCTGCTGGCGGCCCCGATGCTGGGCCGAATCGTCACCGGCCCGCTGCTCGCGGTCTGGGCCGACGGCTTCCGCACCCGTCGCGCCCCCATCGCCCTGCTCGGCCTCGTCATGGCCGTGGGCTACGGCGCCGCCGGCCTGACCGACCTGTTCGCCCTCCGCGCCCTGGGCTGGTTCGTCGGAGCCACGGCGGCGGCGGCCCTGATCCCGCTGACCGACGTCCTCACCCTGCGGCTGGCGGCCCGGCACGGCTTCACCTTCGCCCTGCCGCGCGGCTTCGGCTCGGCCGCCTTCGTCGCCGCCAACGTCGGCGTCGGGGCCCTGCTGCTGACCGTCCCCGCGGGGCTGGTGGTCGTCTGGATCACCGTGCTGGGGCTGGCCATCGCCGTCGCCGGGGCCCTGTTCCTGCCGACCGAGGCGGTGGGGGAGGGGGCGCCGCTGCGCAAGCGCGACCGCTTCCGCGGCCTCGGCCGCCTGCTCGCCGACCCGGTCTTCATGACCGCCATCTTCGCCGTCGGCGCGGTCCAGGCCGCTCATGCCTTCCAGTACGGCTTCTCGGCCCTCGTCTGGAAAGCCCAGGGGATCAGCGAGGCGGTCACCGGCCAGCTCTGGGCCTTCGGCGTGGTGGTGGAGATCGCCCTGATGTGGCTGTTCGAGCCGTGGCGCCGCCGCGCCGGTGTCGGGCCTTGGGCCCTGCTCGTGGCCGGCTGCCTCGCCGCCGTGGTGCGCTGGACGGCCATGGCCTTCGCCCCGCCGCTGTGGCTGCTGTGGCCGCTCCAGGCCCTGCACGCCCTGACCTTCGCCGCCACCTTCCTGGCCGGGGTGCAGATCGTCGAGCGCCTCGCCCCCCGTGACAGCCAGACCGCCGCCCAGACGCTCAGTTCCGTGCTCTCGGCCGGGGTGCTGATCGGCGTCGCCACCGCCGTCTCCGGCCCGCTCTACGACCGGTTCGGCGCCGGCGGCTACGCGGCCATGGCGGTCATGGCCGGCGCCGGACTGCTCGCCGCCCTGCCGTTGCGCCGCCGGCTGGCCGGCAGCGTCTAGACGGCACGGGAGCGCGGCAGCGGCGAAAGGTGACGGGCGATCGCCTGGGCCGCGACCTTCACCGCCCGCTGCATGGTCGCGTCGGCCGCGTCGGCCGGCACGCGAAGCAGCGCCACCGCCGGCGCGTCGGTCCCGTCGGGCAGTTCCGAGAGCGCCCGATACAGCAGCTGGCTGCCGGCGTCGTCCTCGGCCTCGGAGGTCGCCCGGGCCGGCAGTCCGGCCTCGCGCAGGGCCCGCACCATCTCGGCCGCCGGGGCGGTGGCGCGGACCACGCCCGGACGGTCGCCGTCCAGCTGCCTCACCCCGTCGCGGGTGCGGTTTTCAGCCCGGATCTGCAGCAGCACCTCGTCGCCCCGCCCGGTCCGCCCGACCAGCAGCAGCCCGCGGCAACGCCAGTCCGCCAGCCGCTCGGACAGGGCGCCGGCCAGCGTCTCCGGGTCGGCGGCGGGCAAGGGATCGGTCCGGGCGCCCGTGGGGCTCCACGGATCGCCCGACAGGTCCTCGATCGGGTCCCAGCCGGTCTCGTCCGGCGACCAGGCGCAGATCACCAGCGAGGGGCGGGTGTCCGGACTGCCCTCTCGTGCATCGACCATGGCCGGTGATCCGTACGACGTTTTCGTGACAGGCGATCGCACCGTGCGGGCGTCTCCCGCCCGCCGTCAACCTGAAACCGCCGCCTTGCGGGTCAGGCGAGGTCGCCGATGGCCGCGTCGAGCAGCATGTAGGCCCGCCCGCCATCGGAGGTGAGCCGCGCCAGCACCGTCCCGCCCTCGCCCGCCGCCGCCTGGTCGGCGAGCTCGCGACCGAAGGCCCGGACGTAGGCCTCGGCGTCGCCGCGCAGGGCCGGGTCGGTCAGCACCCTGCGCGAGACGCTGCGCACGGCCGCGGGGGCCACCCGGCGGACGATCTGCCGGGCCCCGTCGGGATCGCCGTCGCCGACCGCGCGCGCGGCCTCCTCGACCCGCGAGCGGGGCAGCAGGGCGTTCGGATCCACGCCCATCCGGCGGATGGCCGCCACCACGCGCTCGCCGACCGCGTCCAGATCCTCGCCCGGCGCGGCCCCGGCCGGCATCGCCGGCGTATCGAGGTCCAGCGGCGCGTCGCCCGGTCCGTCGTCGATCAGGTCGCTCCAGCCGAGCGGCCCGGCCGGCGGACTGGCGGGGGCGGACGGGGCCGGCTCGAGCTTCAGACGGCCGCGCAGGCCGAAGCCGCGCGGTTCGGCCGGCCGCTGGGCGGTCGGCGACGGGGCGGCCTCGGGAGCCGGCTCGGGCCGGCGACGCATCGGCGTCGCATCGCCGGACACCACGCCCATCAGGCGCACGGCCTCGGTCAGCATGTCGTAGTTGCGGCGCACCCGCTCCTGGAAGCCGGCGTCCAGCGCCTCGGTGTCGGCGGCGGCCTTCTGCGAGGCGGCCGAGAGGGCGGCCAGCCCTTCCTCCACAGAGCGGCGCACCGCCTCCACCCGCTCGCGGGCCTCGTCGGGCAGCTGCGCCGACCGCTGGTCCAGCTCGCCGATGCTCTCGTCGATCCGCGCCAGGGCGGCGTCCATCCGCTCGACCACGAGTTCGAGGCGCTCGAGGGCGCGTTCGCCGGCGACGTCGATCAGGCCGCCGGTTTCGTCGACGATGCGGCGGGCGCTGTCGACCCGGGCGTCGGCCGCCTCGTCGGCCTTCCGGGCGGCGTCGAACAGGGCCTCGCCCAGCCGGTCGGCCCGGATCTGGGCCTGCTCGGCCGCTTCCGCCGCCGCGGCGCGCGACTCCTCGGCGGTGGCCTGCAGCGCCGCCAGGGCCCGGCGGGTCTCCTCCATCAGGGCGTCCCGCGCCTCGGCGGCGAGCACCTCGAACCGGTCCAGCGCCACCTTTGTGGCCGCGTCGAAGCCGTCCGCCTCGCGCTGCGACATCTCCACCAGGGCCCGGAACTGGTCGGTCGCCGCCTCGACGAGGTCGCGGACCGCCTCCGTCGTGCGCTCCGACGTCTCGCCCAGTTCGCCGGCGGCGGAGCGGGTCGCGGAAAGGTGCTCGGCCAGCTGGGCGCGCTGGCTCTCGACCTGGGCGGAGAAGTCCTCCTGGTCCGTGCGCAGGGCGTAGGCGGCGGTGACCAGCGCCGCGCGCTGCTGGCCGAGGCCTTCCTCGACCGACTGGATCTGCTCGGCGACGCCTGCCCCGGCGTTCTCCAGCCGCAGGGTCTGGCGCGCCAGGTCGTCGGCGGCGACGCGGGCCGCGTCCTGGGC
>JAEYTA010000121.1 GCA_023434265.1 Pseudomonadota bacterium
TCAAGGAACACCTGACCGAGGAGAACGCCTACCGCGAGGCGATGATGGCCTCGACCGTGCCGCTGCAGAACCAGATGTTCGAGGAGATGAAGGGGCGCATCAAGGAGGACGACAGCTCGGTCCCCGCGCCCGATGGCCCGTGGGCCTACTACACCGAGTACAAGACCGGCGATCAGCACCCGCGCTTCATGCGGCGGCCGCGAGACGGCGGTCAGGCCGAGATGCTGCTCGACGCCAACGCTCTCGCCGCCGGCAAGGCCTACTCGGAGGTTTCAGCCGCCGAGCACAGCCCCGACCACGCCCTGTTCGCCTACGCCGAGGACGCCCAGGGGTCGGAGGTGCACCAGATCTATGTGAAGGACCTCGCCACCGGCGAGGTGCTGCCCGACCCGATCCAGTCGGCGACCGGCAACTTCACCTTCTCGCCGGACAGCCGGTGGATCTTCTGGACCAACCGCGACGACAACGGCCGGCCGGACAAGATCTTCCGCCGGCCCGCCCGCGGCGGCGAGGCCGCGCTGGTCTACGAGGAAAGCGACGACGGCATGTTCATCAGCGTCGGCCGCACCGCCGACGACGCGTTCGTGCTGATCTCCATCGCCAACCAGGAGACCTCGGAGGCGCGGGTGATCCCGGCCGCCGACCCCACCGCCGTCCCGACCGTACTGGAGCCGCGCGAGGTCGCCCGGCTGTATGACGCCGACCACTGGGGCGACCGCTGGATCATCCGCACCAACGCCGACGCCGCGGTCGACTTCAAGATCGTCGAGGCCCCGACCGCCGCGCCGGGCAAGGCGAACTGGAAGGACCTCGTCCCGCACACGCCCGGCCGGTTCATCGAGGGCGTGTCGCTGGTGAAGGATTTCATCGGCCGTCAGGAGCGCGCCGACGCCAATACGAAGATCGTCGTCCGCGACCGCGCCGGGGCCGAGCACGAGATCGCCGTGGACGAGCCCGCCTACGCCCTGTCGCTGGGCGGGGCGTCGGAGTTCGACACCACGACGATGCGCTACGCCTACAACTCACCGTCGACGCCGACCTCGACCTACGACTACGACCTGGCCACCCGCGAGCGGACCCTGCGCAAGGTGCAGGAGGTCCCGTCGGGCCACGACCCGGCCGACTATGTGGTCGAGCGGCTCAACGCCCCGGCGGCGGACGGCGAGCTGGTGCCGGTGACCCTGGTGCGCCGCAAGTCGACGCCGGTCGACGGCTCGGCCCCGCTGCTGCTCTACGGCTACGGCTCCTACGGCATCCCCATGCCGGCCAGCTTCTCGACCAACCGGCTGTCGCTGGTCGACCGCGGCTGGATCTACGCCATCGCCCACATCCGCGGCGGCTCCGACAAGGGCTGGAACTGGTTCCTCAGCGCCCGCCGCTTCACCAAGAAGAACACCTTCACCGACTTCATCGCCGCGGCCGAGCACCTGATCGACCGCAACTACGCCCGGGCCGGGAACATCGTCGCCCAAGGCGGCTCCGCCGGCGGCCTGCTGATGGGGGCGGTGACCAACATGCGGCCGGACCTGTGGGCCGGGGTGATCGGCCAGGTGCCGTTCGTCGACGTCATCAACACCATGAGCGACACCTCCCTGCCGCTGACGCCGCCCGAATGGCCGGAGTGGGGCAATCCGATCGAGGACCCCGAGGCCTACGATTACATGATGAGCTACAGCCCCTACGACCAGGTCGGCCCGAAGGCCTATCCGGCGGTGCTGGCCACCGGCGGCCTGTCGGACCCGCGGGTGACCTACTGGGAGCCCGAGAAGTGGGTGGCGCGCCTGCGCCCGGCGACCACCTCGGGCAAGCCGGTGCTGCTGAAGATCAACATGGAGGCCGGCCACGGCGGGGCGTCGGGCCGCTTCGACTACCTGAAGGAGGTCGCCCACGACTACGCCTTCGCGGTGTGGGCCATCGACAAGGGCTGGGAGCGGGCCTGACCCGCTCCCCCGCCCCGCCTACGGATCCAGCGTCCAGGTCCAGGGACCGGGCTCGTCGGCGTGGAACGGCACGAAGCCGCGCAGTTCCTGCCAGCTGGCGCACTCGGTGTCGCCGGTCGAGTAGAAGGTGTACGGCCCCGGATACTCGACGCACAGGTTGTGGTTGCCCTGCCAGCGGCGACCGGAGCCGTCGGTCGCGTCGGCGTAGAAGTAGAAGTTGGCGTTGTCCGTGTTGACCAGTTCGGTGCAGGCACCGTTGGCCACGTCGTACCAGCCGCGGTTGACGAACTGGCTGGAGCCGACCTCGACGTAGGAGACGGCGACGGTGGCGCTCCGCCCGCTGTTGTTGCAGACCCTCAGGTTGACAGTCGCGGACGTCGGCGCGGCGGCGACGGCCGTGGTCGACCCGCTCGGCTTGGCCTGGGCCCACGCGGCCGGCCCGGCGGCGAGCGAGGCCGCGGCGGCGATGGCGATAAGCAGTTTCATGGCTTCCCCCTTCCCTCGATGCCGTCAGGATATCAGGGATCGGCAAACGCACCAGTGACGATGCCTGACAGGAGAGCCCGTGACCCTGACCCTTCGCGCCGCGCGAGCCGCTGACCTCGAGGCCGTCGCCGACCTGTACGGCCGCGAGGTGACGGGCGGCACCGCCACCTTCGAACTGGATCCGCCGACGCCGGCGGTGATGGGCCGGCGGCTGGCGGCGGTCGAGTCCCACGGCCTGCCCTGGCTGGTCGCCGAGGTGGACGGCCGCTTCGCCGGCTACGCCTACGCCTCGCCGTTCCGGCCGCGGCCGGCCTATCGCTACGGCGTCGAGGTCTCGATCTACGTCGAACCCGCGGCCCGCGGACACGGCGTCGGCCGGGCCCTGCTGTCGGCGGTCGTCGGCCGCGCCCGGGAGATGGGACTGCGCCATGTCATCGGCGCGATCAGCGACAGCGCGACCAGCGCGGCCTCGATCGCCCTGCACCGCTCGCTCGGCTTCGAGCCGGCGGGAGTCTACCGGCAGGTGGGCTGGAAGTTCGACCGCTGGCTGGACGTCGCCCTGATGCAGCTCGATCTGGCGCCGGACGGGTCGCCGCCGCGGGGGCCGGGGCTCGATCTCGGCGGGGGCCTGGCTTGAGCCGCGGCGCGCGGACGCCTAAACGGGGCCGATGGCCGCCCTCCGGACCCTCTGCCTGCTGCTCGGCGCCCTCGCGGCGCTGACGCTCGGCGCCCTGACGGCGGCTCCGGCCGAGGCCGCTCCGCCCTGCCATGGCGCGGCCCACGGC
>JAEYTA010000149.1 GCA_023434265.1 Pseudomonadota bacterium
ACATGGCGCTGGTGCGCATGGCGCAGCCGTTCTCGATGGGGCTGATGCTGGTCGACGGCCAGGGCAATTTCGGCTCGGTCGACGGCGATATGCCGGCCTCGATGCGATACACCGAGTGCCGCATGGCTCCGGCGGCCGTAGCGCTGCTGACCGACATCGACAAGGACACGGTCGATTTCCAGCCGAACTACGACGAGAAGGAGCTGGAGCCGGTCGTCCTGCCGAGCCGGATTCCGAACCTGCTGGTCAACGGCGCCGGCGGCATCGCCGTCGGCATGGCCACCAACATCCCGCCGCACAACCTCGGCGAGGTGATCGACGGCTGCGTCGCCCTGCTCGACAATCCCGACCTGGCCGAGGACGCCCTGCTGGAGCTGGTGCCGGGCCCCGACTTCCCGACCGGCGGCGAGATCATGGGCCGCACCGGCGCGCGCAACGCGCTGCGCGACGGCCGCGGCTCGGTGATCGTGCGCGGCAAGGCCTCGATCGAGACGATCCGCAAGGACCGCGAGGCGATCATCGTCACCGAGCTGCCCTATCAGGTGAACAAGCAGACCCTGATCGAGCGCATCGTCGAGCTGGTCCGCGAGAAGAAGATCGAAGGCATCGCCGACGTCCGCGACGAGTCGGACCGCGACGGCATGCGCATGGTCGTCGAGCTGAAGCGCGACGCCTCGGGCGACGTGGTGCTGAACCAGCTGTGGCGCTTCACCGCCCTGCAGAGCTCGTTCGGCGTCAACATGCTGGCGCTGAACCACGGCCGGCCGCAGCAGATGGGCCTTCGCCAGCTGCTCGACGCCTTCCTCGAGTTCCGCGAGGAGGTGGTGGTCCGCCGCGTCAAGTACGAGCTGGCCAAGGCGCGCGACCGCGGACACGTGCTGGTCGGCCTCGCCGTGGCCGTGGCCAACATCGACGAGGTGATCCACATCATCCGCTCCTCGGCCGACCCGACCGAGGCCCGCGAGCGCCTGCAGGCCAAGTCGTGGCCGGTCGGCGACATGATGGCCCTGATCGAACTGATCGCGGATCCGCGCTCGGCCCTGGTCGACGGCGACAAGCTGAACCTGACCGACGAGCAGGCCCGCGCCATCCTGGGCCTTACCCTGAGCCGCCTGACCGGCCTCGGCCGCGACGACATCTTCGGCGAGGCGCGCACCCTGGCCGACACCATCCAGTCGCACCTGACCCTGCTGTCCGACCGCGCCAACATCCTTGCGGTGATCCGCGAGGACCTGCTGGCGGTGAAGGACGAGTTCGCCGTGCCGCGCCGCACCGTCATCGGCGAGGGCGACGCCGAGATGGAGGACGAGGACCTGATCCCGTGCGAGGACATGGTCGTCACCGTCACTCACGGCGGCTACGTCAAGCGCGTGGCGTTGAACGCCTACCGGACCCAGCATCGCGGCGGCAAGGGCCGCTCGGGCGTGGCCATGAAGGAGGACGACGCCGTCGTCGGCGTCTTCTCGGCCTCGACCCACACGCCGGTGCTGTTCTTCGCCACCAACGGCAAGGCCTACAAGCTGAAGACCTGGCGTCTGCCGCTGGGCAATCCGCAGTCGCGCGGCAAGGCCTTCGTCAACCTGCTGCCGATCGAGCCGGGCGACAGCATCATGAACGTGCTGCCCCTGCCCGAGGACGAGGCGGAATGGGCGAACTACGACATCATGTTCGCCACCAGTTCGGGTGACGTGCGCCGCAACAAGCTGTCGGATTTCGCCACGGTGAACCGTGCCGGCAAGATCGCCATGAAGCTGGAGGATGGCGACCGCATGGTCGGCGTCGCCCTGTGCACCGCCGACGACGACGTCATGCTGACCACGGCGCTTGGCCGCGCCATCCGCTTCAAGGCCGACGACGTGCGCGTGTTCAAGGGCCGGGACTCCACCGGCGTGCGCGGCGTGCGCCTGCAGGCGGGCGACGAGGTCATCTCCATGGCCGTGCTGGGGCGGGTGGACGCCACGCCGGAAGAGCGGGCGGCCTACGTCAAACACGCCAACGCCATGCGCCGCGCGGCCGGCGAGGGCGAGGACGAGACGACCACGCCGGACGGCGACGACGAGGCCGCGGGCGACGCCGTCCTGTCGGTCGAGCGCATCGCGGAGCTGGGCGCGGCGGAGCAGTTCATCCTGACCGTCACCGAGACCGGCTTCGGCAAGCGCTCCTCGGCCTACGAATACCGGCGCACGGGCCGGGGCGGGCAGGGGCTGACGGCCCACGGTCTGGGCGGCCGGGCGGGCGATCGGCTGGCGGCCTCCTTCCCGGTCGAGGAGTCGGACGAGCTGCTGCTCGTAACCTCGGGCGGGCAGATGATCCGCACTCCCGTCGGCCAGGTCCGCATCGTCGGCCGCTCCAGCCAGGGCGTGACCATCTTCCGCACCTCCGACGGCGAGAAGGTCGTCTCGGTCGAGCGCCTGCCCGACAGCGGCGGCGACGACGGGGGCGAGACGGGCGAAGGCGGCGACGAGGCCGGCGAGGCCTGATCCGTGGCCGCGGGCGAACTCCGCATCGACGGGGCGCCGGCGACGGCGGAGGATCTGGCCTGCGTCGCCCTCGTCAACTACGGCGCCTACACCTCCTTCCGGGTCGAGGCCGGCGGCGTGCGCGGCCTCGACCTGCATCTGGCCCGGCTGAAGGCCTCGGCCGTCGAACTGTTCGGCGAGGCGGTCAGTGAGGCGCGGCTACGCGAGCTGATGCGGACGGCCGTCGCAGACCAGGCCGAGGGCTTCCTGCGGGTCAGCCTGTTCGCCCCGGAGATCGGCCCGCGGGCTCCGAACTGGTCTGGAACGCCGAGGGTGATGACGGCGATGTTCCCGCCACCGCCGCCTCTGGCCGACTCCCTGCGACTGGCCGTGCAGACCTACGCCCGCGAGGCGCCGCACCTGAAGCACGTCGCCGCCTTCGGGCTGATCCGGGCGCGGCGGCTGGCGCGGGCCGCAGGGTTCGACGACGCCCTGTTTGTCGACGACGCCGGTCGGATTTCCGAAGGCAGCCTGTGGAACATCGGCTTCCTTGAGGGCGAGCACGTGGTCTGGCCCGAGGCGCCGATGCTCGCCGGGGTGGGGCAGGCGCTGATCCGGCGCGGGCTGGGCCGAGTCGGGCTGACCGACGCGGAGCCGGTCCGGCTCGCGGATCTGGACCGGTTCGACGGCGCCTTCATCTGCAACAGCGCCACCCCGGCCTGTCCGGTGGCGGCGATCGGCGAGCGCGCCTTCGCCGTACGGTCGGACACGATCGACCGGCTGCGCGCCGCCTGGGCGTCGAACCCGCTCCAGCCGATCTAGGCCGGCCCGGCCGCGCCTGCTAAACCCGGGCGAGCGGCGGGGAGGACTGCATGCGCATCGGGCTCTATCCCGGCACCTTCGATCCCATCACCAACGGGCACACGGATATCATCGGCCGGGCCGTAAAGCTGGTCGACCGGCTGGTCATCGGGGTGGCCCGCAACGACGACAAGGGCCCGCTGTTCACCACCGACCAGCGCGTCGAGATGGTGCGCGCCGAGGTGGCGCGCTTCGGTCCCTCCGTCGAGGTCCGGCCCTTCTCCAGCCTGCTGATGCATTTCGCCGAAGAACTGGACGCCACGGTCATCGTGCGCGGCCTCAGGGCCGTGGCCGACTTCGAATACGAGTTCCAGATGACGGCGATGAACCAGCGCCTCAATGCCGACATCGAGACCGTCTTCCTGATGGCCGACCCGCGGCACCAGGCCATCGCCTCGCGTCTGGTCAAGGAGATCGCCCGGCTGGGCGGCGACATCGGAAGTTTCGTCAGCCCGGCGGTTGCGGCCGCGGTGCTGGCCCGCGTCAAGGGATGAGCATGTTCGTGAAGACACTTGCGGCCGGATTGGTCGCCGCCGGCCTCGCCGTGGCCGCCCCGGCGCCGGCCCAGACGGCCGCGGACTGGCGCACGGTCGCGCCGGAGAACCTGCTGGTCGTCGACACCGCCAAGGGACGCGTGCTGGTCGAGCTTGAGCCGCGGGTCGCGCCGCGGGCGGTGGAGCGCGTCCGCACCCTGGCGGACCAGGGCTTCTACGACGGTCTGACCTTCCACCGGGTGCTCACCGACTTCATGGCCCAGACCGGCGACCCGACGGGCACCGGGGCGGGCGGCAGCGACCTGCCCGACCTGCCCGGCGAGTTCGCCTTCCGGCGCGGGCGCGGCGACGCCTTCCTGTCGGTCGCGCCGGCTCCCGGCGGCCAGCTGGGCGTCTTCGGCTCGATGCCGGTGCAGAGCCAGCCTGACGCGCAGATGATGGTCACGGCCGACTTCAAGGCCGCGGCCACGGCGCTGTTCTGTCCCGGCGTGGCGGGCATGGCGCGCACCGACGCCCCGGACACGGCCAACAGCCAGTTCTTCCTCATGACCGGGGCCAACGCCAATCTGAACGGGGGCTACACGGCCTTCGGGCGTGTGGTGGCCGGCCTCGACGTGGTGCGGGCGCTCAAGGCCGGGTCGGACGCCGAGAACGGCCGGGTGCACGACCCCGACGCCATGATCCGGGCGCGCACCGCCGCCGCCCTGCCGGAGGGCGAGCGGCCGACGGTGCGCGTCCAGCTTCCGACCAGCCCGGCGTTCGTCGCCGAAGTGGAGCGGGTGCGGGCCGAGCGGGGCTCGCGCTTCACGGTCTGCGACGTGCAGCCGGCGGTCGAGGTCGAAGACTGACGTCCAGGCCCAGGGAGGGGACCATGAGAAATCTGCTCGCCATCGCCGCGACCCTGCTGAGCGCGGGGGGAGCCGCGGCCCAGGAGGCCACGCCCGCGCCGCCGGCCCCGCCGACGGCGGCGACGACCATCGGCGAGACCGACTGGCGGGCGGTGCCGCCGGCCAATCTGCTGGTCATCGACACGACCAAGGGCCGCATCCTCGTCGAGCTACTGCCCGAGGTCGCGCCGCAGCACGTCGAGCGCATCCGCCTGCTGGCGCGGGCGGGTTTCTACGACGGCGTGCCGTGGCACCGGGTGATCGACTGGTTCATGGCCCAGACCGGCGACCCTCTGGGCACCGGGGAGGGGCAGAGCTACCACCCCGACCTGCCGGCCGAGTTCACCTTCCGGCGCGATCCGTCGATGCCCTTCGCGGCGGTGGCGGAGCCGCAGGGCGCGCGGGTCGGCTTCCTGCATTCGCTGCCGGTGCAGACCCAGCCCGACGCCGCCTTCGCCCAGACGGCCGACGGCAAGGTGCACGGCTGGGGTCTGTACTGTCCGGGCGTCGCCGGCATGGCGCGGGACGAGGACCCCGACACGGCCAACAGCCAGTTCTTCATCATGCGACAGGCCTATCCGGCGCTGGAGAAGCGCTACACGGTCTGGGGCATGACCGTGGCCGGGCTGGACGTCGTGCGGACGCTGCAGGTCGGCGACGGCGACAACGGCATGATGGCCAGCGCCCAGCCCGACCGGATGACCCGGGTGCGCGTCGCCGAAGACCTGCCGGCGGCCGAGCGGCCGACGGCCGAGGTTCTGTCGACGGCTTCGGCCCGCTTCCGGGCCCTGGTCGAAGAGGCGCGGGCGGCGAAGGGGCCGGACTTCTCGGCCTGCGACGTGACCCTGCCGGTTCAGGTCGCCGGCGGCTGAGCGCCGCCGCCCCGCCGCCGCCGCCGGCGGCGCGACGGGCGGCGATCCTCGCGCATGCGGCGCAGCAGCAGGCCCTCGCGCAGGCCGCGGT
>JAEYTA010000162.1 GCA_023434265.1 Pseudomonadota bacterium
GACCTGCTGGTCAAGGACGGCTTCGACGTCATGGTCTACTGCACCGACGACGTGGTCATGGCCAAGCGGCTGGAGGAGGCGGGCGCGGCGGCGATCATGCCGGCCGCGGCCCCGATCGGCTCGGGCCTCGGCATCCAGAACCGGGTCAACATCCGGCTGATCGTCGAGCAGGCGAAGGTGCCGGTGCTGGTCGACGCCGGGGTGGGCACGCCGTCGGACGCCACCCTGGCCATGGAGCTGGGCTGCGACGCGGTGCTGATGAACACCGCCATCGCCGGGGCGAAGGACCCGATCCGCATGGCGCGGGCGATGAAGCACGCCGTCATCGCCGGGCGGGAGGGCTATCTGGCCGGGCGCATGCCGAGGCGGATGTACGCCAGCGCCAGCTCGCCGATGGCCGGGCTGATCTGAAGGCTCGGGATGCGAAACCTGCACTCCGCAAAAAATGGAGTGCACATCGTGCACATTTCGCCGGCGTCGCCCGCGTGAAAGCCGCGCCTGCACCGGCGCGGCGGGTTCGTTTGTCAAAGACCGCCGGCAGGACAGCACGCCGGTGGGTCAGAAGCGGACGTGGGGGCGGGCCGTCGCCTCTGCTCCGGACGCCCGCGCCGCCCCCTCCTGATCGGCGCAGCGCGCCGATCTGTCCTCCCCACGCGCCTTCGCGCGCGGAGAGGTGAGCCGCCGCCGGTCACCTCCCCGTCGCAGACGGGGAGGGGGACCGCCCGCAGGGCGGTGGAGGGGGCGGCGCCGGCGCCGGGCGAGGAAGCCCCGCCCCGGCTTGGCGGAATCCGCGGCGGCAGCTAGGACAGCCACTCCTTCCCGAAGAGACCTCCCATGCACGACATCCGCGCCATCCGAGACAATCCCGACGCCTTCGTGGCGGGGTGGTCGTCGCGCGGGGTGGAGGACGCGAAGGCCGTCGTCGACGAGCTGCTGCGGCTGGATCGCGAGCTGCGCGCGGCGCAGACGGCGGGGCAGGACGGGCTGGCGAAGCGCAACGCGGCGTCCAAGGCCATCGGCGCGGCCATGGCGAAGAAGGACATGGCGGAGGCCGAGCGGCTGAAGGCCGAGGTCGAGAACCTGAAGAGCGAGATCGCCGCCGCCGAGACGGCCGAGCGCGAGGTCGGGGCGAAGCTGCGCGACCTGCTGGCCAAGCAGCAGAACCTGGCGGCGGACGACGTGCCGGACGGCGAGGACGAGAGCGCCAACGTCGAGGTCAGCCGGTGGGGGACGCCCCGCGAGGGCGGGCCGGCCAAGGATCACGCCGATCTGGGCGAGGCGCTGGGGCTGCTCGACTTCGAGGCGGCGGCGCGGATGTCGGGCGCGCGCTTCGCGGTCCTGAAGGGCGGGCTGGCGCGGCTGGAGCGGGCGATCGGCCAGTTCATGCTGGACGTGCAGACCGGCGAGCACGGCTATCTGGAGGTCAATCCGCCGCTTCTGGTCAATGACGCGGCGGCGTACGGCACCGACAAGCTGCCCAAATTCGCCGACGATCTCTTCCGCACGACCGACGGCCGGTGGCTGATTCCCACCGCCGAAGTGTCGCTGACCGCGACGGTGATGGGCCAGCAACTGCCCGAGAGCGAGCTGAAGACGCCGATCCGCCTGACGGCATTGACTGCATGCTTCCGCGCCGAGGCCGGATCCGCCGGCCGGGACACCCGCGGCCTCATTCGTCAGCATCAATTCTACAAGGTCGAACTGGTCTCGATCGCGCGGCCCGAGGACAGCGACGCCGAGCACGAGCGGATGGTCGGCTGCGCCGAGGCCATCCTGCAGAAGCTGGAGCTGCCCTACCGCAAGGTGCTGCTCTGCAAGGGCGACATGGGCTTCGGCGCGCGGAAGACCTACGACCTCGAGGTCTGGCTGCCGTCGCAGGGGACCTATCGCGAGATCAGCTCGTGCTCGAACTGCGGCGACTTCCAGGCCCGGCGCATGGACGCGCGCTTCAAGCGGGACGGGGAGAAGAAGACCGAGTTCGTGCACACCCTGAACGGCTCCGGCCTGGCGGTCGGTCGCACGCTTGTCGCGATCGTGGAGAACTATCAGCAGGACGACGGATCGATCCGCGTGCCTGCGGCGCTGATCCCCTACATGGGCGGCGTCGAGCGGATCGCCGCCGGCTGATCGGAGGAAGAGGCATGCGGACATTGCTGGTTTTGGCGGGGGCGGCCGCCCTCGCGGGATGCGGGACCATGGCCGGGAACACCGGGCCGGCGCCGGCGGGGTTCGACGCCTCGGCGGAACAGTTCGAGGGCTGGGTGCGGGTGACCGGCGAGGAGTTCCAGCTGTTCGCCGAGCAGCGCGACCTGCGCACGCCGGGCGCGCGCGACTGCGTCTCGGGGGCCCTGCCGAGGAACCTGCAGCGGGCCTCGGGCGACATTTCCGGGTCGCAGGTGCGCTTCTTCGGGCGGACGCTGGCGTGGAGCGCGCGCAACCAGCCGGAGAGCCACGACTGGCAGGGGTCGAGCATCACGAACGGCTGCCGCAAGGACGTGGTCATCCTGGCGGACCGGGTCGAGGTGGTGCGGTAGGGGCCTGCCCGGCATTTCTGCTCCAGCGCCGGCGCCGCCGCCTCCACCGCGCTTCGCGCGGTCCCCCTCCCCGCGAGCGGGGAGGTGAGGCGCGGCCGACCTTCCGCTCACCTCTCCACGAAGTGGGGAGGTGGCTCGACGCCGAAGGCGGCGAGACGGAGGGTGCGGCGCTCGAATATGATCATCGTGCGTACCGTCTCGACCGCCAACTTTTCGGGTGCGCCGTCCCGGTGTTCGGACTAGTCAGACGGCCATGCGAATCCTGCTGACCAACGACGACGGGATCGAGGCCGAGGGGCTGGCGTGTCTGGAGCGGATCGCGCGCGCGCTGTCCGACGACGTGTGGATCTGCGCCCCCGCGGTGGAGCAGTCGGGCAAGGGGCGGGGCATCACCCTGACCGAGCCGCTGCGCGTCAACCGGCTGGGCGACAGGCGCTTCGCCGTGACCGGCACGCCGACCGACTGCGTGGTGCTGGCGGTCAACGACCTGATGGTCGACGCCCGGCCGGACCTGGTGCTTTCGGGGGTGAACCGGGGTCACAACGTCGGCGAGGACTGCTCCTATTCGGGGACGGTGGCCGGGGCGCTGCAGGGCATGGCCTTCGGCATCCGCTCGATCGCCCTGAGCCAGAGCCTGGAGCGGTTTCACGACACGGTGAGGGCGCACTGGGAGACGGCCGAGGCCTTCGCCCCGGGCATCGTCGAGCGGCTGCTCGAGCAGCCGTGGCAGGCGGGGGTGGTGATGAACCTCAACTTCCCGGCCCTGCCGCCGGAGCTGGTCAAGGAGGTCGAGGTGACCCGCCAGGGCTTTCGCGACATCGGCGAGATGCACGCGGTCAAGCGCACCGACCTGCGCGGGCGCGACTACTACTGGATGAGCTTCCGCGGGGCCCGGCAGGAGCACGCCGAGGGCACCGACCTGAGGGCCATGGACGAGGGCCGCATCTCGGTGACGCCGCTGCACATCGACCTGACCCACATGCCCAGCGTCAACGACCTGAAGGGGATGCTGGGCGGGGCCCCGCCGAAGGCGAGGGCCGCGGCGTGAGGGGATGGCGCGAATCTCCCCTTCCCCTCGAGGGGGAAGGGGTCGGGGGATGGGGTGGAGGCACGCCGCGTCCGGCTTCAGCCCCGGAGACGCCGGCGTCTTCGAGCCTGGATCTTCAACATCCTGCCTCCACCCCCTCCCAACCCTCCCCCCTCGAGGGGGAGGGCTTTCGCGGGAGTCAGGTCTCGTGAAACTCCACGACGACCGCGCCGGGCGGCTGATCCTCGGGCTGCGGCAGCAGGGGGTGACCGATCCGCGCGTGCTGGCGGCGATGGAGTCGATCGACCGCTCGGTGTTCGTGCACGAGAAATTCCTCGACCAGGCGTGGGACGACAAGCCGCTGCCGATCGACTGCGCCCAGACCATCAGCCAGCCCTACATCGTCGGCCTGATGACCCAGGCGCTGGACGTGCAGCCGCGCCACCGGGTGCTCGAGATCGGCACCGGCTCGGGCTACCAGGCGGCGGTGCTGAGCCGGCTGGCGCGCTACGTCTATTCGGTCGAGCGCTACCGCAGCCTGCTGACCGAGGCGGAAGGGCGGCTGCGCCAGCTGGGCATCGACAACGTCATCACCCGCCACGGCGACGGCGGCCTCGGCTGGCCCGAGCAGGCCCCGTTCGACCGCATCATGGTGACGGCGGCGGCGCCGGGGGAGCCGACGGAACTGCTGCACCAGCTGAAGCCGGGCGGGGTGCTGGTCGTGCCGGTGGGGCGCACCTCGGTGCAGATGCTGCACCGCTACGTCGGCCAGGAGGACGGCAGCTTCCGCCGCGAGAGCCTGGCCGAGGTGCGCTTCGTGCCGCTGGTCGAGGGGACGGCGAAGGAGGGGTGACGGGCCCCGAGGCGGCGGGCATTCTACGCGAATGGTGAGACGCGGCCTTCTCATCCTGACGGTGCTGGCGACGGCTTCCGCGGCGCGAGGCCAGACGTGGCCGATCTGCTTCGAGGACAATGGCGCCCCTACGCCGGAGGCGTACGTCGCCTTCCGGGACGCCGCCAGAAGCTTTCGCGAAGCAGGCCAGTACGGCGCGCGGGCGCGCCTCTCGGGTCCGGGCGCCGACGGGCCGGCATGGTCGGAAGCCGGGGTGACGGCGTATGTCGAACTGCTCCGCGCCGGGGTGAGCCCGACCTATCTGGAAACCGCCGTCGACGACGACGCCGACTGCTTCACGGTGACCGTCGAAAGGGTCGACCCGGCGCGCAATCCGCCGGGGCTTTGGCATCGGCGTCATGTCTACGGCTTCGCGCCGGGAAGCGCCGAGATCGAGCAACCGGGCGCCCGGGCGGCGGTCCGGGTCGCGGCGGCGCTCTATGAGGTGGAGAGGACGAAGATTCGTCTCGACGGCAACACCGATACCGTCGGCGCGGCCGGGCGGAACATGGCACTGAGTCGCCGGCGCGCGGAGGCGGTGGCGCGTGCGCTCGTTCGCGAGGGCGTCCGCTGGGAAGACATCGAGATCCAGGCGCACGGCGAGATGCGGCTGGCCCGGCCGACGCCGGACGAGACGCCGGAGCCCCTGAACCGACGCGTCCAGATCGACATGCGTTGGCTTCCGGCAAGGACTGATTAACCTTCCCGCCCAACTTTGGCGCGGTTCGCGGGCCACGGTGTGGCTTTGCAGGCGGGACGTGGATTCGGGAGCGGGCGGATGGACTGGATGACGGCGGGACGACGGGCGGCGCTGGCGATGGGAGCCGTGCTGTCGCTGGCGGCCTGCGCCAGCTATCCGGACGCGCCGCGCTATCCGATCCATGCCGACCCCGCGCCGCCGCTGGCGAGCACGCCCTACCGCCCGCCCGTGGCGGCCGCGCCGGCGCCGTCGGGCGAAGGGGTGCTGGGGCCGACGGATCCGGCCACCGAG
>JAEYTA010000165.1 GCA_023434265.1 Pseudomonadota bacterium
GCCGAAGGTTCGGGGGGCGTTGGCCCAGGCGCAGGCGCGGTGGCGCAGGCGGCGAGCGTCAGGGCCAGGCTCGCCACGACGGCGGCGGCGCGGAACAGGGGGGCGGCGCGGCGCACGCCGCCGCTCATGCGCTGGCGGGTTCGGTGCGGGCCAGCACCCAGTTCGGGTCGCTGGCGCCCAGCTGGCGCTCGAAGGTCCAGATTTCGGCCACGCGGCGCTCCTCGACCTGCTCCTCGGCGGCCGGATCGGCCGGCTTCACGCGGTTGCGCAGCTCGGCGAGGAAGCGGACCTTGGCGATCGCGCGGTTCTCCTCGGCGGTGGCCAGTTCGAGATCGGCGCGGGCGGGGTGGACGAACTCGGCGGTTTCGGTCTCGCCCCGGGCCTCGCGCGCGGCGATGCCGCCCTCGAACGACTCCATCACCCGGGGGGTGAGCAGCGGCCTCAGCGTCTCGCGGTCGCCCGAGGCGTAGGCGCGCACGATGGTCTCGTGGGCCTGCCGCGCGCCTTCGAGGAAGCGGACGGGGTCGAAGGCGGGGTCGCGCGCCTTCAGTCCGGCGATCGAGGCCAGGGTGACGGCGTCCAGCACGTTCGGACGGCCGGGGGCCTGCGGCTCGCCGGCCGGCGCGGCGGGCGGAGCCGGGCGGGCGCGGGCGTCGTCCTCGGGTTGCCGCCCGACCTTCTTGCCCAGCACGTTGTAGAGCTGGAACAGGACGAAGGCGGCGATGACGGCGAAGATGACGATCTGGACCTGGACCGGCACGGGCAATCCCTGACTGGCGCCCGGAAGGGGGCGCGGACGACGATTAGGGGGTGATATGGGGTGGCGCAAGGCGCGGCGCGCCCCCGCCGGGGGAGGCGCGTTGCCGCCGGGGGCCCCGCGTGCTAGTCGCCGCCCCTTCCGGGCCCCAGCCCAGCCACATTCCAGACAGACTTCGCCCGATGACCGACGCCGCTCCGCCCGCCGACGCCAACGCCACCCCCGAGAACGGCGGCCAGCCGCCGGCCGGCCCGGGCTTCCGGATCGTCGCCCAGTACGTCAAGGATCTGTCGTTCGAGAACCCCAAGGCGCCGGACAGCCTGCGCGTGGAGGGCAAGCCGGCCATCGACCTCGGCGTCGAGATGAACGCCCAGGGCCGCAAGGACGGACTGTTCGAGGTCGACCTGCGACTGACGGTCAAGGCCTCGACCGACGCCATGACCGTGTTCAACGTCGAGCTGGTTTACGGCGGCCTGTTCGCCCTGCAGGGCGTGGCCGAGCAGGACATCGAGCCGATGCTGCTGATCGAGTGCCCGCGCTACCTGTTCCCGTTCGCCCGCGAGATCATCGCCGGCGCCACCTCGGACGGCGGCTTCTATCCGCCGTTCATGCTCGACCCGATCGACTTCGCCGGCATCTACGTCGCCCGTCAGCAACAGATCGCCCGCGCCCCTGCCGAAACCGGTCAGGCGTAGGCTTCAGGGACGAAAACCGGAGAGGCGTCCGTCAGGCGGCGGACGCCTCCTCCAAATCCAGCCCGTAGCCGGCCCACAGCGAGCGGTCCTTCAGGGTCGCGGCGAGGAAGGCCGCGTGGGCGGCGCGCTCGGCCTCGGTGGAGCGCGGCTCCAGCGGGCGCGGCCGCGGCCCATAGCCGCCGATGGCGGCCGTCGTCTCCACCACCGTGGCGCGGGCGGCGGTCAGGTCCAGCCGCCGCTCCTTGCCGCCCTTCAGTTCGAGGTAGACGTCGGCCAGCAGCCGGGCGTCGATCAGGGCGCCGTGCAGGGTGCGCTCGACCAGCGAGATCTTGAACCGCTTGCACAGGGCGTCCAGCGAGTTGGCCATGCCCGGAAAGCGCTTCTGCGCCAGCTGGAGGGTGTCGATCCAGCGAGTCTCGTCGATCAGCGGGTGGCCGCACAGGCCGCACTCGTGGTCGATGAAGTTGCGGTCGAAGGCGGCGTTGTGGGCGATCACCGGCGCGTCGCCGATGAAGGCCATCAGCTCGTGCACCACCTCGCGGAATTTCGGCGCGTCCTTCACCTTGTCGTCGGTGATGCCGTGCACGCGGATGGCGTCCGGCGGGATCAGCCGCTCCGGATTGACGAAGCTGTGGAAGGTCCGCCCCGTCGGCAGCAGATCCTCGATCTCGATGCAGCCGACCTCGATGAGCCGGTCGCCGGTCCTGGGGTCGAAGCCGGTGGTTTCGGTGTCGAGGACGATCTCGCGGGCCATGTCCTTTAATGACCCGGTTCGGCGTCGGGCGGAAGGCGGCGGCGCGGCGGTATCCAGTCCGGCGACAGAACCGTCCCCACGATTTCCCGCACCTGCGCCCGCGCGGCCTCGAGGCCTTGCCCCGTGTCGACGAGGAAGTCGGCGCGGCGGCGCTTGTCGGCATCCGGCGTCTGGCGGGCGAGGATGGCGTCCAGCCGCTCCCGGGTCATGCCGGGGCGGGCCAGCACCCGTTCGGCCTGCACCTCGGCCGGAGCGGTGACCACCACCACGGCGTCGACCGCCGCGTCGCCGCCGGTCTCGAACAACAGGGGGATGTCGAGGACCGCCAGCCGCACGCCCGCGGCCTCGGCGGCGGCCAGTTCCTCCAGCCGGCCGCGCACCACCAGCGGGTGGACGATGGCCTCCAGCCGGCGGAACGCCGCCTCGTCCCGACCGAGCGCCTCCGCCAGACGGGGGCGGTCCACCGCCCCGTCCACGACCACGCCCGGAAACGCCTCGCCGATGGGCCCGACGGCGGCCCCGCCGGGGGCGTACAGACGGTGGACCGCGGCGTCGGCGTTCCACACCACCGCGCCCTCGTCGGCGAACATGGCGGCGGTGGTCGACTTGCCCATGCCGACGGAGCCGGTCAGTCCGAGCACGATCATGCGGCGGGCTCCATGGCGGCGAGGGCGACGGCGCGGACGTCGACCTCCGGCGGCGCGACGCCGAACAGGGCCGCGAACGACGGCCGCGCCTGGCCGATCAGCATGGCCAGCCCGTCCACCGTCGTCAGGCCGCGCGCGCGGCCGGCGGCGAGGAAGTCCGTCTCCAGCGGGCGATAGGTCATGTCCATCAGCACGGCGTCCGACCGCAGGACCGCCACGTCGACCTGCGGCGGAACGCTGAGGGCGTTGACCACCAGCGCGGCGTCCGAGAGCGCCCCCGGCTCCACGACCGTCCCGCCGACCTCCGCCGCCAGCGTCTCGGCGCGGGCGCGGGTGCGGTTGAGCACGCCCACCCGCGCGCCCGCCTCGGCC
>JAEYTA010000153.1 GCA_023434265.1 Pseudomonadota bacterium
CCGTTCCGAGGGGCCATCCGGTCCTTTAACCGTCCGCGCAACGTCTATCGGAAAAAGGACAAGACGATCATGGCTCTGCCTGAATTCTCCATGCGTTCGCTGCTGGAAGCCGGCGCGCACTTCGGCCACCAGACCCACCGCTGGAACCCGAAGATGGAGCGCTACATCTTCGGCGCCCGCTCCAACATCCACATCATCGACCTGTCGCAGTCGATCCCGCTGATGCACCAGGCGCTGGTCGCCGTGCGCGACGTCGCCGCCAAGGGCGGCCGCGTGCTGTTCGTCGGCACCAAGCGCCAGGCCGCCGACCCGGTCGCCGAGGCCGCCAAGCGCTGCGCCCAGTACTACATGAACAACCGCTGGCTCGGCGGCACCCTGACCAACTGGAAGACGGTGTCGGGCTCGATCGCCCGCCTGCGCGAGCTGGACAGCCTGCTGGAATCGGGCGGCGAGGGCCGCGTCAAGCGCGAGCTGCTCAGCCTGCAGCGCGAGCGCGACAAGCTGGAAGCCTCGCTGGGCGGCATCAAGGACATGGGCGGCATTCCCGACATCATGTTCGTGATCGACACCAACAAGGAAGCGATCGCGATCCAGGAAGCCCGCAAGCTGAACATCCCGATCATCGCCATCCTCGACACCAACTGCGATCCGGACGGCATCACCTACCCGATCCCGGGCAACGACGACGCCGCCCGCGCCATCCAGACCTACTGCGACCTGATCGCCGACGCCGTCCTCGACGGCCTGGCCTCGGGCGCCGCGGCCTCGGGCGTCGACCTCGGCGCCTCGGAAGCCCCGGTCGAGCCGATGCTGCGTGAAGCCCCGGCCGCCAAGGCCGAGGCCGAAGCCGCCCCGGCCGGCGCGGAAGGCGTCGCCGCCGAGATGGAAGCCGCCGCCGAGCAGCCGCCGGTCGCCGACGAGGCCGCCCAGGAAGCGACCTCGGAAGCCAACGACGCGGTCGCCGACGAGCCGGCCCAGGTCTGAGGCCTTCGCGGCCCGCATTCAGGGCCGTGCGTTGAACCGACATACGGCCGGGGCAGGACGCTCCGGCCGTTCCCGCATACCAAGACTCAGGAGACTACAATGGCCGAGATCACTGCCGCCCTCGTGAAGGAGCTTCGCGAGCGTTCGGGCGTCGGCATGATGGACTGCAAGAAGGCGCTGGTCGAAAACAACGGCGACATCGAAGCGGCCATCGACTGGCTGCGCGCCAAGGGCCTGTCCAAGGCCGCCAAGAAGGCCGACCGCGTCGCCGCCGAAGGCCTCGTCGCCGTCGCCTCGCGCGAGGACGGCAAGGGCGAGGTCGCCGCGGCGATCGAGTTCAATGCCGAAACCGACTTCGTGGCCCGCAACGAGCTGTTCCAGAACGCCGCCAAGCGCTTCGCCGAACTGGGCCTGGAGCACCACACCGTCGAGGCCCTGCACGGCGCCGAACTGGAAGCCGGCAAGACGGTCCAGGACGAAGTGACCAACATGATCGCCACCATCGGCGAGAACATGCAGCTGCGCCGCGCCGCCCGCCTGTCGGTCGACGAGGGCGTGGTCTCGACCTACGTCCACAACGCCGTGTCGCCGGGCGTCGGCCGCATCGGCGTGCTGGTCGCCCTGCACGGCGCCGGCGACAAGGCCGCCCTGCGCGAGCTGGGCCGCAAGATCGCCATGCACGTCGCGGCCACCTCGCCGCTGGCCCTGAACACCGACGACCTCGACCCCGCCGCCATCGAGAAGGAACGCGCCGTCCTGATCGAGAAGGCCAAGGAGGAAGGCCGTCCGGAGAACATGATCGAGAAGATCGTCTCGGGCCAGATCGCCAAGTTCCAGAAGGACGTGGTGCTGACCAAGCAGCCGTTCGTCATGGACCCCGACGTGACCATCGAGCAGCTGGTCGCCAACACCGGCAAGGAGCTCGGCGCGCCGGGCCTGCACCTCGCCGGCTTTGTCCGCCTCGCCCTCGGCGAAGGCGTGGAGAAGGTCGAGGGCCCGGACTTCGCCTCGGAAGTCGCCTCGATGATGGGCGGGAACTGATCCACACATCCTCCGGGATGACCTGAAATCAGGGGTCGGCGGCTTCTCCGCCGGCCCCTTTTTCTTTCGGCCTCGAGGCCCCGGGCGATGGTGTCAACACGGTCTTGCACGCTTTGGTGGAGTGGGGTCTTCTCGCCGGAGGGAGGGCCCGATGCCGAACCTGTCCGCCGGCTACTGGACCAGCGAGGACCTGCGCGGGCACGGCGTCGCCCGCGTCGGTGAAAACGTCTCCGTCTCCCGGTCCTGCGAGATCGTCGGACTGGAGAACCTCGAGATCGGCGATCACGTCCGTATCGACGCCTTCTGCTCGCTCATCGCCACGGGCCCGATCCGCCTGGGTTCCTGGATCCACATCGCGGGCGGCTGCCTGCTTTCGGGCCGGGGCGGCATCACGATCGAGGACTTCTCCGGCCTCTCCGGCGGCGTGATGCTTTACTCGGCCAGCGACGATTTCCTCGGCCGGCACATGATGGGGCCAATGCTCCCCGCCAAATACACCGGCGTGCGGACGGCCCCGATCCGGCTCTGCAAGCATTCGGGCGTGGGCACGGGAGCCCGCATCCTGCCAGGCGTGACGCTCGGCGAGGGCGCGGTCCTGGCGGCCATGTCGCTGGCCGACCGATCGCTGGAGCCCTGGACCATCCACCGCGGCGTGCCGGCCGAACCCGTCGGCCGGCGTTCGCGCAAGCTGCTGGCGCTGGCGGACGCGCTTCTCGCGGAGCAGGGGAGGGCGTCGTGAAGATCGCGATCTACGGCCGCGGCGGCTTCGGCCGCGAGGTGGCGCCGCTGGCCCGGAACATGGGCGCCGAGCCGCTTTTCATCTCGGACGATCCGGCCGAGCACGGACCGGACTGCTGCGCTCTCGACGAGGTCCCGACGGAGTATCAGGTGGTGATCGCGATCGCGGACTCCCGCATCCGCAGCGCCCTGGCCGAGCGGTGTACGGCGCGGGGACTGGCGTTCGGGACCGTCCAGTCCCGCTCCCACGAGCGGCTGGGCCGGAGCGAGGTGGGCGAGGGCGCCATCCTCTGCGGCTTCACCGCCATCTCCGACAACGTACGGGTGGGCCGGCATTTCCACGCCAACTTCTATTCATACGTGGGCCACGACACCGTCGTCGGCGACTTCGTCACCCTCGCCCCGCGCGTCGGCATCGGCGGCAATCACATCGTCGGCGACCACGTCTACATCGGCACCGGCGCCGTCCTGCGGCACGGCACGCCGGAGAAGCCCCTGATCATCGGCGAGGGCGCGGTGATCGGCATGGGCGCCGTGGTGACCCGCGACGTGCCGCCCGGCGTCACCGTCGTGGGCAATCCGGCGCGGATTCTCCAAAGCGGCGGGTCGCCACGGAGCCCATTGAACGATAGTTGACGCGCAGAGACGACAAATGTAACGTATCCACGACATAGAGGGTGCGCCATGTCTGTCGCCGCCGATCCCAGCGAGACCGAGCTCGAAATCCTCAAGCGCTTCTGGCGCGACGGCGAACTGTCGGTGCGGGAGGTGCATGATCGGGTGGCGGCCGACCTCGACTGGACGCCGTCGACGACCCGCACCGTGCTGGAGCGGATGCGGGCCAAGGGGCAGCTGTCGCGACGGCAGGTGCACGGCGTCGTGGTCTACGCCCATGTCCAGCCCAAGGTGCAGATCCTCGGTCGGCTGATGCGGCGCCTGTCCGACCTGCTGGAGCTGGACGGGGCGCTGCCCGCCGCCGCCTTCGCCGGCAGCCAGATTCTCGGGCCGGAGGAGATCGCCGAACTGGAGGCCGTGCTCGCCGCCGACGCCAGGGACGACGCCGAATGACCGGGCCGCAGCTGATCCTCGTCTCGCTGGCCCTGTCGATCGCGATCGCGGCGCTCGGACTGGTTGGCCTCGGAGCCGCCGAGCGGCGCGGCGGCGATCCGGACCTGCGTGAGCGGATGTGGACGTGGCTGCTCTACCTGGCGGCCGCGCCGGTCGGACTGGTGCTTCTCGCCCTGCTGGTTCCGGCTCCGGTCGTCGCCGTCGACGCCAGGGCGATCACCGGGCCGGTCGCCGCGGGCGCCGCTCCGGCGGCCGCCGGGGCCGCCGCCTTCGACCTCGAGGCCGCGGCGCTGATGGGCGTCACCCTCGTCGCCGGGCTCGCCCTCGTCAGGACCGCCGGCCTGCTCCGGCGGGCGACCCTCCTCGCGCGGCGGGTCGAGGAGGCCCGCGATGCCGGGCCGGACATCGTCGGCCGGGTTCGCGCCGTCGCCGTCGGCCTCGGCGCGCCCATGCCCCGCGTCCGCGTCAGCGACGCCGTGGCGACGCCCCTGCTGTCGGGCGTGTTCCGACCCGTCCTGTTGCTGCCGGCGAACTTCTCCGGCCCCGCGGCCGACGCCATCTGCGCCCACGAACTGGCCCACCTGCGCCGCGGCGATCACCGCGCCGTCTGGATCGAGGAGATCCTGCTGGCCCTCCTCGCGGCCAACCCGCTGCTGGGACGGGTGCGCGACCGCCGCGCCGCCGCCCGGGAGGAGGCCTGCGACGCCCTCGCCCTCGCCGGCGCCCCGGACGACGCCCGACGCGCCTACGCCCGCGCCCTCGTCGACGCCCTGCGGACGCCCTGCGCGTCCGCCGCGCCGGCCCTGACCTTCACCAGTGCGAAAAGGAGCTTCGCCATGCTGCGCCTGAAAGCCGTCCTCGCC
>JAEYTA010000104.1 GCA_023434265.1 Pseudomonadota bacterium
CCTGGGCGGTGGCCGCCGTCAGCGCCGCGCCGACCTGCGGCTCGAACAGGTCGCAGCGCGCGTCCGCCGCGACCACGAAGGCGCGCTCGTAATAGGTGTCGGCCGGCCCCGCCGCCGCCGTTCCGGCGGCCAGCAGCGCGATCGCCGCGGCCAGCGCGACTTGGGTTCCAACGGCGTTCTGCCCTATCCTCATGGGGCGACACCCTAAGCCCCAGGCGTTCCGGTCGCGTTTCCGAGCAGGGTTAGCGATTTGCTTCTTTCAAGCGACGTCTGGGTGGCCGCCCTGATCCGGCGCGCCGAGATCGGCGGCGCCTTCGCCACGGTCGCCCGCAAGGGCGACGCCCGCGCCGGCACGGTCATCGTCAAGGTGTTCGACACCGCCGCCCGTCGCGCGCGACTCTATAGTGAAGCCTTCGGCCCCGACGGCGAGCGCCTGTGGATGCAGCCGGTGGAGAGCGAGTCCGAGAGCGAACTGGACGCCTACCTCCGGCGCCAGGTCCGCTACGACCCCGACCTCTGGATCGTCGAGATCGAGGACCGCGAGGGGCGGCATTTCATTACGGAGAAGGTGGCGGGGTAGGGGCTGGGGGCTAGGGGCTAGGGGCTGGCGACTGGGGGATCAGCGATGAAGGGGTATGTCGATCTCGGCGTTTGGAACAAGGCTATGGACTTAGCGGCAGACGTCTACGCCCTGTGCGCAAACCTGCCCCGATCCGAACAGTATGGAATGATCAGCCAGCTCCAGCGCGCTGCCGCGTCGATCCCGGCCAACATCGCCGAGGGGTATCAGCGCGGCACGCGGAAGGATTACGCAAGATTCGTCGGCATCGCCCGCGGCTCATTGGCGGAGGTTGAAACCTTCCTCCTTCTTGCAGTGCGGGTCGGGCATGTGGAGCGGGAGTCCGCGGAACCCTGCCTGAGCTCCGCCGCTCAGGTGGGCCGGATGCTGACGACGCTCAAGCAGAAGCTCGATCAACCTGGCCCCCAAACCCCTAACCCCTAGTCCCCAGCCCCTTCTCCCCGGTCGCAAATCCTTAACCGCGTTCGCACACGGAACCGCAAGCGCCTGCCGCTACGGTGGCTTCAACGGGCCGCAATGAGCCCGGCGATGGCAGGTGTCCCGATGCTCTTTCTGCTGAACGACGTGGTGTTCGATCTGGACGAGACCTGCCCGGTCACGCCCGGCGACGCGCGCCGCTTCGACAGGCTGGGGCTGGACTATGTGCTGGAGCTGGGCTGCGAGCTGTTCGCCGAGGACCCGCTGCTGCACCACAACGATCCGCAGCGCGCCCGCCGGCTGGCCTGGCTGATCCACGACCGCTCGCCGGACGTGAACGCCGCCCTCTTCGCGGCGCCGGCGGCCGGCTGCGCGCCCGAGCTCGTCGAGCCGCAGTTCTGCGCCCTGCCCACGCCGGTGATGCGCCAGCTGCGGGCCCGCGCCTCGAAGGGCAAGCTGGACGCCGTCGCCGCCGACAAGGCGGTGTGGATGCGCCTCGCGGCCTGACGTTGTCACGGCGTCGCTTGGCGCCTGCGCCCCGTCCCCTTTAGGCTGTCGCCCGGGCCATCGGGGGAAAGCCATGTTCAACACCTGCATCCGCGCGTTCGCGGTCGTCGCCGCGCTGTTCGCCGCCTGCGCCGCCGGGCCGGCCGCCGCCGAGTGGCGGCGCGCGGAGACGGCGCACTTCATCGTCTATGGCGACGTCTCCGAGCGCACCATCCGGCTCTACGCCCAGAAGGTCGAGCGGTTCGACGCCCTGCTGCGGGCCTATTACCCGATCGAGGTCGATCACGAGATTCCCAAGCTGGAGATTTTCATCGCCGAAGGCCGCCGCGACATGGAGCGCGCATACCCCGGCATCGGCGGCTCGGTCGGCGGCTACTACTCGCCCAACAGCAGCCGCATCCACGCCGTGGTCGACACCGAGGCCATTTCCGGCGACGTGGTCCTGTTCCACGAATACGCCCACCACTTCATGTTCCAGATGCGGGCCAACGCCTATCCGTCGTGGTTCGTGGAGGGCTTCGCGGAATACTACGCCACCGCCGACGTGCGGCCGGACCGCATCCAGTTCGGGCGGCACCACCCCGGCCGCATGAATTCTCTCAGCCAGGGGGCCAACACCTGGGCCAGGATGGAGGACGTGCTGACGTGGCGCTACACCGCCTCCGGTCGCTACCGGGCGTCGTCCTACTACGCCCAGGCCTGGGCCATGACGCACTATTTCATGAGCACGCCCGAGCGCATCCGGATGCTCGGCCAGTATCTGGGCGCAGTGGTCCGCGGCGAGGAGTCCGTGGCCGCCATGGAGGCGGCGACCGGCCGGACCGCCGCCCAACTCCAGAACGACGTGCGCCTCTACCTGACCGGCTCGATCAACGTGCTGACCCCGCAGATCGACATTCCCGAGCCGGCCGTCGTCGTGACCACCCTGTCCCCGGCCGAGAGCGACATGGCGTGGCTGGACCTGCGTCTCGACCGCACGCCCGTCAAGCAGGAGCCCGAGGACGACGACGGGCTGACCCGCAAGTCCGAGGCGCAGAAGGCGCGCGAGGCGCGGGAGGAGGCCGAGCATCGGGCCGAACTGATCCGCAGCGCGTTTGCGGCCGCGGAACGCCACCCCGGGGATCGCATGGCCATGTTGGTCGAGGCCCGGGCTCACCGGCTGACGGACGACCTCGAAGCGGCTTTCACCGCCCTGGAGCCGCTGCTTGGCGAGGGTTCGACCGACGCGGCGGCGCTGCGGCTCGCCGGCGCCATTCTGCTCGATATCGCCGAGAAGGAATCCGACCCCTCGGCCGCGACCGGGCGCCGCCGGGCGGCGATGGGCTATCTGGCCCGCGCGCTCGACGCCGACCCCATGGATTTCCGGATCTACCTCGGCCTCAACCGGGCGCGGCAGGGGCAGGGCGGCTACCCGACCGACAACGACATCTCGACGCTCGAGGTGGCGATGGCCTTGGCGCCGCAGTCCTTCGACGTCCGGCTTCGGCTCGGCCACGCCTACATGGCGCGCTCCCTGAACGAAGCCGCGGTCACCACCCTTCTGCCCGTCGCCAACAGTCCGCACCGCAGCAGCCAGACGCGGCAGGCGCGCGAGATGATCGCCGCCGCCCGCGGGGAAGTCGTTCCGACCGACGAGGCGCCGCCGGAGGAGGACCCCGCGGCGACCGATTCCGCCGAACCCGCCGGAAGCTAGAACACCGCGTTGAACACCACGTGCACGATCAGCGCGCCCGCCACGATCACGCCGAAGCCGACCAGCAGGCTGATCGCCGGGTGCGGCCCGTCGCGCGCCGGCGGGGGGTCGAGAGGGGGGTGCAAAGCCATGGCCGCTCCTGCGTTTCCTCAGGCGGCGCCCGGCTGACGTGACCGGGTCGTCTTGCCTGACGAGACAATGACTCCGAAGACCCTTCGTTGCGAGGGGGTATTTTCCCTCGGGTGACTTTCGCCCGCCGACGCGCTAGGTCGCGCGGCCCAACGGAACCAACATGTCGAAACTGACCCTGCCGCAGGAGGCCGCCCGCCGGCGCACCTTCGCCATCATCGCCCACCCCGACGCCGGCAAGACCACCCTGACCGAGCACATCCTGCTGGCCGGCGGGGCGATCCGCGCCGCCGGAGCCGTGCGCGCGCGCGGCGAGAACCGTCGCACCCGCTCGGACTGGATGAAGATCGAGAAGGAGCGCGGCATCTCCGTCTCGGCGTCGGTGATGACGTTCGAGCACGACGGCAAGATGTTCAACCTGCTGGACACGCCGGGCCACGAGGACTTCTCGGAAGACACCTACCGCACCCTGACCGCCGCCGACTGCGCCATCATGGTGCTGGACGCCGCCAAGGGCATCGAGCCGCAGACCCTGAAGCTGTTCGAGGTCTGCCGCCTGCGCGACATCC
>JAEYTA010000107.1 GCA_023434265.1 Pseudomonadota bacterium
GCCTGGGCGCGCGCCCGCGCGGCCTACCTCTCCGGTGAATCCTCGACCGTGGTCGCCGCACAGCTCGGCGTTTCGCGCAGCACCCTCCAGCGCCGCGCCGCCGCCGAGGGCTGGCGCCGCTGCGACCAGCCCCGGGCCGCCGTCAACATGTCGGCCTGTCTGGTCGACTGGGAGCCGAACGATCCGAATTCGCCGCTCAACCGGTTCGCCGCGGCCTCCGATCGCGAAACCGCCGAGCTGCTGCTTGACCCGGCCCTGCCGGTCTATTTGCGCCACGCCTTTCGCCGCTCGGCCGAGTCCGCCGCCATGGGCCGGGTCATCGAGGCCCAGCACTGGGCCCGCCTGTCGCTGATGCTCCAGCGCCTCCACGGCAGCTTCCCGCCTCCGGATCGCATCGTCACCACGCCCGACCACATGCGCGCCGGCTATGCCACGGCCCTTCGCGCCCTCTGGGGCGAGGGCGACATCCCCGACACCCTCCCCTGGTCAGACGCCGATGAGGCTCCTGAGGCTCCTGAGGCTGCGGATTCACAGCGTCAGGCGTGACACCCCGCCCCCCTTACGCTAACCCCCGCGCCCAATGTCCAAGCTCACTCTCGCAGAGGAGGCCGGCCGCCGCCGGACCTTCGCCATCATCGCCCACCCCGACGCGGGCAAGACGACCCTGACCGAGCACATCCTGCTGGCGGGCGGCGCCATTCGCGCGGCCGGCGCCGTGCGGGCGCGCGGCGAGGCGCGGCGCACGCGTTCGGACTGGATGAAGATCGAGAAGGAGCGCGGCATCTCGGTCTCGGCCTCGGTCATGACCTTCGAGTTCGAGGGCGGGATGTTCAACCTGCTCGACACCCCGGGCCACGAGGACTTCTCGGAAGACACCTACCGCACCCTCACCGCCGCCGACTGCGCCATCATGGTGCTGGACGCCGCCAAGGGCATCGAGCCGCAGACCCTGAAGCTGTTCGAGGTCTGCCGCCTGCGCGACATCCCGATCATCACCTTCATCAACAAGCTGGACCGCGAAGCCCAGGACCCGATGGCCCTGCTGGACGACATCGCCAGCCGGCTGCAGCTCGATCCCGCCCCGATCTGGTGGCCGGCGGAGAGCGGCAACCGCCTGCGCGGCATGGTCGAGATCGGCACGGGCCGCTTCCAGCCCTATACCCGCAAGGCCGCCGGCTCCGACGAGGACCCGGAGCATCCCGAGCCCCTGCCGCTGGGCGAGGCCGACCGCTACTTCGAGGGAAGCGAGCAGGCCGACCTGACCGAGGCGCTGGAGCTGGTCGAGGGCGGCTATCCGGCCTTCGACCGCCAGTCCTTCCTCGAGGGCCACATGACGCCGGTGCTGTGGGGCTCGGCCCTGCGCCACTTCGGCATCGACCAGCTGCTCGCGGCCATCGGCGAATGGGCCCCCGCGCCCAAGGTGATGAAGGCGCGCAAGGAGGCCCCGCCCGAGACGCGCAACGCCCCCGAGCCGGTCGATACGGCCGTCGAGCCGGGCGCCGCCGAAGTCACCGGCTTCGTGTTCAAGGTCCAGGCCAACATGGACCCCAACCACCGCGACCGCATCGCCATGTTCCGCATGGCCTCGGGCCAGTTCCGCCGCGGCATGAAGCTGAAGGTCCAGAACACCGGCAAGCAGCTGTCGGTGAACGCGCCGATCATGTTCTTCGCCTCGGACCGCGAACTGGCCGAGGACGCCTTCGCCGGCGACGTCATCGGCATCCCCAACCACGGCGTGCTGCGCGTCGGCGACAGCCTGTCGGAGTCGGGCCTGATCCGCTTCGCCGGCCTGCCCAACTTCGCCCCCGAAATCCTCCAGCGCGTGCGCGTCAAGGACCCGCTCAAGGCCAAGCACCTGAAGAAGGCGCTGGAGGGCCTGGCCGAGGAAGGCGTCACCCAGCTTTTCCGCCCAGAGATCGGTTCGGACTTCATCGTCGGGGCCGTCGGCCAGCTGCAGTTCGAGGTCATGGCCGATCGGCTCGGCGAGGAATACGGCCTCGAGGTGATCTTCGAGCCGTCGCCCTATGCCGAGGCCCGCTGGATCGGCGGCGGCAAGGCCGATCTCGAGGACTTCGCGGGCAAGTACCGCCCGCAGATGGCCCGCGATATCGACGACCAGCCTGTCTTCCTCGCCAAGTCCAGCTGGGAGACCGGCTACGTGGGCGAACGCTTCCCCAAGGTCGCCTTCATGAAGACGAAGGAGCGGGGCTAGGAGCCTGCGCGGCTCACGCGACCACGAGGTCGGCCCCGGCCCTGACCTCCTCCAGCGCCTTCACCGCCGCTTCCGGCGTCGGGGCCGACAGGTGCAGGCGGCCGGCGAACATGCCGTCCATGACCTTGCACCACAGGCGCAGGTTGGGATCGTGGCTGACGAAGACGGTCCAGCAGGGCCCCGTGGCGCCGAAGGCCCGCGACACCGCCTCGATATCGGCGTTGTCGACCTCGCCATCGTTCTCGCGCAGGTCCTGGATCCAGTCCCAGCCGGCCAGTTCGGGCCGACCGGCGGCAAGCTCGGCGATGTAGCGCGCCGTCGCCGCGCCGGTGGCGCCGCCGCGGATGGTCATGAACACCCGGCGGTTGGCCTCGTCGGTGCGATGGCTGAGATCCATGTCGTCCCCCTGTGCGGCGCGGACCATAGGGCGACAGGATTACCGACATCTTCACCCTGTCCGCGCGGAGAGCGGCTTTTCCTCGCCTCCGGGGCGTGGTTCTCTGTCGCCGAAGGGCGGGGCGTCCCTGGAGGATTCGATGATCGCGGCAGCCCTCGCGGCCGGGCTCACGCTGGTCGCCGCGCAGAGCGGCGGCCAGCCGATCCTGTCCTACGACGCGGTGGTGCGCTGCGCCGGCCTGGCCCAGGCGGCGTCGGAGCTCGAGGGCGGCGAGAGCCGCGAGGGCCGCCTGCTCTACGACGCCGCCCTCTACTGGTCGCTGACCGCCATGCAGGTGGCGCAGGTCCGCGGCCGCACGCCGGCCGTCGCCGAGGCCGACCAGACGCGCGCGCGCATCCGGGCCGTGCGCGAACTGACCGCCGGCGACACGGCGGCCGTCGCCGAACTGCAGCGCTGCCGGGCCCGCACGCCGCACCTCGGCTAGCCGGCCGCCCTTATCTCCCGCCGCCGAAGCGAACCGCTCGCGCGGCGCTGCGTTTGCTCCTGACCTGCCGGGGACATCACGTCCGTCCCGAAGCGGGACGACCGGAGCACGCTGCGCATGTTCGAATTCGGCAGGGATCTGAGGAAGCTGTTCGACAAGGCGCGCGAAAGCGAGGACCTCGGCTGGCTCGAACTGGTCGGCGCCGACCTGGTGCAACTGGAGGCGCGACGCGAGTCGGTCGACGCCGGCCGCGTGTCCTGCGCCCGCCCATTCGACGGCTGGATGCGCGCCTCGGCCCTGTGGCGCGAGCATGCCCGCCGGACGGGCCTGCGATCCAGCCTCGACCACGCCGCCGCGGCCGCCTCCGACGCCGCCCGGCACACCGCCAGCCCCGACCAGACCGCCGCCGTCGCCATCGAGTCGAGCGAGATTCACCTGCTGCGCTTCGACCTGTTCGGAGGGCCGGCCTCGCTGACGGCCGCCCTCGCCGACATCCAGGCCCTGACCTTCGAACGGCCCGCGACCCGCGCCGCCGCCGCCGCCCTGCACGCCCGCCTCAGCGCCCGCCGCGCCCGCCTGTCGGGCGAGACGCGGGCCCTGCTCGACGCCGCCGCCCTGCTCGACGCCGCCCTGCAC
>JAEYTA010000109.1 GCA_023434265.1 Pseudomonadota bacterium
GGTGCGGATCGTGCGGCTGCGGCATCAGCTGGCCGCCGGCGGGGGCAAGGCCCGGGCCGGAGCCGTAGATGCGCGGACCCGGCACGGAGCCGGCGCGGATGCCCTGCTCCAGCATCAGGTCGAGGAAGCGGCCCGAGTTGCCCAGGTCGCGCACGCTGGTGAAGCCGGCCTCGAGGTAGGAGCGGGCGCGACCGGCGCCGGCCAGGGCGCGGACCACGTCGCCGTCCACCGACTGGTCGCGCGCGGCGACGGTGGACAGGTTCTCGCCGAAGCCCTCCTCCAGCAGCAGGTGGGTGTGGCTGTCGATCAGGCCGGGGATGACGGCGCAGCGGCTCAGGTCGACGACGGTCGCGCCCTCGGGCGCGGCGAGGCCCTGGCCGACCTCGGCGACGCGGCGGCCGCGGATGAGGATGTCGCGCGGACCGACCATGCGCCCGGCCTCGGAGTCGAACAGGTTCCCGGCGCGGACCACCGTCACGGGCTGCGGCGCGGGCTGGGCCAGGGCGGCCGCGGGCAGGCAGGCGGCGACGAGGGCGGCGGCGCAGGCGGCGAGGGTCGAACGGGTCATGGAGGCTCCGGAGTTTGCTCCGGAATGAGGCGGCGCGGTCACGCGGCGGATGCGGGCGGCCGGATGAAATCGCGGTAAGCTTGGCGCGACCGTCGGCGCGGCCCTAGAACGGGGCGTGAGCGATATGTCCCTCTCCTTCGATCCCGGCGCACTGCGCACTGCGCTCGCCGCCGGCGACGGCGCGGCGGCGCACCGTCTGGCGGTGCTGACGGCCATGGGGCTGGGCGTGACGCCGGACTGGGCCGCGGCGCTCGAGCTTCTGGCGCGGTCGGCCGACCTCGGCTTCGCGCCGGCGGGGGAGCAGCTGGCGCTGTTGCGCGGTCCCGGCGGGAGCGTGGACATCGACGCATGGCTGGCCGCGCCGCGACCTCGGCCGCTGCTGCCCGGCGGGCCGGCGATCCTGGCCATCGACGGCTTCCTTTCCGCGGCGGCGTGCGACCACCTGTCGGCGCGGGCGGCCGCGATCAGCGCGCCGGCGCTGGTCTACGATCCGCGCACCGGCGCCGGCCGGCGCGACGCCGTGCGCACCAACGACGCCGCCCGCTTCGAGCTGGCGGAGATGGACGTCGTGCTGGCCGTGGTGCGGGAGCGGATCGCGCGGGCCGCGGGCCTGCCGGTGGCCGGGCTCGAATGGAGCCAGGTGCTGCGCTACGCGGTGGGCCAGACCTTCGACTGGCACGTCGACTGGCTGGACCCGGCCAATCCCGCCTACGCCGCCGACCTGGCGTGCGGCGGCCAGCGCATCGCCACCTGCCTGGTCTATCTGAACGACGACTACGAGGGCGGCGAGACGGCCTTCGAGACGGGGAATCTGCGCTGGCGGGGACGCAAGGGCGACGCCCTGCTGTGGGCCAACACCTTGCCGGACGGGACCGTCGACCGCCGCACGCGCCACGCCGGCCTGCCGCCCGTGAAGGGCGAGAAGCGGGTGCTGTCGCAATGGTTGAGGGGACGGTCGCCGGGTTCCTGACGAAGGCCGTCAGATCGGCATCCGCATGATCTCCTGGTAGGCCTGGATGACCTGGTCGCGCACGGCCATGACGGTCTCCAGCGAGGCCTCGGCCGACGAGACGGCGGTGACCACGTCGATCAGGCTGCCCTGCCCCTGCACCGCCGAGGCCATCTGGGTCTCGGCCGCCCGCGAGGCGGCGGTCATGTCGCCCATGACGTTGGTCAGCAGTTCGGCGAAGCCCGACTGGGCGGGCGCCGCGGTCGGCGAGGTGGGCAGGGCGCCGCCCTGGACCGCCGCATAGGCCTTGGCCGCGAGCAAGGGGTTCATCGGTCAGCCTTACTTCTTGAGCAGGTCGAGGGTGCGCATCTCCATCGACCGCGCCGTCTCGATGACGTTGAGGTTGGCCTCGTAGGCGCGCTGCGCCTCGCGCATGTCCATGGCCTCGACGAGGGTGTCGACGTTGGGCCGCAGCACATAGCCCTCGGCGTTGGCGGCCGGGTGCGAGGGGTCGTACTCGGAGCGGAAGTCGCCCTGGTCGGGACGGACCTCGGCGAGGGTGACGCCGGTGGCGCCGTCGATCTCCTGGGCCCGGAACACCGGAATCTGCCGCCGGTAGGGCTCACCGCCGGCGACCTGGGCCGTCGACTGGGCGTTGGCGATGTTCTCGGCGATGATCCGCATGCGCGACTGCTGCGCCTTGAGGGCGCTGGCGGCCACGGCCATGGCGTTGTTCCGCGGCGGGACGGGATCGGGCATCGGCTAGCTCCCCTTGGAAGGCTTCAGCGCGTGGGTACAGAGCCTGGTCAGCTCGTCGAAAACGTCCCGAAGCGCATTGTTCTCTGCCGCCAGCAGGACGCCGTCCCGATAGAGGACCAAGTCGCTCCAGCCACGCGAGGCGGAGGAGATCGCACGGGCTGTCTGATCGGGCTCGGCCCCGAACTGATCCGCCCAACCGGCGAAGGATCGAGCCCAGTCGTTGTGGCCGTTCTGCCCGAGAAGGCCCGCCGCCTCGCGACAAAGCTCCCCGGCGCTCATCAACTCGTACCTGGACATCAGCGGCCAGGCGGCCGGGCGGCCATGCGCAGCATCTGCATGGACTTCTGGTAGAAGCCGATGGCCGCGTCGTAGGCCATGCGGCTCTCGGCCATCTTCAGCATCTGCTCCTCGACCACCACGGCGTTGCCGTCGAGCGTCGTCTCGGAGTCCGGCGCGGCGGTGGTGTCGAAGCGCGCGACCTGCCCCTGCGGGGCGATGTGCATGGCGCTGGTGCGCGCCATGACGAGCGGACCGCCGCCGCGGAGGGCGGTGGCGAAGTCGGTCGGCAGCTGAAGATCACGGCCGACGTAGCCGGGCGTGTCGGCGTTGGCGACGTTCTGGGCGATCACGCGCTGACGCTCGTCGAGCCAGTTCAGGCGGCCCTTTATCTGGCTGAGCAGCGGCAGGTCGGCGAAGCCCAAGGCGTCTCTCTCCGGGCGCGGATCGCCCACGGTTCGATGGGCAGAAACTGCCGCCTCCATGGTTAATGGAGGGTTATCTCAACGCGGCGTTAACCATACCGGCGGGAGTCTGCAGTCGCCGGAATCAGTGCCGGCGGGGCTTCGCTGCATGAATTTCCTCGACCTGCTTCGGGCCCTTTTCGCCCTGGCCTTCACCCTCGGCATCATCGGCCTGGCGGCCTGGGCGGCGCGACGTTACGCGCCGCAGCTGCTGGCGAAGCTGAGCGCCGACCGCGGCGAGCGGCGCATGCAGGTGGTCGAGACCCTGGTGCTGGATCCCGCCCGCCGGCTGGTGCTGGTGCGGATCGACGCCGAAGAGCGGCTGATCCTGCTCGGCGAGGGTCGCGAACTGATCGAGCCGCGCGGGGACGCAAAGTGAAGCTCGCCGCCGTCGTCGCCGTCCCCAGCCGCGCGGAGCTGAAGCGCGCGGCGCTGCTGTCGCTGCTGACCACCGCCTTCTGCCTGATCTGGCCGCTGGCGGCGCTGGCCCAGGAGGCGGCGCAGTCGGGAGCGGCCATCAACATCGACCTGGGCACCGGCTCGGGCCTGACCCAGCGGGTGGTGCAGCTGGTCGGTCTGATGACGGTGCTGTCGCTGGCCCCGTCGATCGTGATCATGACCACCAGTTTCGTGCGGATCGTGGTGGTGCTGAGCCTGCTGCGGACGGCGCTGGGCATGCAGCAGTCGCCGCCCAACGCGGTGCTGGTGTCGCTGGCCCTGTTCCTGAGCGCCATCGTCATGGCCCCGACCTGGCAGGACGCCTATGATTCGGGCATCCGGCCGCTCATGGACCAGCAGATGGAGCTGCCCCAGGCCTTCGACGCGGCGTCGGAACCTGTGAAGACTTTCATGCTGGGCCAGGTGGACCAGGACGACCTCGCCCTGTTCACCCGGCTGTCACGGATCGAGGCCCCGCAGAGCGCCGAGGACCTGCCCCTGCGGGTGGTCACGCCGGCCTTCATGATCAGCGAGTTGAAGCGGGCTTTCGAAATCGGATTTCTCCTTTTCGTTCCGTTCCTTGTGATCGACCTGGTGGTCGCGAGCGTGCTCATGTCGATGGGCATGATGATGCTGCCGCCGGTGGTCGTTTCGCTGCCCTTCAAGCTGATCTTCTTCGTGCTCGTGGACGGCTGGAGACTGGTCGCCGGAAGCCTCGTGGAGAGCTTCCAGAGGGCGTCCGGAACAGGGTAAATCCCCAGCCTGCAAGGCTTTCAGCGGCAAAGCCGCTTGCCATGCGGCGAAAAAGCGGCGTTGATCACCCGGTCATCGCCCCGGAATCGGGGGGCGAACTTCAATCGGGAAACGACCCACAATGACCACTCAAGCCGAACTCATCGCCGCCGTCGCCAAGGACGCGGGCGTCAGCCAAGCCGACGCCGGCCGCGTCCTCGACGCCGTCGTCAAGAACATCCACAAGTCGCTGACCTCGGGCCAGGACGTGCGCATCTCGAACCTCGGCGTGTTCGACACCGCCGAGCGCGCCGCCCGCGAAGGCCGCAACCCGGCCACCGGCGCGACCATCAAGATCGCCGCCTCGAAGGCCGTGCGCTTCCGCGTGTCGAAGCCGCTGAAGGACGCGGTCAACAAGTAAGACGGATCAGGCGGCGGGCCGGGCAGCCGGCGCCGCCGCCGCAGCCGCTTCGGGACGGGCGGGGGCCGCGGGGCGGTCTCCGCCCGTCTTGCGTCTGAGTTCGTCCTTCATCTCCGACACCCAGCCGGCGAAGGTGTCGGCCGAAACCGCGAGGGCGGCGAAGTCGGTGGGCGCGCCGGCGCCGTCCATGCCCGCCAGCGCGATCGACAGGGCCGTCTTCGACCGGGCCCCGGCGACGTAAGGCCGGTAGCGGGCGGACAGTCGCGTCAGCGCGGCCGCGTCACGGCCCAGCGAATACCCCACACCGGCCCGGATCAGGCGCGCCTCCTCGTCTGCGGACAGGGGGCCCGGATCCGTGTGCCGGTCGCCGAGCCGGGCCTCGTAGAGGGCGGCGGCCTCGGCCCACTTCTCCTGCTTCCAGTAGATTTCGGCGCGGACGTCGCGCGCCTCCGGCGAGGCGTCGGCGCCGAGCACCTCGAGCGCGTGGTCGAAGCGGCTCAGCCCGGCCAGGGCCCGCGCTTCGAGCGCGCGGCGTTCGGCGTTGAGGGCACCGGGCAGGAGGGTGGTGCGCGAGGTCCAGATGGCCTGCAGCGCCGCCTCGGGCTGGCGGTCCATCAGGTAGACGCGGGCGAGGTCGGTGGCGACCTGGGCCTTGGCCACGCCCTCCAGCCGCTCGTCGACCTGGTGCTTGAGCAGTTCGGCGGCCTGGTCGAGCAGGTCGACGTCGACCAGCCGGCGGGCGAGGCGGCGGACCATTTCGTCGCCATCGGCGCCGATCGGGGTGAGGTCGCGGAAATCGTAGAACAGGCCCAGCGCCTGCACCGGCTGCATGCCGTCGGCTCCGCCCTCGAGGAACAGCATGCGGAAGGCGGCCGACAGGTCGGCCTGCAGTTCGGACGCCGCGGGCAGCCGGTTGAGGCGCGAGCCGGCCCCCTTCAGGGCGGTCAGGGCCTCGCGATAGAGGCCCTGCGACAGGTAGAGCTGGCCCAGTTCGCGGATCACCGCCAGTTCGACCGCGTCGCCGCGCCAGCGCCAGCGCAGGGCCTCGAGCTCCTGCGCCGCCGCATCCGGCTTCATCGTCCCCTTGTCGAGCGACATGCGGACGACGCCGAGGCGGGCGGGGACCGCCACCTTGTCCAGCGGGGCGCGACCGACGGCGGTGTAGACCGCCAGGGCGCGGTCGCCGACGCCTTCCTTCTCGAACAGCCGGGCCTGCACCAGTCGCGCCGCCAGCTGGTCGGCGGCCGGGATGTCCTGGCTGAAGGCGTAGGCCAGCAAGGCGCGGGCGGCGGGGAGGTCGCCGGTCTCCAGCGCCGCCTCGGCGTGGGCGGCCCCGAAGCGGGCGCGCCACACCGGGGGGAAGTCGTCGACCACGCGGGCCCCGGCGGCGAAGGCCTGGCG
>JAEYTA010000140.1 GCA_023434265.1 Pseudomonadota bacterium
GGGCGGCTGCGACCGGAGCGACCGCCGGAGAGGGCGCGGGCGGGGCCGAGGCCGCCGCCTTCTCGCCGAGCAGCAGGGTCGGCTGGCGAATCCACGCGCGCCCGTCCGGCGTCAGCGCCAGGCCGGCGACGACCCCGACCACGAAGGCCGCCGTCAGTGCGTTGATTCCCGCGCGCAACCCGCCCCCCGGACAACAGTGGTTACCGCGCCTTTTACCCTATCGGCGGGCGCCCGCCAGCGCACGCGCCCCTCGCGCGAGGAAAAAGGTTAACGTGCGCCCGCGTCCGCCTCCCCTTGCCCCGCCCCGTCCCGCGCGTTAGGGACGGTCGAGGCCGTCGATATTCATCAGGCGGTGAAAATAAACGAGGAAGCGATGCGGAAGATCTTCCCCGACGCCCGATCGGCGCTGGAGGGCCTGACCTTCGACGGCATGACCGTCATGTCCGGCGGCTTCGGCCTGTGCGGCATTCCCGAGCACCTGATCGCCGCCCTGCGCGACAGCGGGGCGAAGGGCCTGACCGTCATCTCCAACAACGCCGGCGTCGACGGCTTCGGCCTCGGCCAGCTGCTGGAGACCAAGCAGATCGCCAAGATGATCTCGTCCTACGTCGGCGAGAACAAGGAGTTTGAGCGCCAGTACCTGGCCGGCGAGCTCCAGCTCGAGTTCAACCCGCAGGGCACCCTGGCCGAGCGCATTCGCGCCGGCGGCGCCGGCATCCCGGCATTCTTCACCGCCACCGGCGTCGGCACCCTGGTGGCCGAGGGCAAGGAGGTGCGCGAGTTCGACGGCCGCCAGTACGTCATGGAGACGGGCCTCGTCGCCGACCTCTCGATCGTCAAGGCGTGGAAGGCCGATGAGCGCGGCAACCTCGTCTTCCGCAAGACCGCCCGCAACTTCAATCCGATGATGGCCACGGCCGGCAAGGTCACCGTCGTCGAGGTCGAGGAGATCGTCCCCACCGGCTCGCTCGACCCCGACCACATCCACACGCCGGGCATCTACGTCGACCGCATCGTCCAGACCGTGCCCGAGAAGCGCATCGAGCAGCGCACCGTCCGCCAGAGGGAGACCGCGTAATGGCCCGCACCCGCGAACAGCTCGCCGAACGCGCCGCGAAGGAGCTGCAGGACGGCTTCTACGTCAACCTCGGCATCGGCATCCCGACCCTGGTCGCCAACTACATCCCCGAGGGGATGGAGGTCACCCTGCAGTCCGAGAACGGCATGCTCGGCATGGGGCCCTTCCCCTATGACAACGAGGTCGACCCCGACCTGATCAACGCCGGCAAGCAGACCATCACCGAGATCCCCGAGACCAGCTACTTCAGCTCCTCGGACAGTTTCGCCATGATCCGCGGCGGCCACATCAACCTGTCGATCCTCGGCGCCATGGAGGTGGCCGAGAACGGCGACATCGCCAACTGGATGATCCCGGGCAAGCTGGTGAAGGGCATGGGCGGGGCCATGGACCTCGTCGCCGGCGTCAAGCGCGTGGTGGTGGTGATGGACCACGCCAACAAGCACGGCCAGTCCAAGGTGCTGAAATCCTGCACCCTTCCGCTGACCGGCACGGGCGTGGTCAGCCGCATCATCACCGACCTGTGCGTCTTCGACGTCAAGCCCGACGGCGCCGGCCTCGAACTGATCGAACTGGCCGACGGCGTCACCCTCGACGAAGTCGCGGCGAAGACCGAGGCGACCTACACGGTGAAGCCCGGCGTCGGCTGACGCTCAGGCCGCGAACAGCGGGGCGAGCGCCGCCAGCGCCCGCTCCGCGTCGGCCCGGTCCGGGGTCTCGTCCTCGACGCCGTAGCCGACCATCTGGCTGGAGCCATTGGCCTGGATGACGATGCCGTCGGCGCGCGGGACCATGCTGATCGAGCGGTACCAAAGGCCGTAGGTCACCTCCGGCTGCGGCGTCAGCCACGCGATCTGGCCGCGCACCGGCGTGACGCTGTCGTCCCCGAACAGCGCCCGCGCCCCGTAGCCGGTGCAGTTCACCACCACCGGCTCGGCCAGCGTCGCCAGCTCCGAGGCATGGTGGAAGGTCCGCTGCGCGATGCGCCCGCCCTCCATCAGGAAGGCCTCGGTCAGCTGCCGGGCGTACTCCGCCACGTTGAAGGTCATCTGCGGGAACACCCGCGCGGACTCCACGGGAAAGGGATGATCCTCCGGCCGCAGCGGGCGCGAGCGGGGCGTCAGGCCCTGCAGTCGGTCCTCGTAGCGCACGAAATCCACGCGCCCCGGGGAGGGCTCCGGCCCCACGGACCCGTTCCCGTCAGGCCCTCCGCGCAGGTTGTACTGGTCGATGAATTTCACCGGCTCCCCGTCCAGCCCGACGAAGGCGTGGTGCTCGGCCCACGAGCGCCGCGCCATCGCCTCCCACTGCGCCGGAAAACCGGCGGAGACGGCGTCTTCGGCCGCGATGCGCGAGTCCGGCGACCACACGCCGGTGGCCCGTGCGGAGCGGGTGTGCGGCGTGCGCTCGGCGGCGTAGATGGTCGTCTGCGCCCCGCTGCGCAGGATCTGCAGCGCGGCGGTCAGCCCCAGGGCCCCGCAGCCGATCACCGCCACCTCCCGCTGTCCACCCGCCAGCGCCAGGTCGCGAGCCGAGGCGGCGGAGCCCCACGACAGCGACCAGCCGGAGCCGCCGTGGCCGTAGTTGTGCACCAGACGCTTGTCGCCGAAGGCCTCGGCCTCGATGCGCGGGCCCGCCGCCCGGAACGGTCGTGTGCACACGGTGATGCGGCTCAGCCGGCCCGGGTCGGTCAGCAGCGGGGCCAGGCGCGGCCGCTGGAAGCCCGACCGGACCGCCGCGGGGGCGGCCGCCGGCGAGACGGCGCAGCCGGCCAGCCCGGCTCCCAGCCCGACCAGAACCATGCGACGATGCAGCCGGGCGTCCATGCGCTTCTCCCCCGAGGTCCGATGGTCCTGTCGCCTAACACCGGCTGCGGGGGCCGGGCAATGCGGCCGCGGGCGAACCGTTGCCGTCCCGCCGAAGTCGTAGTCATACTCCCCTCCCCGGCCGTCGGAGCCGGGCGAGGTGGAGGAAGCCATGGCCGACGGGGCCTATCGCTGGCAGGGCCACGCCCCAGAGCCGGACGCGGCGCGCGTCGAAGCCATCGACGCGGCCTTCGACCCCGCCGATCCGGACGCCTTCGCCGAACCGGCCCGCGCCGCCGCCGTCGAGCGGCTGGAGCGCGCCCTCGCCGCCGTGCGCACCGGCGACCTGACCGAGGCCGCCGCCCAGCTGACCCACGCCCGCCAGACCCTCGACGCCCTCCGGCCGGAAGACCTCCAGACCCGCCGGGGTCTCGCCGGGCTGTTCGACAGCCGCGGCCGCCGCCTGAAGCGCTTCCGCGAGGCCTGGAGCCGCGCCGCCGCCACCCTGACCGAGGTCGCCGCCGATCTTTCCGGGCGGGCCGAGGGCGCCGCCCGCCGCTCAGGCGTGCTGGACGGCGTCTGGGACCAGCTGCGGGACGCGGTCACCGATCTCGACGCCCACCTGCTCGTGATCGCCCGTCGCCTGCCGGGTCGGCCTGTGCAGGGGGATGAGCCGCACCCGCTCGCCGCCCGTCGCGCCGCACTCGACGCCTGCCGCGCCGGCGCCCTTTCAGCCCTGCCCCTGTTGCGCAGCGCCCAGAACGCCGACGCCCGCGCCGCCGAACGCCTCCGCGCCTGCACCGAGGGCGTCGCCGCATGGCGCGACGACTGGAAGGACGCGCTGGGCCTCTCCGGCCGCCGGCCGAAGAAGGTTCGGCCCGACCGCGAACGCCTCCTGCGCCTGCGCGACGACCTGCTCGGGCGGATCGACCGGGCGCTGGCCGAACTCGCCGCCGCCCGCACCCGCCGCGCCGAGGTCGAGACCCGTCTCGCCGGCCTCAGGAAGCCGCTCTGACCGGACTCAGCCGGCGACCAGCGTCCGCAGGAAGAACACCACCACCGCCTCGTTGAAGTCCCGCTTGAAGGCGGCGCGATCGAAGCCCGGATTGGAGCGGCAGATCTCCGGAGCGGCCGCCGCCATCTCCGGCGAGCACGGGCGCATGAAGTCGAGGTGCCCGGCCAGCGGGACCGGATGATACTCCACCGAGCCGCCCAGCCGGTCGCGAACCGTCTCGACATGGAAGGGCGCCGGCAGGATCTGGTCGTCTTCGGCCTGCCACAGCTGAACCGGGATGGTCACACCGCGCAGGCTCTCGTCAGAGAACGAGAAGCCGAACCCCGGCGCCGCCGCCGTCACGGCCTTCACCCGCGGGTCGCCGCCCGCCGGCCGCCACTCCGCCAGATTCAGGGTCTCGGGCGTGAACAGGGTGCAGACGAAAAACTCCGGATGCCCGGCGCAGTGATCGAGGATCGCCTGCCCGTCCGACTCCGCGCCGGCGGGGGCCAGAACCGTGAACGCCCCGGCCGAGAAGCCGAACGCCCCGATCCGCGAGGCGTCGACCTCCACCGGGCCGCGCCAGCCCGTGGTCATGTGGTCGATCAGGGCGCTGACCTCGGCCGGCCGATCGGTCAGCTGGGTCGAGCGGCTCATGTCCTGGTTGTTGTCGTGCGGATGGTTCAGCGCGGCCACCACGAAGCCGGCCCCGGCGAGCGCCTCGGCGGTGTCCGCGTGACCCATGAAGCCGCCGCCGTTGCCGTGCGAGATGACGATCAGGGGCCGGGCCCCCGGCGGGGCCGCGTTTGGCGTCCAGACTCCGGCGGTAATGGCCTGGCCGGCGGCGTCGGTGAACTCGATCCGGCTCATGTCCTGGGCCAGCACCGCGCCCGGGGCCCACATGAGCGCGGCGGCCAGCGCCGCAGCGAGGCGTCCGGCCGGCTTACGAAGAGGTGGAAACCAGGCCATGTGGGCGCCTTTCGCGCGGGTGCTGTCCGACGGGATTGTGTTTACGGCCAAGCTGGCTGGATGGCGAGATGTCATTGTCGCTTCCTCCTGAGCAGGCTGGTGAAGCCGGCGGCGAGGGCCAGTCCGGCCCCGATCCCGAGACCGACCCGCGGCGCGGATCCGGACGAGCCCAGGCTGAACAGCAGCGCCGAAAGCACGGCGCCCGCCGTCTGGCCGGTCAGGCGCGCCGTCCCCTGCAGCCCGCCGGAGGCCGCGCTCCGGGCCAGCGGAGCCGACAGGAACATGTTGCGGTTGTTGGGGGTCTGGAACAGGCCGAAGCCGGCCCCGCAGACCGCGATACAGCCGATCAGCGGCCCGGGCTCGCCCTGCGGCCAGAGCGCCACCGCCGCCAGCCCCAGGGCGAGACAGGCTCCACCTGCCGCGCACAGCCACGCCGTCGACACGGCCTCGCCCAGCCGGCCCGTGGCCGCGGCCGCCGCCGCCACGCTCAACGGCCAGGCCGCGAGACAGGCGCCCGCCATGGCCGCGCTCTGGCCGAGTTCCCCCTGCAGGTGGAACGGCAGCATGATCATGGCCGCCGTCTGACCCGCGAAGCAAAGGACCGAGGCGGTCACCGACAGCCGGAACGAGCGCCCCCTGAGCAGGTCCAGCGGGATGAGCGGCGCCGCCTTCGGCGCCTCCCGGCGTACGAGCACAGCCATGCCGGCCGCGCCAAGCAACAGCAGGACGCCGGCGGCCAAGGGGCGCTCGGTCAGCAACCCGGCTCCCACGATCAGGGCGGCGAACATCCCCGCGCTGAGCGCCATGCCGCGCAAGTCGAGCGGCTGCCCGCTTCCAGGCGTCCGCGGCAGCCCCGGGCTTGTCGCGAGCACGAACGTTCCGAGCGGAAGTCCGCTCAGATACAGCAGCGGCCAGGTGCCGTGCGACAGGACGAGAGCCGCGAGGCTGGGTCCGGCCGACCCCGCCAGCGCCACCGCAAGGGCGTTCCACCCGATGACCGCGCCGAGCCGCGCGGGCGGGACGGCGAGGCGCATCAGCGGCACGCCCAGCGCCATCACCGCTGCGCCGCCCAGCCCCTGCAGAAGCCGCGCCGCGATCAGCCATGGCAGGGACGGCGACAGCGCACACAGGGTCGCCGCCGCCAGGAACAGCACCAGTCCCGAGACGAACACCCTCCGGCATCCGAACCGTTCGCCCAGGGCGGCGCACGGCAGGAGGGCGACGATCAAACCGGTCTGATAGGCCGTCACCACGGCCACCGCCAGGGCCGGCGCGACGCCCAGGTCCGCGGCGATCGCCGGCAGCGCGAGGCTGGTCATGGCGGCGTCCAGCACGACCAGCGCCATGGCTCCGAGGACCGCCGCCACCGCCACCGTCTGCGACCGTCGGGACGGCTGCGGCTCGCCCGCGCTCGCCGGCGGGCAAGCCGTGCGATCCGCCGAAGCGGGTCCGTCCGGCAGGGCTCCAGCCAGCGGAAACATCAGGCCGCCCCGGACGGCGTCCACACGCCGTTCCGCTCGACGTAGCGCCTCACCCGGCCATGCTCGCGATCCTCGGCGCGCAGGTCCCGCTCCGTGAACCGGAACAGCAGCGCCTGTTCGCTCAGGCAACGGGTGTCGTGGATGTCGCCCGGCAGATAGACCTGCGCGTCCCCGGCGCGCAGCCGCGTCAGGCCGCGCCGCACCAGGCGGACGCGCCCTTCGGGGTCCTCCACGCGGACCCACGCGCCCATCTCGACCTCGCCGTGCCGCACGCCGTAGATAACCCAGCTCCGACCGTGGTCGTGCGGCGGACGGTAGCGTCCGCCCGCCTCCGCGTGGGCCTGGAGGACGAAGCCGTGCTCCGGATCCCGGTACAGCTCCCGGCTATCCGGCATGTCGCGACACAGTCCCGCCAGCCACGGCTCGTCCGCCGGGGCGCGGAGCAGGACCTCCAGCCGTCGCCGGCAGGTGTCGACCAGTTCTGTGGTCAACGGGCCCCACGCGTGCCGGCTGCCTTCCGTGAAGTCATGCAACGCCGGGTCGCTCATCGCCGGCCTCCTTTCAGCTGTTCGCGGGAAGCCTATCGACAGCCATTCAAGGCGGAAGGCGCACTGTTTGCACTCCACTGTTGCGTCCAGCGCCGCATCAGACCGTCCTCGTGCTACGCTTCCTCCATGTCCCGTCCTGACCTCAACCTGCTCGCCGCCCTCGACGTCCTGCTCACCGAAGGGAGCGTCGCCGGCGCGGCGCGACGGCTTCGTCTCAGTTCATCGGCGATGAGCCGCACCCTGGCGCGGCTGCGGGAAACCACCGGCGACCCGCTCCTCGTCCGCGCCGGCCGGGGTCTGGCGCCGACGCCCCGGGCGATCGAGCTTCGCGAGCGCGTTCACGGGCTCGTCGAGGAGGCGGAATCGATCCTGCGCCCGCAGTCCGACCTCGATCTCGCCGCCCTGAAGCGTACCTTCGCCCTGCGCACCAGCGACGGTTTCGTGGAGAATTTCGGACCCCGCCTGCTCGCCCTCGTCGCGGCCGAGGCGCCCGGCGTCCGCCTGTTCTTCCTCCAGAAGCCGGACAAGGAGAGCGCGCCCCTCCGCGACGGGCGGGTCGATCTCGAAACCGGCGTCGTCGAGCCGACCACGGGGCCCGAACTCAGGACCCAGGCCCTGTTCCGCGATCAACTGGTGGGTGTCGTCCGCCCCGGTCACTCGCTGGCCGGCGACGTCGTCAGCGCCGCCGCATGGCGCGCCGCGGCCCATGTCGTCGTCTCCCGCAGCGGTCTGGAAGAGGACGCGGTCGACCGCCCCTTCCTGCCGGCGGCCCTGGACCGCGCGGCCGCCGCCGTGGTCAGCGGATTCTCGGCGGCGCTGTCGCTGGCCCGGACGTCGGACCTCGTGGCCACGGTCCCGGACCGGCACACGCGCAATCTGCGCGAAGGCCTGGTCAGCTTCCCGCTCCCGCTGCCCTCGCGCGATTTCGCCGTCTCGATGCTGTGGCATCCGCGCATGGACGCGGACCCGGCCCATCGCTGGCTCCGCTCCTGCGTGCGCCGCGCCTGCGGCTGACCTACTGCGCGTTCTGGTCGGTCCAGCTCACGATCTGGCTGTTCAGCTCCCGCGTCGCCGCGTCGAACGCCTCGACGATGGCGCCGACCCGGTTGGCGGAGGCCGGCCGCTCGACCGCGAAGATGCGTTCCGCCGCCACCGTCCGCTCCTGGGCGTTGAGCAGCCGCACCCGCGCCACGATGGTCGCCGTCGGGGCCGCGCCCGGAGCCGGATAGCGCGCCTCGAAGGTGCGCACGTCGACGTCCAGCGTCTGGTTCGCACGGGTCAGTTCGCGCGGCCCGATCAGCCGCACCCGCTGGGCCTCGGCCGCGAAGGCGTCCTCCAGCGCGTCGCTGAACAGCACGTCGGCCGAGGCCACCCAGCGCGCGCCCTTGATGTAGGCGGCGTCCGTCCCGGTCACCCCGAGGATGCGGTCGTCGCGCGAGGCCTGCACGAACTCGGGCCGTCGCATGGCCACCTGCACCTGACCCGCCGGCGTCCCGGAGACGCCGACCTCCCCGTCAGGGGCGCCGCCGAAGCGGTACAGGTTGACCGGTTCGGGGCTGGACAGCAGGGCGCAGCCGCCCAGCGCGGCGACCGCCGCGGCGGCGACGGCGGTTCTCGTCAGGGCGCGGATCAAGGCTCGACCTCCATTTCGACGGACGGCGGACGCTGGATGAACTCGCGCGGGCTCTCGCGCACGTCGTCGATCAGCGACTGCAGGGACCGCGTCGCCTCCTCCAGTTGCTGGATGGTCTGCTGCAGCTGCGGCAGGCCGGTGCTGGCGAAGTCGCTGATCGGCTGCTCGAGGTTGGTCGCCGAGCGGTTGATCGAGGCGATGGCCGAGCGGGCGTCGCTGGCGGCGGCGTTGATCTCGGCGATGGCCTCCTGGCCGTCGGTCTCCACGATGCGCCGCGTGCTGACCGCCAGCGCCTCGTATTCGGCCACGGCCGAGTTGGCCCGGGTCAGCGCCTGCTCCAGCTGCAGCAGCATGCCCTTGCGGGCCTCCAGCTCGGTGGTCAGGCTCTCGATGTTCTTCAGGCTGGTCGAGAACGACCGCACATTGTCGTCCGACAGCACCCGGTTGATGCGGTTCAGGGCGTCGACCGTCTGGGCCAGCACGGTGCCCGAACCGGACAGGAGTTCCGAGATCGGCGACGGCTGGCTCTGGATCACCGGCACGACATTGTCCGGGTACTGCGCCTTGAGGATGGCGCTGTTCGGGTTGCCGGCGGTGATCTGGATGTAGTTTAGCCCGGTGATGCCCTGCGGCTCCAGCTGGGCGCGCGAGGTCACCCGCACCGGGGTGGTGGCGTCGACGCGGATGCGGGCGATCACCTGGTCGCCCTTGTTGGGATCGAGATTCAGGTCGGTGACCTCGCCGACCCGGATGCCGTTGAAGTGCACCTCGCCGCCCTCCGACAGGCCGCGCACGGGGCCGTAGAAGACGATGTCGTAGACGTCGTAGTCGTTGTTGAACTGCAGCCGGGCCAGCCAGATCGAGAACACCGCCAGCGCCGCCAGCAGGGCGAGGGTGGCGATGCCGACGGCGGCGTAATGGGCGTCTCTTTCCATCTCGTACCGCTCTCCTCAGGCGGCCTTCTGGACGGCGCGTCCGCGCGGTCCGAGGAAGTATTCCCTGATCCAGGGATGGTCGGAATGCTCCAGCTCCCGGACCGTCGCCTTGGCCACGATCCGCTTGTCGGCCACCACCGCCACCTTGTCGGTGATCGCGTACAGGCTGTCGAGGTCGTGGGTGATCATGAAGACGGTCAGTCCCAGATCGTCCGACAGCTGACGGATCAGATCGTCGAACGCTCCGGCCCCGATCGGGTCCAGCCCGGCGGTCGGCTCGTCGAGGAACAGCAGTTCCGGGTCCAGCGCCAGCGCCCGCGCCAGCCCGACCCGCTTGCGCATGCCCCCCGACAGCTCCGCCGGCTTCAGGTGGTGGGATTCCGGCTTCAGACCGACCATGGCGATCTTCATCTCGGCGAGTTCGCGGATCACGTCCTTCGGCAGCTTCGTGTGCTCGACCAGCGGCGAGGCGACGTTGTCGATCACGCTCAGCGACGAGAACAGCGCCCCGTGCTGGAACAGGATGCCGGTGCGCCGTTCGATGTCGGCCGCCTGCGCCTTGGTCAGCTCGGCCCGGTCGTGGCCGAACACCCGCACGGCGCCGCCGTCGGGCTCCTTCAGGCCGATGATCGAGTTGAGCAGCACCGTCTTGCCGGAGCCCGAACCGCCGACGACGCCCAGCACCTCGCCGCGCTGAACGTCGAGGTCGAGGTCCTGGTGGATGACCCGCTCGCCGAACTGGCTGAGCAGGCCGCGCACCTCGATCAGGTTCTCCGCCGTCTCCGGCGTCGCCGCGCTCACCAGTTCAGCTCCAGGAAGATCATCGCGAACACGGCGTCGAGGAAGATGATGGCGAAGATGGCCTGCACCACCGAGGCCGTCACGCGCCGGCCCAGGCTCTCGACGTCGCCCGCCACCGCCATGCCCTGCCGGCAGCCGATGGCCGCCACCACCACCGCGAACACCGGCGCCTTGAGCAGACCCACGCCGAGGTGGGTGCCCATCTTCGGGTCGTCGATCATCCGCTGGATGAAGAAGGCCGGACCGTAGGACAGCTCGCTCCACGTCACCAGCAAGCCGCCGATCAGGCCGGCGATCATGCCCACGAAGGTCAGCAGCGGCAGCATCAGCAGCATGGCCGCCAGCCGCGGGATGACCAGGGCCTGGAACGGGTCCACGCCCATGACCTGCATGGCGTCGACCTCCTGGTTCATCCGCATCGAGCCGATCTCGGCCGCGAACGAGGACGAGGACCGGCCGGCCAGCAGCACCGAGGTGATCACCACCGCGAACTCGCGCAGCACCGACACGGCCACCAGCTGCACGGTGAACACCGACGCCCCGAACTGGGTCAGCATGTTCGCGCCGAGGTAGGCGATCACCGCGCCGATGAAGAAGTTGGTCACCGCGATGATCGGAATGGCGTCGAGGCCCGACCGCTCGGCCTGGCTGAACCACGCCGGCCAGCGGATGCGGCCCGGCCGGCCCACGGCCCCGCCCACGGCCACGATCAGCCGGCCGAGGAAGGCCAGCGACAGGGTGATTTCGGCCAGGATGTCCTGCACCCCGCGACCGACCTTGGCGAAACCGCGCACCCAGGCGGGCGAACGCCGCGGCGGTCCCGCGCTCTCGCGCTCCAGCCGCTCGACCATGGCGTAGATGCGTCCCGCCTCCGGCCGCTGAGCCCACGCCGCTTCCGGCAGCACGCAGTTGCTGGCCTGCACCAGCGCCAGAGCCCCGGCGGTGTCGAAGCGCCCGAGGCCGGTCAGGTCCACCGCCGCGACGCATCGCTCGTGCAGGTCGCGATCCAGCCGCTGCGAGATGCGTCCCAGTTCGGTCGCGACCCAGTCGCCCGTCAGACGCAGGGTCAGATCGGGTCCGCCGTCGTCGATCTCGAATCCCGCTGCGGCCATGCCCCTGTCTAGATCGCCCCGTCGCGCTTGCCTATGCCGGCCACACGGCAAAGCTGTGGCGCGCAACACAACGTCGCCGGACCGTATTTGTTCAGCCACGTTTTTTCAGAGCAGGGTGCGCGCCAGTCGGAGATCGGCGACGAAGCGCTCCCGCTCCGCCGCCTTCGCCGCCGCGTCCGGGATGCGCAGCAGGTAGGACGGGTGGACCGTCAGCAGGGCCGCCGCGCTGTCCGTCAGGGGGATCGGCCGCCCCCGCTCCTTCGTCACCGCCGGCTTTCGGCCCAGCACGCCCAGCCCGGCCGTCGCGCCCATGGCCAGGATCACCTTCGGCTTCACCAGCCGCCGCTCGGCGTTCAGCCACCACCGGCAGGCGCTGACCTCGCCGGTGTTCGGCGTCCTGTGCAGCCGCCGCTTGCCGCGCGGCTCGTGCTTGAAGTGCTTGACCGCATTGGTGACGAACACGTCCTCGCGATCGATTCCGGCCTGCTCCAGCGCGGCGTCCAGCACCCGGCCCGCCGGCCCCACGAACGGATGACCCGCCAGGTCCTCCTGATCCCCCGGCTGCTCGCCGACGATCATCAGCCGCGCCTTCCTCGGCCCCTCCCCGCACACCCCCTGGGTCGCGTCGCGCCACAGCGGGCAGCGCCGGCACGCCTGAACGGCGGCGTCGAGCTCGTCCAGCGTCGACGGCACGAAGCCCTCGTCGAAGCTGGCGTCGCGCGCCAGCCGGCTCAGCGTCTTCTCCAGACGCCGGTTGGGTTCGGGGGCGGGCGTGGCGACCATGGCCTCCGTCCGAACCGCCGACTGCGCCACCAGTTCCGGGATCAGCGCCGCCTCGGGCAGGTTCTTCCAGTAGCGCTTCGGCATCTCGGCGCGCATCGCCGCCGTCTTCAGCCGCGCCGGGTTGAAGGTCGAAGCGTAGTAGGTGCGCCAGAACTCCTCCATCTCGTCCTCGGCGGGCGCCATGTCGCGCGTCGCCGGCGGCCCGAAGCTCAGAGCCGTCCCGTCCCAGCAGGCGCTGCTGTCCGGCGTCAGGATCGACCAGCGCATGCTGGCGAAGCGCCGCGCGAAGAAGGGGGCGGTCATCTCCACCACCCGGTGCGCCGGCTCGAACCAGGCCACCCACGCCTCGCCCTGCTCGTCCTCGACCTGCCGGAAGCGGACGAAGGCCTTCATCTTGTGGCTGGCCCGGCTGACGTTCTTCGCCCGCTCCAGGGCGTCCGCCACGTCCCGATCCGACACCACGCGCATCAGCTCCGGCTCGTCCCTCAGCCGCCACAGCAGCCGGTACAGCAGGTCGAAGCGGTCCTCGGACCGATGCAGGATCACAGCCTGCGCGGTCTCCACGAAGGCGCGCGGCACGGAGAAAGCCGCCGCCCCGGGCTCCATCGGCGGCGCCGCCTCGTCGAACAGCCCGACCTGCCCCGCCCCGCCCACCAGGAAGCGCGCCTCGGCCGGCGCCACGCCGGCCTCCCGAAAGGCCCGCGCCGCCCGGCGCCAGCCCTCGAAATCCGTCTCGTTCGCCAGCCTCGCCACCGGCATCAGAACAGGCTCAGCTGTTCGGGCGGCCGCTCCGGGGCCAGCCGCGCCCGCAGGTCGGCCGCGTCGGTCAACCCGCCCGGCGTCCAGTCCAGCGCGACGATGAACGGCCGCACCTTGTCGATCCCCCGGCACAGCCGCGCCACGTCCTCCAGCCGCAGGGTGCGGTAACGGCGGATGGAGATTATCCGGTCGACCGACTTCACTCCCAGCCCCGGCACCCGCAGCAGCATCTCCCGCGGCGCCGTGTTGACGTCGACCGGGAACTGCTCGCGCCGGTTCAGGGCCCAGGCCAGCTTGGGATCGACCGCGAGGTCCAGCATCCCATCCGTCGCCGCCTCGCCGATCTCCGGAGCCGAGAAGCCGTAGAAGCGCATCAGCCAGTCGGCCTGGTACAGCCGGTGCTCGCGTATCAGCGGCGGCTTCTGCAGCGGCAGCGCGACCGAGGAGTCCGGGATCGGGCTGAACGCCGAATAGTAGACGCGGCGCAGCCCGTAGCCGCCGTACAGCGAGGCGCTGCGCTGCAGGATCTCCGTGTCCGGCGCGCCGTCCGCGCCGACGATCAGCTGGGTGCTCTGGCCGGCCGGGGCGAAGCGCGGCGGCTTCATGCGATCGCGCTTCTCCGGCTTGGCCGCCTCGACCTTCAGCCGCACCTGGCCCATGGCCTTCTTGATGACGCCGACATCCTTCTGCGGGGCCAGTCGCTGCAGCGCCTCGTCGCGCGGCAGCTCGATGTTGGCCGACAGGCGGTCGGCGTAGAGTCCCGCCGCCTCGACCAGCTTCGGATCGGCCTCGGGGATCAGCTTCAGATGGATGTAGCCGCGGAAGTCATGATCCTCGCGCAGCGTCCTCGCCACCCGCACCAGCTGCTCCATGGTGTAGTCGCCCGAGCGGATGATCCCCGAGGACAGGAACAGCCCTTCGATGTAGTTGCGCCGGTAGAACTCCAGCGTCAGCCGCACCACCTCGTCGACGCCGAACCGCGCCCGCTCGACGTTCGAGGACGCCCTGTTGATGCAGTAGGCGCAGTCGTAGATGCAGAAATTGGTCAGCAGGATCTTGAGCAGCGACACGCACCGGCCGTCCGGCGTGTAGGCGTGGCAGATGCCCATGCCCTCGGTCGAACCGATGCCCTTGCCGGCGGAGGAGTCGCGTTTCGAGGTGCCCGACGAGGCGCACGAGGCGTCGTACTTGGCCGCGTCGGCCAGAATCGAGAGTTTGCGTCGGAGGTCGAGCTGCGCCATCTGTTCGCATTATGTTCTCCCCGGAGAACCCGCGTCCAGCGTGGCCGTTGACGGCGATTTGTCGCGTCAGCGCAAATAGTTGAGCAGTGACACCTGACGCAGCTGGCTGATCACCTGGGCCGAGGCCTGGATGGCCACCTGCGACAGCTGCAGGTCGGTGACCGCCTTGGCCATGTCGGCGTCGGTGCGCTTGGCGACCAGTTCGTCCAGCGAGGTCAGCTGCGACTGGTGGCCGACGGTGATGTCCTCGACCTGGTTGTGCATCGACCCCGTGCGGGCCGTCTTGTCGATGACCCCGTTGGCCGCCTGCTCCAGACGCGCCAGCTGGGTGGTCAGGAAGGCCTTCTGCGCCTCGGTCACCTTGCCGGTCAGAGGCCCGGACGGACCGGTGTGATAGGCTTGGATGTCGCGCAGGATCGACATCACGTCCGAGCCGATCTCGTCGGCGAGGAAGCCCGTCTCCAGCGTCGTGCCCTCGGCCACGCGGCTGACGGTCTTCAGCGTGTCGTTGCCGAACACCGAGGCCACCGTCGGCGCCGCCGCCAGCTCGGTCAGGTTGGCGACTTCCACCGGAGCGGTGTTCACCTTGGCCCCCGAGAACAGGTAGCCCCCGTGGTGTCGCATGTTCAGGCCGCCGCGGATGCTCTGGAAATGCCCCTCCATCTCCAGCATCAGGGACCCGGCGGAGTCGGTCGCCAGCACGCTGCCCACCGCGTCGCGCAGTCCGGCGATGCCGTCGCTGATCTGGGTCAAGGCCAGATCCTGGGTGGTCAGTCGGGCCGCCACCGCCTCTCCGGTTTCGATGAAGCCCTTGATCCGGCTCTGCGCCCCCTTGAGCGCGGTGAGGGTCTCGGACTGCCGCCCGAAACCGGTCAGGTCGGTGGCGTTCTTCTGGGTCGAGACGCGCTCCTGCGCCTCGGTCGCCCGGGTCTGGGCCTTCATCAGGTCCAGCAGGGCCGACTGGTAATTTCCGAAGGTGGCGACGCGGGTCATCAGGTCATCCCCAGAAGCGTGTCGTACATGTCCTTGACCGCCTGGATCAGCCGGGCGGAGGCGTTGAAGGCCTGCTGGTAGGTGGTCATCAGCACCAGCTCCTCGTCGAGATTGACGCCCTCGTGGGCGGTCTGGCGGGCGCTGGCCTCGGTGTAGAGCGCCTCGGCGGTCTCGGCGCGGTTCTTCGCCGCCGCCGCCCGGCCGCCGATCTCGCCCGACAGTTCCGAGGCGTAGCGGGACACGGAGATGGTCCCCCCGGTCGCGCCGCCGGCCGCCTGAAAGCGCGCCGAGCGCTCGCCGGCGTCGGCCAGAAGCAGGGCGCCGCGTCCGTCGCCGGTGCTCAGCGCCGACACGCCCGGCCCCGCCGCCAGGTTCAGCTGGGCCAGCGCCAGCCGGCCCGGGCTCTGACGGATGTCGGCGCGCAGGGCGAAGCCGTCGGCGCGCGACGCCCGCACCCCGCCGCCGATACCGAACAGCTCGGTCACCGACACGCCCGAGGCCGTCTGGGTCGTGCGGTCCTCCAGCACCGACAGGGTCGGGGCCGGATTGCCGAAGCCGGTGAAGGACAGGGTCCCGTCCGAGGCCAGGGCGAAGGTCCCGAAGCGGCCGACGCCCGTGGCCGGGTCGTTCAGCGCCGCCACCAGGTCGCCAACCGTGCCGCCGGCCGGGATCGCCACCTGCAGGTCGCGCAGGGTCGACCCGCTCTGGCCCGTGAAGCGCAGGGTCAAGGTCTCTCCGGCCGTGAAGCCGTGCGGCGAGGCCGCGGTCAGGCCGGTGTCGTAGATCGCCGGCCGATCGGTAGTGATCAGGTCGTTGAGCCCGAAATAGTGCGAGAAGCCTCGCCCGGCCTTGTCCGACGGCGTCGTCGCGTCGTCGGCGATGGCCACGCCGTTGGTTCCCGTCGCCGTCAGGCTCAGCCGCCCGTCGGCGAAGCTCGCCGTCGCCGCGCCGCCCAGCTGGGCGTTGAGCACGGTCAGGAAGGTCGCCGGCGTGGCGGCGACGCCGTTGATGGTCATCGTCGCGCCGCTGAACACGATGTCGGCGCGGGTTTGGATGACTCCGGCGGCGTTGGTGATCGCCACCGTGGTCTGGCCCGTGAAACCGGCGAGGGCGCTCTCCAGCGACTGGCCGACGTTTCGGCCGGTCAGGCTGGTCGGCGCCGGCACCGAACTGTTGGCGTTGTGAGCCCGGTTCAGCTCGTCTGCCATGTGGCTGACCAGCTCGGCCAGCCGCTCCGCCGCCGCCGGCGCCTCGATATCGCGCAGCTCGACCAGGCCGCGGATTTCGCCCGAGGTAACGCTGTCCAGCAGCGAGCGCTTCTGCCCGCCCGGCTCGGTGATCCAGATCTCGTTGAAGGCCGTCTCGCCGGTGACCGTGCCGGCCCGGTTGTAGCCCAGCGTCGCGGCGCCCTCGCCGGCCAGCAGAGCGCCGGAGCCGGTGCGGATCGAGACCCCGCCCACCGCCCGCATCGTCACGCGGATGTCCATCAGTTCGGCCAATTCGCCGATCAGCGCCGACTGCGCTGTTTCCGCGCCCGAGGCGTCGCCGTTGACCACGGTGGCCCGCGCGATCTCGACGTTCAGCCCCTCGATCTGCTGCAGCAGGCTGTTGGCCTTCTCGATGGCGCTCTGGATGCGGCCGTCGGCGTCCTCGCGCACGGCCTGGATCTGCTGCGCGATCCGGCTCGCCTCGTCGAACAGGGCCTGGGTGCGGAACAGGGCGTCCTGCCGGCGCGGCGACGAGGTCGGGTCCTCGGCGCTGGCCGCGAAAGCCGAGAACACCCCGTCGACCTGGGAGAAGAAACCGCTGTCCCCGCCCGGATCGCCGAACAGCGACTGGATGCGATCGTACAGTTCATGGCGCACCCCCTGCCGCGCCGACTCCGCCCCGGCGTTGAGGCTGGCCGCCTGCAGGAATCGGTCGGTGGCCAGCCGGATGCGCGCCACTTCCACGCCCGAGCCGATGCCCTGGCTGACCAGGGTGCGCTGCTCGGCGATCTTGCGGACGTAGCCGGGCGTGTTGACGTTGGAGACGTTGTCGGAGACGACGCGCAGCTGCGTCTGGGCCGTGGTCAGCCCCGACGTCGCCGTGTTCATGATCGCGTTCAGCGACATCCGCAGTCCTCCGTCTCACGGGCGCCCGGCAAGGCCTGCTGGGCGGCGCGCGCTTTTTGCCCGGCTGTCCCGCGAGAGCCTTCGCGCAAGCCGCTGAAATTCCACACGTTCGCGTATCGCGCTCCGGTCATGCCCGGTAAGGCGCGCAAACCCCGGGCCATTTCGCGGGCTCCCCCGCCGGCCCTCCGGCGCCGGGCAAGTTTCGTCGGCACGCGGCAAGAATCGACCTGACGCACAGGCTGCGCGCCCGGGCGTTCGGGCAAGAAATGTCCATATTTTCCATTGCTTGGGCGGATCAACCAAAGTGGCCCGCGACTTGCGCCGGGCGTTCCGAATGTCCGGCGCAGCAGGCGCCTCCCCCGTCGCCCCCGGCGACCGTCGCAGAAGTCCATGTCCGCCCAGATCCTGCTGTCCATGATCGCGCCCGCCCTCCCGGCGACCCCGCAAGGGGCGACCGCCGACGTGGCCGGCGAGTTCCAGGGCCTGCTCGCCGGGCTGACGGGCGCGCCGGTGAAGCCCCCGAGCGCGCCGGAGGCCCGGCCCCCGGCCGACGGCACGGCCGACGGTTCCGACGCCGCCGAAGCCGGTCTTCTCCTCGCCCCCGCTGCACCCC